>JBGQHN010000306.1:0-5022 GCA_041497975.1 Planctomycetia bacterium | reverse complement strand
TGATAGCTTTGCCGCTGCTCGGGCGAGAGTTCCACGTCGGCGTCGCGGAACATTTTGGGTGGCAGGTCGGCCAGCACGCGGTCTTTCGTGCGGCGCAACACGTAATCGGCGGCGGCACGACCCATCCGGCGGGGCTTCATCGCGTCCGAAAGATAGCCCGGCGACAGGAATTCGAAAATTCCGACCAGGTCCTGCGGGCTGTTTTCGACGGGCGTTCCGGTCAGGGCCCAGCTACGCCGTCGCTCCAGCGCCCGCACGCATAGGCTGGTGGCGCTGCCGCGGTTCTTGATGCGCTGCGCCTCGTCGAGCACGACCAGGTCGAACTTCAGTCCCAACTCAACGGCCAGCTCGCGATCGCGCTGCAACAGCTCGTAATTGGCGATCTTTACGGGCATGTCGTTTTGTTGCCACTGCCAGCGGCGTTTGGCCTGGTCGCCCTCAATCACGGCCAGCGGCACTTCGGGCGCCCAGGCCGCGAACTCGCGCTGCCAGTTAGTGACCAGCGGCTTGGGGCAGACCAACAGCACGCTTTCCAGTTCGCCGGCATGCAGCAACAGCCTCACGGCCGTGATGGCCTGCATCGTTTTGCCCAGGCCCATCTCGTCGGCCAGGATGGCCGCATAGCGCGGATAGAGAAAGGCCACGCCTTCGAACTGATAGGCGAACGGGCGGAACGGGAAAGCCAATGAACCTTCGCCAATCAATGTTTCCAGCGAAGGCTGCAGCACGTAGAACAATCGATCTTCGAGCTTGACGATGTCGCCGGGCGGCTTGATGCGCGTGCGGCCGGCTTTCGGTATCGCGCCCGGGGCGGCGTTGATGCTAGGGGACGGTGCGGGGGGCGAACCCGCTTGTTCCCGGGACGAGGCGAGGGATTTTGCGAGCCAGTCGCCTGGTTGCGGGAACCGAAAGCTGAACACCTTGAGCTTCGGCGCGACGATGGGCAACGAAATGGCCGCCGTGAGTTTGACCGCCCATTGCGCGCTAGCGAGCCGCAGCGTTGGCGGCCGCAGCGCCGCTAGCGCCCAAGGCACCGGCCAGGCGTGCACATCGAGCGACGCCGTGGTGCTGAACGTCGGCACTTCGAGCGACGGTTTCCACGCCCAAGCGCCGCCGGCCGCGACGTTCGCGCCAAAGTCGCCCAGCGCGGCGCCTTTCGCAGGTTCGTTGGGCCGTTCGTGCATGGCGCGCCCCAGCATGTTATCCGCGCGGACCCTTGCGGGCTTCCTCGACCGCCTCGCGAATGCGCTCGAATGGTTCGCTCAAATCGAACGCGGCCAGACCGATCAGCCGGGCGACGATCTCGTGGCGATCCGCGTCGCGATGCGCGGCCACGGCCAGGCGGTTGCGGCCGATCTCGAAAGCGTGCATGTCAGGCCCCGCGTGATGGGGCGCGTCGAACCGCCACGTTGGCGGCGGTGCGGAAGTCTCCTGCGCGGGAGGCTTGTCTTCACCGACCAGCACCAGCGCCAGGGGCAACGAGACGTAGTCGCGCACGCTGAGCACGCGCTGGACGTCGGTGCAAACGGCCACTGGCGCGATCGAACCCTTGGCCAGCAGAGTCTGTCCGATCTGCTCGCCGTACAAATACGAATCGAGCGTTGGACCGAACAAGATCTGCTGAGCGCGGCTTGGTTTGACCGGCGCAGTGCAGTGAAATTCCAACGGTCGACCCGCCGTATTGAGAATCAGGTAGCCGCCGACCAGGCCCTGCTGTTCGTGCTCGAGGACCGTGAGAAATCCCAGGGCTTCTTGCGACGTCGGGTCGCCACTTGACATTCGGCAGTCCCTATCCTGGCCTTGATCAAAGTTGCTGCGTCACGAAGTCGCGGCACACGCCCCCGTTCGATCAGTTGCCCTTTGCATCGGGCTGGGGCCGCTATCGACTTGAACGACTGGGGGCCAGCCGGAGCACGTCGCGCCCCCCTCGCCGGTGCGTCAGATCGACAATCCTGCTCGTATCTTTCCCAGCTTCCGCGAAGCGAAGTCTGCTTGGCGCGACTGTGGAAGAGCTGCCGGCCTCAAGTTGTTGCCAGTTTGCCCGTGCATCGCAATCGACACCCCCCAACGGCTTCGCAGTCGACAGCCTTTGGACCGCGATAGCACCTCGGCGCACACGCAAGCGTTCGCACGCCCTTCGCGTTGCTCGTGACCGCTGCAAAGAAGAACGACAACCCCGCAATCGAACGAGAAAGAGCATCATTGCGCACGAGGCCATTGACCTTGCCCCCCGTTTGAACATGACATAAGCTGTCAACCTCCCGCGTGGCGTCGGACGACGGCGAATCAAGGAAGATTCGCGGCATGGAGGCTCTTCGAGAAACCAGTGGTATGAAACCAAAACGGCACGTGCGCGTTGTCCCCCTCGATGACGAGCGTTCGGGCCAACCGTCAGCGAATGGCTCCTTGTCGTGCGGGCAACTTGCCTCGGCCCTCAAGCGCGCATTGCTGCGCACGCGCGGCTGGCTCGTCGACCGTCAGCATGACGACGGCCATTGGGTGGCCGAGCTCGAGGGCGATACGATCCTGGAGAGTGAATACGTCCTGCTCTTGGCCTTTTTGGGACGGCACACAAGCCCGACCGCGCTCAAGGCAGCGCGATACATCCTGGACCGGCAGCTCGCCGACGGGGGTTGGACGACCTACCCCGGGGGTCCCGTCGACGTCAGCGCCAGCGTGAAAGCGTATTTCGCGCTCAAGCTCACTGGCCACGATCCGAGCTCGGCCGCGATGCAGCGGGCCCGCGCGGCGGTCCTGGCCCACGGCGGCGCCGACGCGGTCAACAGTTTTACGCGGTTCTACCTGGCCTTGTTGGGCCAGATCTCCTATGAGCAATGTCCGGCCGTCCCGCCCGAGGCCCTGCTGCTTCCGCGCTTGTGTCCGATCAACTTGTACCGCGTCAGCGCCTGGTCGCGCACGATTATCGTGCCGTTGTCGATCATGTCGGCTTGCCAGCCGGTGGCCGCCGTCAATCCGCGGTTGGGCATTTCAGAGCTATTTCTCAAGCCACCTGGCGAGTGGCCGCCCCTGCGCTGTCCGGGGCAAAAGGGGGGCACCGGCCTGCTGAGCTGGGACCGCTTCTTCCGCTCGGTTGATTGGGCGCTCAAATTGGCTCAGCGCCGCGGATGGTTGCCGCTGCGCAAGCGCGCCCTGGCCGCGGCCGAAAAATGGGTCGTCGAACGCTTCGCGGGCAGCCACGGTTTGGGCGCCATTTTTCCACCGATGGTCTGGAGCCTCATCGCGCTACGTTGCCTGGGGTACTCGGACGATAGCCCGGAAGTGAAGTATTGCCACGAGCATCTCGAAGAGCTGATCATCGACGAGGACGATACCGTCCGCTTGCAGCCGTGCAAGTCGCCGGTTTGGGATACGGCGATTACGCTGCGAGCCTTGGCGGCCAGCGGCTTGGAACCTGAACACGCGGTTGCGCGGCGGGCCGTCGATTGGCTGCTGCGGCAGGAAATTCGTCGCCCGGGCGATTGGTCGAAAACCGTCGCCGCCCCGGCAGGCGGTTGGTGCTTCGAGTATGCCAACGAGTTTTATCCCGACGTCGACGACACCGTGATGGTGCTGATGGCGCTGGCCAGCCAGGTCGAGCGGCCCGAGGGAATCGCGGGAATGTTGCCCCCGGGCTTGCAGCTGATCGGCCACTCTGCCGTGGCGACCGCCGAGGAGGCCCGCGAGAGGATCGCCACGCTCGATCAATTGGCCGCGACAAGCCAGAGAGCGCTCGACTGGGTGTTGGCGTTGCAGAACCGGGACGGCGGTTGGGGCGCGTTCGATCGTGACAACGACCACGAATTTCTGTGCCATGTGCCGTTTGCCGATCATAATGCGATGATTGACCCCAGCACGCCGGACTTGACCGGACGGGTACTGGAAATGCTGGGTCATCTTGGGCGGCGCGTGGGCGACGCAGTCGTCGATCGGGCCGTGGCCTACATGCGCCGCACGCAAGAGGTCGACGGAAGTTGGTTCGGGCGCTGGGGCGTCAACTATATCTATGGCACCTGGCAGGCACTGGTCGGGCTGGCCGCCGTGGGCCTCACGCCGGACGATCCGCTGATCGTGGGCGGCGTCAACTGGCTCGTGGCCTATCAGCAGCCCACGGGCGGATGGGGCGAGTCGCCGGACAGCTATGCCCAGCCACATTTGCGCGGCCAAGGCCCCTCCACCGCGTCGCAAACCGCCTGGGCCGTGATGGGGCTGGTGGCCGCCGGCCATGCGCGCGGCCCAGCCGCGACGCGCGGCATTCAGTACTTGCTCGATCGTCAGCGAGAAGACGGCACCTGGCACGAGGAAGAATTTACCGGCACCGGCTTCCCGCAGGTCTTTTACTTGCGGTACCACTATTACCCGATTTACTTCCCGCTGATGGCGCTGGCCGGCTGGGCCGTGGCGGCCAGCGACGGGCGGACTTCGATGGTCGGCAGTGCGCTTGGCGGCGCACCTAACGACCCGGATCGCGTCGACTTGTCCCGCGATTGTTGACGATCTTTTTTGCTCACGTGCTTGGAGGATCGCATGCGCTTCCCGTTTTCGCTTTCGCGGACGATGGCGACGTATCTTCTGAAGAAAAAGCTTTCGGGAGACAAGAAGTTTCCCCTGGTGCTGATGCTAGAGCCACTGCACGCCTGCAATTTGACGTGCACCGGCTGCGGGCGGATTCGCGAATATGCCACCACGATCAAGGACAAGCTCACGGTCGACGAGTGCCTGGCGGCGGTCGACGAGTGCGGCGCGCCGTGCGTCAGCATTTGCGGCGGCGAGCCGATGATCTATCCCTGGATCGAAGAGCTGGTGGCCAAGATCCTGGAGCGAAAAAAACATATTTACTTGTGCACCAATGGCATGTTCATCGTCAAGAAACTCGCCGGCTTCAAGCCGACCGATCGCTTCTTTTGGAACGTGCACTTGGACGGCATGGAAGAAAGCCACGACAAGGCCGTCGAGCGCCAGGGCGTGTTTGTCGAGGCCATCGAGGGCATCAAGGCCGCCAAGGCCGCCGGCTTTCTGGTGTGC
>JBGQHN010000305.1:0-5026 GCA_041497975.1 Planctomycetia bacterium | reverse complement strand
TCATTTCCCGGTGGAATTCCGCGGCCGGCAGCAACCGGAGAAGTTCGTCGTGCCGAAGGTCGGCCGTGACGACGGCGACTTCATCCCCGCTATCTTCCGAGATTTGACCGAGCGCGAGAAGCAAGGCATCGCCGCGGCGTACACCACGTCCGTCGAGTTCATGGACAAGAACGTGGGCCTGGTGCTGGCGGCCTTGGATCGCTCGGGCCAGGCCGACGACACGATCGTGGTGTATCTGAGCGACCACGGCTATCTGCTCGGGCAGCACGGGCGATTTGAAAAACATTCGAGCTACGAGCCGGCGATTCGCGTACCCCTGGTGATTCGCTTTCCGCGCCGCATCGGCGCCGGCCGCGTATCGCATGCCTTCGTCGAGCTGGTGGATCTCGTGCCCACGATTTACAACCTTTGCGATTTTCCGGCGCCGGCGCCCCTGCAAGGCCGCAGCCTGATCGACTTGCTGCTGGGCAAGACGACCAGGCATCGGGACCACGTGATCGTCGAGTATGCGCCGAACGAAGAGGTGATGGTCCGCGACGAATATTGGAAGCTGGTTTACGAGGGCGGGACCCAGCGGCGGACGGACGGCTACGACACCGGCCGGCCGCTGGTGCCCAATCGTTTTCGGCTGTACGACATGTTCCAGGACCGGCAAGAGATGCACAACGTCGCCGCCGATCCGGCCAACGCCGAGACGCTCAAGCGGCTCACGAATCTGTTGGTCGAGCATCTCAGCGTGACGGCCCGCCAGGTAGAGCTGGTGCCCTCGGGCGCCGACCCGTTGATGGTGCTTGCGCATGGCGTGCAATCGCGCGACGTGCCTAAGCCGGGCAAAAGGGAGTGAGGAGTGGGGATTTGGAGGTTAGGTGTTGGGGATTGGTAGTTGCAAGGAGTCGGCGCCAACCTGACCACCTACTCGAGTCCGGGCGGGGAGACACGGGGCCCAAGTGGCTCATCCTTGGTGGCTAGTTGAGGACTGCTACTGTTCTTCTTTAACCAACCACCAGCCACTAACCACTGGCTAACCACTACAACCTCGTGCCGCACTTGGCTATCCTATTAGCTGAGGTTGATGCGTGACGTTTTCTGGCTGTGGTTTAGGCTGCCTGTTGAAAAAATTGGGACAGGCACCTCGCGGGCATGGTTTTTCACGCGTTCGCGAGCGATTTGGCTCGGAAGAGAGTCCCATTTTTCAACAGCCTGTTTAGGGAGCGCAAGCGGTGCGAACGCTGGAGCACGCCGCGACGACGCAGTGGTTCGGCCGGCTAGTGTCGGCGGCGGTCGCGATCGGGCTGTGCGCGGCTTGGGCCCGCGGGGCCGAACCGGCGAAATTGGATTTCGTCGCGCACATTCAGCCGATTTTTTCCGAGCATTGCTACGCTTGCCACGGGCCGGACAAGCAAGAGTCGCACCTGCGGCTCGACATGCGCGAGGCGGCGATCAAGGGCGGCGATTCGGGCGCCTGGTTCGTGGCCGGCACAAGCAACCAGAGCGAAATCGTGCGCCGCATCACGGCCGCCGACACCGAGGAGCGGATGCCGCCGCCGGGGCCGAACACTAAGCCGCTTTCGGCGGCGCAGATTACCGCCATCACGGCCTGGATCGACCAGGGTGCGACGTGGCCCGAGTCCAAAGCGGCCGGGTCGAACCATTGGGCCTTTCAACCGATCCAGCGGCCCGCGCCGCCTGTGGTGCGCGACGGAGCCTGGCCGCGCGTCGCGATCGACCGCTTTGTGTTGGCACGGCTCGAGGCGCGGGGCATTGCGCCGTCGGCCGAGGCCGACCGCTACACGCTCATCAAACGGCTGTCGTATGATTTGCTGGGGCTGCCGGTCGATCCGCGCGAGGTCGACGCGTTTGTGGCCGACGCGTCGCCGGACGCGTATGACAAGCTGGTCAGCCGGCTCTTGGACTCGCCCCATTTTGGCGAGCGGTGGGGGCGCCGCTGGCTGGACATGGCCCGCTATGCCGACTCGGACGGCTATGAAAAGGACAACCCGCGGTTTGACGCCTGGCGGTATCGCGATTGGGTGATCGAGGCGGTCAACGCCGATTTGCCGCTCGACCGCTTTACGATTGATCAGTTGGCCGGCGACTTGCTGCCGGGCGCGACGGCCAACGAGCGGCTGGCCACGGCCTTTCATCGCCAGACGCTGACGAACACCGAAGGGGGCGTCGATCCCGAGCAGTTTCGCGTCGAGGCTATTTTCGATCGCGTGGCCACGACCGGCAGCGTGTGGCTGGGCCTGACGATCGGCTGTGCCCAGTGCCATTCGCACAAGTACGACCCGATCACGCACGAGGAATACTACAAGCTGTTCGCATTTTTCAACAACGGCGACGAGACGGAGACGGAAGTGCCGCTGGTGGGCGAGTCGCTGGTCAAGTGGACTCGCGAAACGGCCGAAGCGCAGCAGAAACTGGGCGAGCTGGAACCCAAGCTCGAAAGCAAACGCGCGGAGCTCGTCGCGAAGCTGCCAGCGTGGGAGGCCGAATCAAAGAGCGCTTCGGCCACGCCGCTCGAATTTCATCCGGTGGAGCTTGTGGGCGCCGTTTCGTCGGCCGGCGCCGAATTGAAGCTGCTCTCGGACGGCTCGTATCTGGTCCACGGCAAAAACCCGGACGTCGACAAGTTGACGATCACGGCCAAGAGCGATCTGCCGGAGATTACCGGGTTTCGCATCGAGGCGCTTAGTCACCGGTCGCTGGGCGGACGCGGCCCGGGGCGCAGCGAGGACGGCAATTTCGTGCTGGGCGAGTTTCGGGCGTTTGCCGCGCCGACGGCCGAGATCAAGCCCGAGCACCGCGTCGACATCAAGCACGCGCAGGCCGATTTTTCGCAGGAGGGATTTCCCGCGGCGGGCGCGATCGACGGCAAGGAGCCAACCGGTTGGTCGATCGTGCCGCAAACGGGCCGCGACCATGCGATTGTGTTTGGCGCCGCCCAGCCAATTGCCACTCAGCAGACGCCGTGGCTGCAACTGGTGCTGAGCCAGAACCATGGTTCGCAGCACACGCTGGGCCGCTTTCGCGTGATGGCCACCACGGGCCACGATCCGCTGTTTGGCATTCCGCCGGCCATTCGCGACATTCTGGCGCTGGGGGCCGACAAGCGCTCCGGCGAGCAAGCGCTCGCGCTATCGGATTATTATGTCGGCCAGGACGCGAAGGCCAGGGAGTTATCCGAGCGGGTCAAGAAACTGCGCGAGCGCGCGGCGGCGCGGCCGCTGATGAAAGCTCGCGTCATCGCCGAGCGAACCGACAAGCCGCGCACGAGTCACGTGCTCCACCGGGGCGATTTTCTGCAGCCGCTGGCCGAGGTGCGCTCGGGCACGCCGGCCGTGTTGCCGCCTGTGAAACCGCGAGGCGAAGCCGCGCCGAATCGGCTCGATCTTGCCCAATGGCTCGTCGACCCGGCCAATCCGCTCGTCCGGCGGGTGATGGCCAACCATCTGTGGTCGAGCTTGTTTGGCCGCGGGATTGTTCGCACGACCAACGATTTTGGAGTGCGCGGCGAGCGCCCGACGCATCCTGAATTGCTCGACTGGCTGGCCGTGGAAATGGTCGGGCGGGGGTGGAGCCGCAAGGAGATGATTCGGCTGATCGTCTCGTCGGCGACGTATCGCCAGGCTTCGCTCAGTCGGCCCGAGTTGGCCGAGGTCGACCCGCTCAACGACCTGATCCATCGCCAGAACCGATATCGCGCGGAGGCGGAAATCGTGCAGGACCTGGCGCTGGCCGTGGGCGGGATCTTATCGGACAAGATCGGCGGGCCGAGCGTCTATCCACCGTTGCCGCCGGACATCGCCGAGTTGAGCTATGCGAACAACTTCAAATGGACCACGAGCAGCGGCGAGGATCGTTATCGCCGCGGCATGTACACCTTTTTCAAGCGAACCGCGCCACACCCCAACCTGACGACGTTCGATTGTCCCGATTCGAATACCACGTGCGTGGAGCGGCGCACCTCGAATACGCCCTTGCAGGCGCTGACGACGCTCAACAACGAAATATTTGTCGAGGCCTCGCGGGCCATGGCCCAGCGGGTGTTGGCGTCATCGGCCGCCGACGATCGCGAGCGGCTCGCGCTTGCGCTGCGATGGTGCATCGCCCGGCCGCCGACGAGCGAGGAACTGCAGACCTTTGGCGAACTGTTGACCGCCGGCCGCGCTTGGTATGGCAGCCACTCGGCCGACGCGTTGGCGGCGATCGGTCCGTTCAAGCCCCCGGCTGCCGCGGCCGAAGAAGCGGCCGCCTGGGTGGCCACCGTGCGAATCATGATGAACCTCGACGAGTTCTTGACTCGCGAATAGGGGACCATTGACGATGGACATCCACCGCCACGAAACGATCGACCAGAATCGACGCGAGTTCTTGACGACCGCCGCCAGCGGCCTGGGCGGACTAGCGCTGACGGCGGCGCTGGCCGACGACGGATCGCTCGGGCCGCGTCAGGCACAGGGCGCGACACCGCCGGCCACCAGTCCGCTGGCGCCCAAGGCGCCGCACTTTGCGCCGCGGGCCAAGGCCTGCATCTTCATCTTCATGGAAGGCGCGCCCAGCCAGGCGGATTTATTCGATCCCAAGCCCAAGCTCAATGAATTGCACGGCCAGAAGCTGCCCGAGTCGTTGACCAAAAACGTGCGGTTCGCGTTTTTGAAAAAAGACACCGCCACCATCCTGGGCACCAAGCGAAAATTCCAAAAGCACGGTCAGTGCGGCATGGAGCTGTCTGAATTGATCCCGCATATCGGTTCGGTGGCCGACGAGCTGCTGCTGGTGCGCAGCATGCACACCGACCAGTTCAATCACCACCCCGGCCAGCTATTGATGCAGTGCGGCCGAGCCAGCTTTGGGCTGCCGTGCATGGGCTCGTGGATCACGTATGGCCTGGGAAGCGAATCGCAAAACCTGCCCGGTTATGTGGTGCTGACGGCGGGTCGGGGCTCCAGCGGCGGGGCCTCGTTGTGGCAAAGCGGCTTTTTGCCGTCGGCGTATTCGGGGGTGCTGTTTCGCAACAAGGGCG
>JBGQHN010000304.1:0-5044 GCA_041497975.1 Planctomycetia bacterium | reverse complement strand
CCACCCTGGGCACCTGGGTCTTCGCGGCCGTCGTTACGTTCATCCTGCTCAAGGTGCTCGATGCCACGATGGGTCTGCGCGTGCCGACGCAGGAAGAGCTGCAAGGTCTCGACTTGAACGAACACGGCGAAGAAGGCTACATTTTCCTGTAGGGCTTCGTCGACGGCGTGATCCCCTGGTTGTTGGACGTTTCGGCCTCGCCTCACGCGCCACGCGAGCGCGTGCGGCGAGGCTTTACCATGTTGCCGAGAACCATGCCATGAAAAAGGTCGAAGCCATCATCCGGATTTTCAAGTTGGAGGACGTCAAAAACGCGCTGTCCGCACAGGGCATCCACGGGATGACCATTACCGACGTGAAGGGCTTCGGGCGCCAGAAAGGCCACACCGAAATGTATCGCGGCACCGAATACAAAGTCGAGTTCGTCCCCAAGGTCAAAATCGAAGTCGCCGTGCCGGACGAGAATTTACAGGCCGTTTTAGACACGATCATGCGCACCGCCCAAACCGGTCAAATCGGCGACGGCAAGATCTTCGTTTCCGAGCTGCGAAACACGATTCGCATTCGCACCGGAGAAACCGGAGAACAAGCGATCTAATAGGTCCGCACCACGAACGGAGCGCTGCCGACACCCAAGGGAGGCAAGTCGCGAAGCACTTGCCGGCGAAGCGCTCTGATCTCTTGGCGCGTTTATTTCGAACCTCGTGGGTGGTCTCAGGCGGTTGGAGCTTCAGGAACACCTCGACGATACGGCCCGAATACAACTTCGCAGTCCGCCATGGCCACGAATCCCGTTTTCCGCGAGTCGCTTCTCGCAGCGCGCGAGCGATTGCTTTCCGGACGCCAAGAGATCCAACGGCAGCACCAGGCCGGATCGCCGGGGATTCAAGTCTCCACGCACCTGACCGAGCTGTTGGACTCGATCGTGTTGGACTTGTTTGAGGCGGCGGCGGCCGATTTGTGGCCGCAGGGTTCGGAAGAATTGCGCTCGCAAATCGCGTTGGTGGCCCATGGCGGCTTCGGCCGTCGCGACGTGGCGCCGTTTTCGGACGTCGATCTGATGATCCTGCACGCGCCGGACGCCGAGCCGGTGGTGTTTCCCCTGGCCAGCCGGCTGCTGCGCGACCTGTCGGATGCCCGGCTGGAGGTGGGCCAGAGCGTTCGTACTCCCCAGCAAGCCTGCGCGCTAGCCGCGCAGGATGTCAGCGTGTGCACGTCCCTGATGGAAGCGCGATTCCTGACCGGCAGCGAGAAACTTTTCAACGCGTTTGCCGACAAATTCAAGCGCCGCACGCACGCCCGATACAAGTCGCTGTTCCAGACCATCGAAAATGCCCGCCGCAAGGAGCGCGCGCAGTTCGGCGAGACGGTCTACCTTTTGGAGCCAAATATCAAGCGCTCGCGCGGCGGACTGCGCGACCTGCAGTTGTTGCGCTGGCTCGGATTCGCCCGACACGGCACGACCGATCGCGACGCTCTGCAGCTGCTGGGCGCGATCAGCAAGGACGACCAGCGCGCGATTCGCGACGCGACCGAGTTTCTGCTGCGGCTGCGAAACGAATTGCACTTTCACTCCGGAAAGTCGAACGACGTGCTCGATCGGGCCGAACAAGTGCGGCTGGCTCCGCTGTACGGATACGAAGGCACGGAGGGAATTCTGCCCGTCGAACAATTCATGAGTGAGTATTTTCGACACACTCGCGCGGTCCGCAGCGTCGTCGGCAATTTTGTGGCCAACTGGCGCCCCGGGCGGATGTGGAGCGAAGTGGCGGGCGCCCTGTTCAGCCATCAGGTCGAGGGCGACTACCGCGTCACGCCCACGAAGATCGTCGCCACGCGCCGGGGCCTGGAGAAGCTGAAAACCGATCTCAGCGAAGTCCTGCGGCTGTGCGACCTGGCCAATCTGCACAACAAGCGCATCGCGCCGGCGACGTGGGAAACCGTCCGCGCCGCAGTGCCCCGGTTCAAGGGCGAAGTCAACGCCGAAACGTCGCGCCAATTCCTGTCACTCGTCTCCCAGCCCGGCCGGCTCGGCGAACTGTTGCGGCGGCTGCACGAATTGGGCGTGCTCGAGAAAATCATTCCTTCCTTCGCACATGCCCGCTGCTTGCTGCAATTCAATGAATATCACAAGTTCACCGTCGATGAACATTGCATTTTGGCGGTGGAACGGGCCACGGAATTCATCTCCGACCCCGGGCTGCTGGGCCGGGTGTACATGGGCATCAAGCACAAGCGGACCTTACACCTCGCGCTTTTGATCCACGACCTGGGAAAGGGCTTTGTCGAAGACCACAGCGAGGTGGGTCTGCGAATCGCCGCGGAAACGGCCGCGCTCCTGCGGCTGCCATTGCGCGAAACCGAAACCTTGAAGTTCCTGGTCCATAAACACCTCGTGATGTCGCACCTGGCTTTTTGGCGAGACACCAGCGACGACGCGCTGGTGTTGCGGTTCGCCGTCGAGGTCGGTTCGCCCGAGGTCCTCGACATGCTGTTCGTGGTCACGGCGGCCGATCTCGCCGCGGTCGGGCCCGACGTTTGGAACAGTTGGAAGGCCGAGGTCGTGACCGACCTTTACCAGCGCACGATGCAACACCTGGCCGGCGACGCTCCGGCTATCGGGTCTGCGGAACGGCTGGAACGGCGGCGAGCGGCGGTGCGCAAGCGCCTGGCCGGCGAAAAAGATCAAAAATGGTACGCCAGGCAGATCGACGCCTTGCCCCATGCCTATGCTTTCGGCTCGCCGCCGGAGCGGATCGCCCAGGAGTTGCGCGATTTGGCCAGTCTCGGTGCCGGCGACGTGCATGCCCGCGGGCGCTATCTGCCGGAAAGCCACACGCTGGAGTTCGTGGTCGGCACGCACGAACAAATCACGCCGGGAGTCTTTCATAAGCTGACCGGAGCGTTGGCCAGCCAGGGGCTGCAAATCCTCTCGGCGGAAATCAACACCTTGGCCGACAATCTGGTGCTCGACCGCTTCTACGTGAGCGATCCGGACTATGCCGAACAGCCGCCCCCCCAGCGGATCGAGCAGGTGGTCGCCGCGCTGGTCGAATCGCTGAAGTCGCCGCACGGGTCGACACCCGCCTTTCGCCAGGTATGGCGCAGCGCAGCCAGCCGCGATCGGGCCGCCTTCAACTTGCTGCCCACGCGCGTGCTGATCGACAACAACACGTCGGATCGGTTTACGATCATCGACGTTTTCGCGTCCGACCGCATGGGATTGCTGTTCACCATTGCCCGTACGCTGTTCGAGATGCAGCTTTCGGTGTCGGTCGCCAAGATCGGCACGTATCTCGATCAGGTCGTCGACGTGTTTTACGTCACGGACCCTGCGGGCCGAAAAATCATGGACGAAGACCAGTTGCAACAAATCAGCAAACGGCTGCTCGAGGCCATCGACCAGGTGGGAAACCAGTGATCGCGCGCGATCGGGAACTGCCCCGGCCCTGGGGCGCTCAGGGCGAGGCTTTGAGGGCCAGCATCGCCTCGCGCCAGCGCAGTTGGAATTGGTCGAGCGGCATGCCGACCAGTCTTTCGAAGCGTTCGATCGGCGGCGTGCCGGCCGCGGCAGGGCTCAAGTATTCGTCGAACTGAGCGGTCCCGAAGACTCCCCGGTCGAAGGCCAGGTAATAGGCCAGTCCCCACGAGTAGTAGTACGAGCGCGAGGCGGTTTGGGCATTGCCCGCGTGCCCCGACAAGAACGTCTCGCTGCCGGCGTTGAGCAAGTGGGCCAATTCCAGTGGCTCGTTAGCGCGCAGATCGCTTTGCAACTGGGCCAGCGCCACGAGGTTGGGCGTGTCGATGCGCAACGAATCGCCTTCCAACAAGCCCGCCTCGAAAGTCTGCGCCAGCCCTTCGTTGAGCCAGCGGGGCACGTCATAAGCCTGCCGCGGATAGACGTGCGTCTCCAGGTAGGCGTGAAACGCCTCGTGCGCCAAGCGCGTGAACATCTGGCCCGCCACCTCGTTGAACTTGGCGGCGTTCTTGCGATCTAGCGCCGCGATCTTGCGCTGCATCGCTTTGCGCTGGTCTTCCCATTTTTTGTGTTCAGCCAGCAGGATCTTCATCCTTTCGACGGTCGGAACGTCGTTTTGTTTCAAATCGGCCCCCAATTGCTTGAGCCTGGCAGGCGCATCGGCCACCAGCGCGTCAAACTCGAGCTTCACCCGGCGATGCTGGCGATTGACTTGCGCCAACTGTTCGCCAAACCGGTTCAGGTCGCTGCCGGCCAAAATCAAATTCTTGTCGGCCAGATAGACCGCCGGATTGTAAATCGCCAGTCCCAACTCGCTCAGCGCCGCGCGATACTGGTCGCTGTCCCCAAAAATGCGGATCTGCACCCGGGCCGGGTTGGTCCACCGCGGGGGCAATAGCTGGCGATACGCGGTAAAGATCTGCCCCAACCGCACGATTACGCGCCGCGTCATCAGCTCGTCGGCCGTGCTCTCCAGCCCAAACCAATGCCCTCGATAGTTCCACAACAGCGTCCCGTTTTCTCGCACCCCGGTCAGCGACAGATCCTCCATCCGCCGCCCTTCGATCAGCGCCCGATGCTTGTATTTTTCCAGCTTCCGGCGCAGATCCTGCTGTTGCTCCGGCTCCAGGCGCTCCCATTTGGCAATCGCCTTGCGGTCGATCGGCCGCACGATGAGAAACATGGGCTTGCCGCGCGGGCGCCGCACGTCGACGAATTCGATGCTGGCGGGGCCTTCCGACTCGACGAGACCCTGATAGGTCTTACCGTCGGTCAAGGTAACGCGCTCCAGCGGCCAGTCGGCCGCCGGCCGCGCCGCGGGTTCGGCCTCGCCCGGCGTCTCTTGCCCCGCCACAAGCGGTCCGACAAGCGTCAAGCCGCCCATTGCGGCCAGCGCCGCGCCACTCGCCCGCAACCAGGTCATGCCGTTACCGCGCGCTGTGAAACGTAAGCCCCAGCCTCACCTTCGCGCGCTTGGGCGATCTTGTCAAGCAAATGATGTAAATCGCGCGTCGTACTGGCGATCGCTGATAGCCGCCACAGAGCGTGACTGCCTTCCATGCGCAT
>JBGQHN010000303.1:0-5092 GCA_041497975.1 Planctomycetia bacterium | reverse complement strand
GCACATAATTGCCGCCGCCGAAGACGTAGAGTTTCTCGCCCAGCACGGCCGCCTGGTGATACGCGCGGGGCGACCAGCCGGCCGCGGCGACCTCCAGCGTCCACGTTGTGCCATCGCCGCTGCTCCAGGCGTCGTTCTTGAGGCTGTTTTGGTCGCCGAAATAATAGTCCTCGGTGCCGCCCAGGATCCACATCCTTCCTCGAAACACGACCGCGGCGGCGGCAATCCGCGGGCTCCAGCCGGCCTGGGGCGCGCGCGATTCCCACTGCACGCCATCCGTCGACGACCAGACGGCATTCGTGGCTTCATGGCCCGGAAGTCGGCCGTTGTACCAGCCGCCCATGAACCACATCCGCTCGTCGAAGACGAGGCTCATTCCCAAATCGCTGTGCTTCCACGGCGCTTCGCGGTTGACGAGCTTCCAGTTCTTGCCGTCGGCCGAGCTCCAAACGTCGCGGGGTGGTGCGGTGTACGAGTCGAACCAGCCGCCCAGGATCCACAACTGGTCCTTGTACACGACCTCACCCTGCGAATCGCGCGGCTGCCAGGGGGCCTTGCCGGTGACTTGCACCCAGTCGGGCGCCGCGGTCTGCCCGCAGGCGATGGCGCAATCGATCAGGAGCACGCACAACGGCATGCACAACACTGCTGCGCAGGATCTCATCTGCCCGCTGCTCCTCATTTGTCCTGCAGGACGTGCTCAAGCGCCCCGGCCAGGTTGGGATACTTGAACGGATAACCGAATTCGAGCAACTTCGCCGGCTGCACGCGCTGGCTGGCCAACAGCAGTTCGTCCGCCATTTGGCCGAAGGCCGCGCGGGCGGCAAAGGCCGGCATGGGAAAGATAGTGGGCCGCGCGAGGATCCGGCCGAGCGTTTTCGTGAACTCGGCATTGGTCACCGGCTGGGGCGCGACGAAGTTGACCGGTCCTTGGAGCGACGCGTTGACCAGGCAGTCGAGCGTCGCTCCGACGACGTCATCGATCGCCACCCAGCTCATGGTTTGCCGGCCGCTGCCGATTTTTCCGCCCAAACCCAGGCGAAACGGCAGCAGCATTTTTTTGAGCGCGCCGCCCGCGCCGCTCAGGATCACGCCGAATCGTGCCAGCACGACCCGCACGCCCGCCATCATAGCTCCTTCGGTGGCGGCCTCCCAGTCGCGGCACACCGCCGAGAGAAAATCGCCCGTGCCCGGCGGGCTGGCTTCCGTCAACAGTTCATCCCCCCGGTCGCCGTAGTAGCCAACCGCCGAGGCATTGATGAGGGTTCGAGGGCGGGCCGGCGCGCGGGCCATCGCTTTGGCGAGCGTGGTGGTGGCGGCCACGCGGCTGTCGCGAATTTGTTCCTTCTTCTTTGCGGTCCACCGCCCGGACGCGATGCTTTCGCCGGCCAGGTTGATCACGGCATCGCATTCGCCCAGTACCGCGGTGTCGACCTCGCCGGTCGCTGGATTCCAGTAACTGGCGCCCGCGCCGGCCCGTGACTTGTCGCGCACCAGACGAATGACCTGATGGCCTGCTGTCTCGAGCGCGGCAGTCAATCGAGTGCCCACCAGTCCCGACGCGCCGGAAACGAGAACTTTCATCGCCGCGGCCCCCACGTCGTGTGCCAAATCACATTAACGGGCCGCATTATATCAGCCGACGCGCGGCGGGTCGTTGGATCGGAGTGTGCGCTGCGGGACCGCCGCGCTGCTACAACGCGGGGGCAGCCGGGGTGCGCGGACCGGGTTCGTCCTGGCCGGGCTGAAATGACTCATCGCCCGACAGCAAATACATGGCCATCGCCGCCAGCATCAACCCCGCGACGAGCCAGGCCCGCCAGTCTCGGTGCAGGCCCTTGCGCTTGGGACGTTGATCGTGATCGGCGTGGTGGTTGCGGTCGTGATGTGTCATGTTAGCTTGCGGTTTTGCTGCGAATCGTGGTCCTGGCGAGATGTGACCAGTGTACCGCGGCCCGCGGAATCAGGGCATCCCAAAAGGGTCAGTTGCGGCAACGGTGGTTGTCGGCCAGGGCCGCGGATGCGATATTTTGCGCTTGTGACGAACGAGGTGGCTTGCCGCCGGACTTCGCCGGTTGCTCGACACGACGCGAGTGAACCGAGAGGACCGCATAACCGTCTGATCCACTGAGCCGGGCTTTTTAATGTCGGAGTCAAACTTCCATGGCCAAACGCGTATTCAACTTTTCCCCGGGCCCGGCGGTATTGCCGGTCAAGGTATTGGAAGAAGCCCAACGGGCCGTCGGCGAAATGCCCGGCTTGGGCATGTCGATCCTCGAAATCGGCCACCGCTCGAAAGCCTTTGAAGCCGTGGTGGCCGAAGCCAAGAGCCTGCTGGCCGAACTGTTGGGAATTCCCAGCGGCTACAGCATCCTCTTTCTGCAAGGCGGAGCGAGTCTGCAATTCTCGATGGTGCAGATGAACTTGTTGCGCGGCACGGGCCAGACGGCCGATTACATCCTCACCGGCACCTGGGGCACCAAGGCCTTCGCCGAAGCCCAACGCGAAGGTACCGCGCGCGCCGCTTGGGACGGCAAAGCGCACAACTACTCCCATCTGCCGTCCGACGACGAGTTGCAATACTCGCCGGGCGCCGCGTACGTGCACATCACTTCGAACGAGACCATCCAAGGGGTCGAGTTCCCGTCCGAACCCGATACGGGCTCGATCCCGCTGGTTTGCGACGCGTCAAGCAACTTCCTCTCGCGGCCGATCGCGATCGACCGCTACGGCTTGATCTATGCCTGCGCCCAGAAGAATGCAGGCATTGCGGGCGTGACCGTAGTGGTGGTGCGCGACGAATTGCTCGCGCGGGTGCCCAAGGGCCTTGGGTCCATGCTTGACTACCGCCTGCAAGCCGCCAACGACTCGCTGTACAATACGCCGCCGGTTTTTGCCGTTTACGTGCTGCTGCTCGTGGCCCACTGGCTCAAGAACGAGATCGGCGGCCTGGCGAAGATGCGAGAACGGAATCGCGAGAAGGCGAAGATTCTGTACGACGTGCTGGACGCGCATCCGCAGTTTTACCGCGGCCACGCCCGGCCCGACAGCCGCTCGATGATGAACGTCACCTGGCGACTGCCCAGCGAAGAACTGGAAGCCATGTTCGTCAAGCAGGCTCACGGCCGCGGGCTGGTCGATCTCAAGGGCCATCGCTCCGTGGGCGGTATTCGCGCGAGCATCTACAATGCCATGCCCCGCGAGGGCGCCCTGGCGCTAGCCGACTTCATGCTCGAGTTCCAAAAAGAGCACGCCTCATCGCTGGCGGCCCGCGCGTGATTTGGCGCGCTGCCGGAATTGCCCTGCGGTTCGGGCTCGCAACTTGTTCGTCTTTGCCCGTTTTTGCGCGCAAAAACCCGCCTTGAGCCCAGGCCGACGGCGAGTATGATGGGCCGTCTATTTTCATCCAGCAACCGCCGCTCTGGATGCATGCGTATAATCATGTAAGCGCCAGGCGGCCGACTCGTGGAAAGATGTCTTATGGAAACGCAATTGGTGGTTGTCGGTGGCGGACCAGGTGGGTATGCGGCGGCGTTTTTAGCAGCCGACATGGGCCTGCAAGTCGCTTTGGTCGAAGCCGAGCCGCGCCTGGGCGGAACCTGCCTTCTCAAGGGCTGCATCCCCTCAAAAGCCCTGCTGCACGTCGCCCGCGTGCTGAGCGAAACACGTGAAATGAACGATTGGGGAGTCAAGTTCACCGCGCCCGCGATCGACATCGGCACAATGCGGGCCCGCAAGGACAAAGTGATCCAAAGCCTGGCCGGCGGATTGAAGCAACTGGCCAAGAAACGCAAGGTCCAGGTCATTCAAGCCCGGGCTACGTTTGAAAACTCACAAACGCTCAAGCTCGAAGGCGGCGATCCTTCGACCTATAGCGACCCCCACCTGACCTTCGAGCATTGCATTCTGGCAAGCGGGTCAATCCCGGTGATGCCCTCGGCGTTCAAATTGCCGACCGACCGCGTGATGGATTCGACGGGCGCCTTGGAACTGGCCGACGTTCCCGAAAGCCTGCTGGTGATTGGCGGCGGCTACATCGGGCTGGAAATGGGGACCGTCTACGCCGAGCTCGGCTCGAAAGTCAGCGTCGTCGAACTGACCCCCACGCTGCTGCCCTTGTGCGACCGCGATCTGGTCAAGCCGCTCGAAGACCGGTTGAAGAAGATATTTGCCGGCATCTACCTGGAAACCAAAGTCACTTCCCTTGCCGACGCCGGTGGCGCGATCGACGTCGGGTTTGAGGACGCCGGCGGACGGCGCAGCGAAAAATTCAGCCGCGTCCTGGTCTCGGTGGGTCGGCGGCCCAACAGCGCCGGGCTGGGACTGGAAAACACCGACGTCGAGCTCGACGAGCGAGGCTTTGTCGTCACCGACGATCGCCAGCGGACGGCCGATCCGCACATTTTGGCCATCGGCGACGTGGCCGGCGAACCCATGCTGGCCCATAAGGCCACGCATCAAGGCAAAGTAGCCGTCGAGGCCCTGCTGGGCGAACCGGCGGCGTTTCATCCAGCCGCGATTCCGGCCATCGTTTTTACCGATCCGGAGATCGCCTGGGCGGGTTTAACCGAGACGGACGCGAAGGCCGAGAACATCGCCGTCGAAGTGGTGAAATACCCCTGGGCCGCCAGCGGCAAGGCCATGGCGCTGGGCCGCACCGAGGGATTTACGAAGCTGATCATCGATCCCGAAAGCGAGCGCATCCTGGGAGTGGGCATCGTGGGCGTGAACGCCGGCGATATCCTTACCGAAGCAGTGGTGGCGATCGAAATGGGGGCCACGGCCCGCGATCTGGGCGAATCGATCCATCCGCATCCCACCTTGAGCGAAACGCTGGGCAACGCGGCGGAGGCGTTTCTCGGTTCGGCCACCGAGATTTACCGCCCGCGGCCCGTTAAGAAAACCTAGCCGAAATCCGTCCAAAATCGGCAAAACGAGCTATGCCACATGCACTTACAGACCTTTACCAAAGTGCCAAAATGCGGGATAATCGCCGACCCTCACCGTGAGCACCTTGGTACGGCACGAGTTCGCATGGAGTCCGGAAATGTCCCAACTTGACACCATCCCGTCGCAAGCAGATCCCGATCCG
>JBGQHN010000302.1:0-5106 GCA_041497975.1 Planctomycetia bacterium | reverse complement strand
GCGGGCGACTGGGCAACCGCGACGCCGATGCTCGAACCCTGAGAGTCCGGTTTGACGATCAGCGGAAAGCCCAGCGCCGCCACGCGCTTGGCGACGTCTTCAACGGTCTCGTCCGGCCCGATGGACGCAAAGGGCAGCGTCGGCACCTCGCATTCGCAGAACTGCTCCTTGGCGGCGCTCTTGCTCATGGCCAGCCGGCACGCCTGGCTGCCGCTGCCGGTAAACGGGATGCCCAGGCTTTCCAGCTCCTGCTGGACCCGGCCGTCCTCCCCTGCTCCGCCATGGAGCGCGACGAAGCAAACATCGAAGGTGTCCCAGGCGACGTCGCACAGGGGACATTCGGCCGAGTCGATCGCGGTTACCTGGTGTCCGGCCGACGACAACGCGGCGGCAACCGCCGCTCCGCTGTGCAAACTGATTTCGCGCTCGGCCGAATCTCCGCCGGACAGCACCACGACGCGCAGAGGGGGCTTAGAGCGTGCGGACAAAACTGGCATTGGGCCGCGATTTGGTGTTGTTTCGACGGCTTTCGTCACCACGCTCTTCGATTTCATCGCGGCCATTGCTCGTCCTCCATGACTCGCCCGATATTCGTCCGGCCTGGCGGCTTCCTAATGGCTCACGGCAGCGCAAGCACGGCATCGTGATTGGTTCCTGCTGGTTTCAAAACCGTCTCGGAGAGGGGGACAGTCCCATTTTGCTCCGAGGACTGCGCAAAATTGGGACAGTCCCCGACAGTTTTGAAACCAGCGCTTGTCACCAAATCTGGATCTCCGTTTCCAGCTCGATGCCGAGTCGTTCGTGGACCCGATCGCGCACCAGTTCGATCAGCCTTAGCACGTCCTGGGTCGTCGCGCCCGGATCGGCCACGATGAAGTTGGCATGGCGGTCGCTCACTTCAGCCTGGCCGAAGCGAGTGCTTTTCAAGCCGCATTGTTCGATCAACATTCCGGCGCTCATGCCGCGGGGGTTCTTGAAAATGCAGCCGGCGCTTTGATGGCCCAGCGGCTGGGCGGCCTTCTTGACGATCCATTGTTTTTGCATCCGCTTGGTCAGCTCTTCAGGATCGTCACGATCGAGTTCGAAACGGGCGCTCAGGATCACTAAGTCGTCGAGCGAGCTTTCGCGATAGGCAAAGACCAGTTCTTCGCGCGAGCGCTCGAGGATCTCGCCGGTGCGCGTCATGACCGTGGCCCGGCAAGTCCATTGTCCGATGTCTCCGCCACGGCTGCCGGCGTTTCCGTGCAGGGCGCCGCCGATGGTGCCGGGAATGCCCACCAAGGTTTCGAGGCCGGCCATTCCCTCGCGGACCGACGTGGAAATCGCATGACCCAGTTTCGCGCCGCCGCCGGCCGAGAGCGTCTGCCCAGAGAGCGTGACGTCGGTGAACGCCGGGGCCGAGAGCCGCACCACCAGCCCGGTCACGCCCTCGTCGCGCACCAGAATGTTCGAGCCTCCGCCCAACAGCCGGATCGGCGCTTCCTCTTCCCGCGCGCGGCGCACCAGCGCCTGCAGCTCTTCCACGCCAGCGGGCTCGGCGAAATACTCGGCCGGGCCGCCCAGGTGAAACCACGTGTGCGGCGCGAGCGGTTCAGCCCGCTTGACGATATGTTCGAAGCCTTTGACCAAGCTCATGCGCGACCGTTCCGATGTCTCCCGCGCCCATGGTGACCAGCACGTCGCCCGGGCGAAGCGATGTCCTTAAATGATCGTGTATTTCCGCCGAAGATGCCAGTTGCGTCACGTCCGCGCCCAGCGCGCGGGCACGGCGGGCCAGGTCGGCTGCAGTGACTGAGTTCTGTTGCGCTCCACTTTCACGGGCGCGAACTATTTCCGTGAGGATGATTTTATCCGCATTTTGCAGGCTCTCGGCGAATTCGTCCAGCAAGTAATACGTTCGCGAGGCCTGGTGGGGTTGAAAAACGCACCACACCCGCCGCTGGGGATACATCTGGCGCACGGTCGCCAGCGTCGCCGTAACCTCGGTGGGATGATGCGCATAGTCGTCGAGAATCGCGATGTGGCGCACCTCTCCCAACAGCTGCAACCGGCGGCGCAGCCCGGCAAAACGTTCGAGTCCCGCGCGAATCGCCGTGCCGGTCGCGCCGCAATGGCTCGCTAGCGCCGCGGCTGCCAGGGCGTTGAGCACGTTATGCCGTCCGGGAACGTGCAACTTGATCTCGGTGACCAATCGCTCGCGACGGCGAACCTGGAACGAATAGAATCCGTGCCGTTCGCGCAACTCGGTGGCCTGCCAGGTTGCTCCCGGCGCCAGGCCGAACGTTTCGCTCGTGCATCGCAGGGCGCTCGTCGCGCGCAGCGTCGTCGGGCAATCGGCTCGCGCCAGCACCAACCCATCCTCGGGCACCTGCGCGGCGAAGCCGGCAAAGGCGGCTGCTAACTCGGCCGGCGTCGCGAAACAGTCGAAGTGATCGGGTTCGATTCCCAGGATCACGGCGATCTGCGGCGCCAGATGCCGGAAGTTCGCGCGATATTCGCAGGCCTCGGCCAGCATCCATCGGCCCCGGCCGTGGCGCCCGCCGGAGTTGCCCACGATCGGCGTGGCGCCGCAGATGACGGTGGGATCGAAGCCGGCCGAGACGAGGATTTCGCCCGCCATGGCCGTGGTGGTGCTTTTGCCGTGCGTGCCGGCGACAGCCGCGCCGATGCGAGACTCCATCAGGCGGCCGAGCATCTGAGCATAGTTCAGGGTCTCGACGCCCAGCGCTTGGGCGCGAACGATCTCGGGATTGTCCGAGGGCACGGCGTCGCTGTAAACGACCAGGTCGAGCGCGTCGTCGACCGTGTCGGCGTCGTGTCCCTGATGAACGTCGAAGGGCAAGCCGACCAAGGACGCCGCATTCTCGTCCGAACCGCCGATCTCCCACCCGGCGGCGTCGAGAACGTCGGCCAGCGAACGCATGCCGGCGCCGCCGATGCCGATCAAGTGCGCTCGGGGAATCTTGTGAATGCGAAGCTGGGGGGCGCCGGCAGTGGACTTGAAGACGGACTTGAACACGGGCAATTTCCGCACGGGGAGTTTATATTCTGGCACCAAGGCGGGCGGGATCATACGGTTGATCGCCGGCGCATGTCAATGCAAGGGCCGCTAGCACCGCAAGCTCGGAGGAACGGGCATCGTCGCGGGGGCCGGTCCCCTTCGCCAGTGTTTAGACCGCCGCCAGTCGCGGGCCTTCCAGCAGCGCGCCAATCGAGCGGGCCACGCGACGCGTCGCGTCGGGCCGCGCCAGTCGAGTCATCGCTTGCGACATGCGCATGCGCACGCGGTGCGCGCCGGCCAACTCGCCGATGGCGACGGCCAGGTGATTGTCGAGCCGGCCGACCAACTCGCGCTCGTCGAGCGCTTTGGCCGCGCCGGCCGCCGCGAACACTTCCGCGTTTTTGCGCTGGTGGTCGTCGCTGGCGTGGGGAAACGGCAACAAGATCGCCGGCACTCCGCTGGCCGCAAGTTCGGCCAAGGTCGTGCCGCCCGCGCGGCTCACCGCCAGGTGGCTGGCGCGCAACACGAGCGGCATGTTCTCGATGAACGGCAACACGGTCGCATGGATGCCCAGCTTGCGATACAAATGCGCGGTGCGCGCCAGGTCGCGCGGGCCGGACTGGTGCACGACTTGCCAGTTGATAAGACTCGCGGCGGCTTTGTAAAGCGCCGGCGGCACTTGTTCGTTGAGGGTTTGCGCTCCGCCGCTGCCGCCGAGCACGAGCAGCGTTCGCTTGCCGAGCACTCGGTCCGACAAGTAGCGTGCGGCGGCACTGCCGTCGACGAACTCGCGCCGCAGCGGATTTCCAGTCACGCGCACCCGGCAACCCGGACGCAGATGCGAACGAATGCCTTCGAAGGCGGAACAAACCAGGGCGGCTGCCGGAGCCAGCCAGCGCGTGGCGCGGCCCGGCACGGCGTTTTGCTCGAGCAAGACGTAGGGAATCCGCATCCGCGCGGCGGCGCGCACGGCCGGCACACTGGCGTAGCTGCCCAGTCCGACCACGAGCGAGACATTTTGTTCGCGCAACATGCGGCGCGCGGCATAGTAGCCGGCGACGTTATCGGCCAGAAAGCGCAACGCTTCGCTGGCCTTGCGCGGAAATGGCCGGCAAGCGAGCGGGAAGTACTCGAAGCCCGCCTGGCGTACGTACAGCGCTTCGAACGGCTTGCCCGTGCCCACAAAAGTAATGCGCAGTCGCGGCGCGTGGCGCAGCATTTCTTCCGCCACGGCCAGCCCGGGAAACAGGTGGCCCGCGGTTCCACCGCCGGCAAACACGACGTGCTCTGCAACTTTCATACGACGTTCGTCTCCCCGACCGTGCACCAGCGCGGTCGCGGCTCGACAATCGGACTCGAGGCCATGTCCGTCACGGCCTGCGCGTATCTTGTGGTTGGACACAGGGCCGCTGGAAATAGTTCGGAAAATTGAGCTGCATCTTGGACCCCCCCTGCGCGGCTAACGAATTAGTCGATGCGCCGCAGTCAGTTGCGACGCAGCGCCAGCATCCTTGGCGTGCAGCTTGAGGCCGGCCAGGCCCAGGATCGCGCACAGCGCCGCGGCGATCCAAAAGCGGACCACGATTTTGTCTTCCGGCCATCCCTTGAGCTGAAAGTGATGGTGCAACGGCGCGCACAGAAAAATCCGCCTGTTTGACCAGCGGAACCAACCGACTTGCGCAATCACGCTGGCAGCTTCCACGACAAACACGCCGCCGATCACGAGTAGCAACAGTTCCTGCCGCGCGATCACGGCCAACAGCCCCAGCAAACCGCCCAGGGGCAACGAGCCCGTGTCACCCATGAAGACCGAGGCCGGGTGGCAGTTGAACCACAGAAAGCCGAGCAGTCCGCCAACCATGGCAGCCGCGACGACCACCATCTCGCCGGCACCCGCGATGTGCGGAATGTTCAAATAGCGGGCCCACTGCGCATGCCCGCTGGCGTATACGAGCAATGCGACGGCGCCGGTGGCGCATACTAAACATCCGCCGGCCAGGCCATCCAATCCGTCCGCCAAATTAACGGCATTCGACGAGGCCACGATGACCAGCGTGGCCAGCGGAATAAACCACCAGCCGAGCGAAATGCTGCCGCCAGCAAGT
>JBGQHN010000301.1:0-5179 GCA_041497975.1 Planctomycetia bacterium | reverse complement strand
CTCGAGGCGGAACAGATCGCTGTACCAGCGGTCGCCCGTGATCGCGATGCCCGCTCCGGCATAGACCGAACCCAGATTATTCGTGAAGCGGAAGCCCGGCTTGACATTGACGACGGTAAAGCCATCGGGGATCGGAACGCCCGCGATCGGCTGTCCAACTTGCGCCGGCGGTGTGAATTGTCCGTTAAAGACGCTCCATCCGACTAACTCCGTGACGGCCGTGACGCGCAAGCCCCGGGTGGAAACGTAGGGGTTGAACGGCCCCGTGTCACGATACGATGGAATTATGTCGTAGCCCACGCCCGCTCCGTAGCGCAGGATGTTGCCGGCGAAATCGGTCCCATCAATCGGGATCCAGTACCGCAGCTCGCCCTGGAAATAGGTGCGGTCGGTGATTTGTCGCAAATACAACAGCCCCGGCTCGAGGCTGGTGTGGTGCGTGCCCAGCCCGCGATGAGAATCGCCGGTGGGAGCATAGGTCTTGAATTGAAAAGTCAGGTACTGGCATTCATCGGTGTACATGGCATATTTGAAGCCCGCAATCGTATCGCCCAAGCCGCCGTTCTTGATGACCGCGACCGCGCCCGTGTTGTTCCTGTCGGGAAAAAAGATATCGGTTCGCTGGATTGCCAATTCGGCAAACACCGAGAGGCGCTGAGCAACGAGCAATTCCAGATAAAACGAGCCGACCTGGAAGTTGGCCGAGGTCGGCGATTCATTGAACCCGGGCGGAGGAACAACGCCAGGACCGCCGGCCAGCCCGTACTTGGCATAGAAAAACTCGGCCAGGTCCGGATGCGGATTGTTGACGGCGACGTCATATCGCGCGCGGAACCAGGTACCGACGATCGGATTGTCGATGTATCCGCCAACCGCGTCGTTGACCGTGAACGTGCTGGAGCCGGTTCCACCGAATTGTTCCGGCGACGCGCCGGCGCGGTCGAGCGCCGGGGTGTCTTCGGCACGCGCCATATCGTCTCCAGACGCCGAGGCGCCCGGTTCGCACTGGCAGGGACTGCAGCTCGGGCAGTTATAGCCCACCAGCAGCGAGTCGGTCTTGGCAGCGAGATAGTCTCCGATACGCGAGCCGCTCAGCAAAGGCTGATATTCATACGCACTAGCGCTGGTCGCCGCGCCGGCCACAAGCGCCAAGGTTGTCGCCGCGGCAAATCGTCGCAGCATTATCGTCGAGAGACGGCCCGCCATGCCTTCCTCCTTGAGTGGTGGCTTTCCCGGTCCTTGGTTTGATGCCGGGAATGCGATCCAATACGGCCCAGAAATACGAGTCCACAAACCGTATCGGTCACCGGTACTTTAAATTCGCACGTTTATGGGCAAGGAAGTGTAGTCCGCCGAATATGCCCAGTTTTCCTGCAAGTGGCATAAACAGCGCAAAGTTTGACGTCGAGAAATCCGCGACTGGTGATTAGTCCGCGGCAGCTACCGACTTGGCTAGCACCAGATACCGCAATGCCTCGGGCACGCGCGGCTCGTATTGAAACTTCTGCCCATATTGCTGGCGAGCGCGGCGGGAATCGCGCGAAACCTCGCTCTCGATCTCTCCCAACCGGGTCGCGCGGGGAAGCGCGTTGTCAAACGCGACCAACAGGCGCGCATCGGCCGGGGCCGTGTCGTTGCTCAGCCAGGCATAACGCAGGGCAGCCATTTGCGGCTCGGAGGGCCATGCCGCTGCGCTGGTTGAAATCGCGGGGCCGGTGCCGGCCTGCATGCGTCGCTGCACGTCCAACAAAAAAAGCTGCGCCCCGGGAACGCTGCTAAAGCGTTCCGACAAGTCCTTCCCGCTGACGGCCGACGAGCGCATGTCCGGATCGTATTGGCTCTGGCTTGTCAGCAGGTAAAACTGCCCCCGATCGTCGATGCTCTCCTGGCCGCGATAATAAATCATCACCACGTCGGCGCCGGCATCGGCCGGATCGCCCACCCGCAGGTGAATGCGCTCGAGCTGTGCGGTGACGCGCCCTCGATTGACGTATCCGCTGAGAAGGTAAATCCAACCCTTGGCAAACGCGGGCGTGCTGATTTGGTCGCCCGTCGTGCGCCGCCCGCGCACCGCGCGCAGCGCCAGAGTCTCGAGCTGTCGGGCATCCTTTTCACCGACGCCCACGACGAGCAGGTGCAGCCGCTGCCGCTCGTCGGGCTTCGAGCAGTCGATTTTGAAGTCCAAGCGGCAGTCGGCCGTGCGGGCGACGTCCGGCAACCGCACCGAAACGTCATTTTCACCGCCACGATTCAGGCGAATCTTGGCTTTCCATGCCCATTCGAGACTCGTCGCGCGCGGGGGCTTGAGCGGCACCGGCTGCTGCAGGAAACCGTTGACCCACACCTGTACCACCGATACCTGGTTCAGCCGCTGTGTCGCGGCATCGGGCCAGCGTACGCGTCCGTGCAGCCACAGGCTGCTCTCGGCCATCGTGCCGGGGAACCGGACCCGGCCCCCTTCCTGGACCTCGGCCACCAGCGAGCTTTCGCCTTTGAGCTGCGACTGCACACGGTCGATGACCACTTCAACCGGTTTGCGCACGTAGGTGACCGTGAGCGACTCCTGGCTTTCGCCGCCGTCGTTGACGGCAACGATTCGCAACTGGTTGTCGCGCGGTTGAAGGTCGACGCGCACGGTCGTTTCCAGGTTGAACGCCGACAACTTGTCGCCGCGGCCGGCGTCTGGATTTTCAATCTGCGCGCTGACGTCAACCGCCGATACGCTCTGCGTGCCGTTGCGCACCTCGACGCGCTTGAGCCGGCTGGGCGAGCGTATCGCGAATTGCAGGTCGAGCCGGGACGATTCCACCGTCCGATCGACTTGCGGCGACACCAGTTCAATCTGTGCCTTGGGCGGAGGTGGAAGCATGACTTCCACGCGCGCTGTTTTCGTCACCATCGACCAGCCATCGTCGTTGCGCACAAGGGGGCGAATTTCGTTGACGCCCTCAGCGAGCGCGACGTCGCGAGCCACGATCGTCCAGCGCGACGGGTTATCGGCATTGCGCTCGATCACCGCCGCGCCCGCCGGCAATTCGGCGTCGTTGATCTTGACGCCGGTCAACTGTAAGTCGCTCGGCGATTCGGCGGTAAGGCTGACGTCCACGAGCGGCGCGTCCACGACCTTCGGCACCGACAAGTCGACGATTTGCGGCGGTCGCAAATATCTCACCCGCACGGCTTCACTGGTTGAGCGTGCCCCCCAGGCGTTGGAAAGCTGCACCTGGATGCGATTGTCGCCGTTGCCTAATTCCACCTCGGTCGAGAATGTCTCCGCGCCTTCGTCGATCGCCAGCGGCTCGCCGGCGGCCTGCCCGTTCAACAAAACAACCGCCTGGCAAGGCCGCTTGTCTTCCGCGGGTCCGATGCGACCGGAGACCGTAATCCGACGCGGATCGCGCCCTTCGAAGAACTCGGAGTCGGCACGGGGCGCAGTGAGGAACGTTTCGCCCAGTCGCGGCCGATAGTCGACTGTCAGGCTGACCTCGGTCGGCAGACCGCGCTCGGCCCGCGCCACGCAACCAATCCGCTGTGGTCCCGGAGTAAGCGCGATCGATTCTCTGACGTTCAGCCGCGCGACGGTGCTCTTCGCGAATCCGGAAAACGGCGTGCGCTTGTCGTCCAGGCTCCACTCGGCCTGTTCCAGCGGTTTTTGCGCCCCGATCCGTCCCTCGAGGCTCAGCGTGGGTGAATCGACGACAAAAGGCTGACTCCGGTCGCTGGTGAGCATTCGTCGTTCGCCGCGGTCGGGCAAGACCGCCTCGACCAGCAATTGAGCGGCTGGCACCGCCGCGGGATTGTAAGTGATTCGCCGCACGAGCACGGTCCGTTCCGGTGCTTCCTCACCCGGTGGCGCGCTGGCGTTTGTGGCCGTCAAGGTGATCGTGTTGTCGCCCGGCTGTAAATCAATGCTCTCGTCGACCTTCAACTGGCCCTCGCCAGAGAACTGCCTGGCCAGCACTTCGCGCTGACCGGCCGTATGTGTCAAGCTGACGTTCAGTCCTGCTGTCGCGCTTTCCAGCGACCGCACCTCGGCGGAAATCGCCAGCAACTGGTCCTTTGTCGTGCTTAGCTCCGCCGCCGGACGCACCTGCTCGAATACCGGCGCGGGCGGCTGATAAACGAGCGATACATCTTCGGTAAAGGTCTGTGGCTGCGCCTCGGCAGTTGTCAGCGACAGATTCACTTGCCACGCTCGACGCTCGAGCGGCAGATCGGATAATCTCGCGGACCAGACCTGTCGAGATATCGGCTCCAAGGGTTTCGGTTGCGTCTGGCCAACGCGCCAGGTAACCGTGTCCACCTGGTCGGCGGCCAAAGAGCGAATTTCCAGCTCCAGCTCCGCCTCCTGGCCGACCAGCCTCAGCGGTCCTTGCTGGTCGGCGCTTACCGTTTCCTGCCCGGGTTGCTTCAGTCGAATACTGATGGACGGCCGATCGAGTGCACGCGCAGATTGGTCGGGCAGCGTCGCCTGGCTCATGAGGTGCTCGAGCAGCCCTTCGCGCCTCAGATGTCGGTATTCGCCGGCCGTGGCAAAGCGGGCCGGATTTTTCGGCTGTCCGGTGTTGAAGTGCCACCCCAGTAATTGCTCGACAGCCTCGCCGCTCGATTCGTAGGGACCCAGCGGACTCCAGCCAATCCAGTTCGATGGTTCGCCGCGAGTAATGAATAGCGTGAAAAGCGGTTTGCGTTCGTCGGTGCCTTGTCCCATCACAAGCTGGACCGTCTCCGCTGCTCGATCGCCGCGTTGGCGCGCTAGCGTGACGGTTTCGCCCGGCTTCAAACGCGACAGTTGCAGATAAAAGTCCACGAGCGAGCCAAACGGTTCGACTTGCCCCTCGCGATCCCAGCCCACAAGCGTGTCGCCGACGGCGAGTTGGGCGGTGTCGTAGGGGCTGTCAGGAGCAATCCTGGCGACGATCAACGACTTGTCCTTGGGTTCGAAGACGACGCCCGTCAGCGTGCCGCGAACGCCGACGACTTGATCGAGATCGGTCAGGTTCCAGACACAAACCGTGCGATCGCCGGCCGACGACGCCAAAAGCCGCCCATCGTCGGAGAACGCCAGGCTCTCAATCGCGGCCACGTGTCCCGATAGTTCGCGAACCACGGCGCCGGTTGTGACGTCGTAAAGTTCGAGAAGCGGTTGGCCAAGTCGATGCGTGGCCACGGCCAGGAT
>JBGQHN010000300.1:0-5206 GCA_041497975.1 Planctomycetia bacterium | reverse complement strand
GCGCCAATAACTATCGCGCAGTTTGCCGTCGCGCTGGTACGAATAGTCGTACCAGTTGTCCGAGGGGTCGGTCTGGCCGCGATGCATGTAGGGCGGGCGGAAACTGTCGTGGGCGATGTAGTTGGTGCCCACCGCCGCCGCGCCAACCAGCAGCGCGGCCGGCAAGTAACCCAGCATGGTTTCGCGCGGCGCTTTCCACAACAAAGCGGCTCCCAATAAAACCACGACCGACAGCGCGGGCAGTTCGTTGGCGGCGGCGAAGGCCGCGAAGAAGCCGGCGATGGCGAAGTAGCGCCAGGACCGAGCGTTGTCGTGCCAAATGCGAACCGCGGCATACAATGCGACCGCCACGCAGACCGCCGCCGGAATGTGGTTGTTGATCGCGACCACGAACGTCGTCAGAAATGTGCCAAACGTGGCGGCGGCCATCATGAAGATTCGGGCCCAATCGGTGGTACCGAAACGATCCGCCAAAAAACCTAAAAGCACGAAGTAGGCTAGCAGCGGCAGGACGTTGTTGGTCACGAGCATGAAGCGGCCGATCTCGTAGGGTGAGTCGGCCAGCGTGGCGCCCGTGAGCCGGTGAATCAGCCAATACTGGCCGGCCATTATCGTGGCCAGCAGCGGCGGCTTGCTGGAATAGAGATGATCTTGCCCATCGCGGCCGCGATGCTTGACCATGTCGATCGTGTCCCAGCCGCGCTCGACGACAATGTCGTCGATCGCATAGGTCCCGTGCTCGACCAACGCGCGCGCGGTCACCCAACGGCTGCGGTCGTTGGCGCTCAAGAACGGACGCTGGCGGCGCCAGTCTTTATCGACCGAGGTGACTGCCATGATCCGGCCGACCACTGCGCCGGTTGCCAAGGCGATCAACAGCAGGTAAACGCTCCAGCGGAGCTCGGCTGAAGAGTCAACTGAATCGTTCATGTGCCCCAGGGCTCCGCAGTGTTTCACATTCGCTCGGGTCCGTGTGCCACGGTTGGCTTGCCCAACCGTGCGAATCGCCGTGAGCTTTGCGACAACAAGGCACTGCTGGACAAGCCAGCAGTGGCACCCAATTTGAAAAACTGAACAGTCCTGTTCATGTGGGGGCCTTGGTTTGATCCGCGCGCTGGGCCGTGCGTTCGGCGATGGAATACGTGTCGGCGTCGCGAAGGTGATAGGCGGTGATCAATTCGGCCAGAAAACCGATCGACATCAATTGGCCACCGAGCAGCAGCGCTCCCAAGGAATAGATCAAGGCCGGCCGCTGGTGCAACGGCATCAAGCTCCACTCGGGGTACAACTGCCCCAGGATCCAGTACACGCTCAAGTATCCGAGCCCCAGCGCGCCCAATACGAACGAGATCAAACCGATCGTCCCCAGCAAGTGTTGCGGTCGTTGCTGGAACCCGGTCAAGAACTTGACCGTCAACAGATCGAGAAAGCCCTTGACGAACCGCCGCATGCCGTACTTGGAGCGGCCGAACTTGCGCGGCCGATGACGGATCACGATCTCTCCGACGGAAAATCCGCGGGCCGCGGCCAGGACCGGCACGAATCGATGCAACTCGCCGTACAGGCGCACTTCGCGAAATACATCGCGGCGATAGCACTTCATTCCGCAGTTGTGGTCGTGCAAACGCACGTCAGTCAGCCAACTGACGAGCCAATTGAACACGCGCGACGGCAGAACTTTATGCCACGGATCCTGGCGGTGTTCTTTCCATCCGCTGACCACGTCCAGCTGCTGGATCGCGGTCAAAAATCGGGGAATCTCACGTGGGTCGTCTTGCAGGTCCGCGTCGAGCGTCATCACCAGCTCGCCGGTGGCGGCCTCGAAACCGGCAGACAAAGCAGCCGACTTGCCGAAATTGCGACGAAAGCGGATGCCGCGCACGCGCGGGTCTTCGCCGGCCAATTTGCGAATCACGTCCCAGGAGCCGTCCTTCGAACCGTCGTCGACGAATACGATGTCCAGGTCATAGCCGTTGGCTTGCGCCACATCGGCCAGTTCGCGATACAAAGCATCCAGGCTCTCTCGCTCGTCGCAAACGGGAATGACGATGGACAGCATGTGCGCGAAGCACTCGGAGATGTTTAGTGAGCGGCAATAGGGAAAGAGGCGGCCCGCGCGTCGCCGTGAAGGCTCCGGAGAGAGTCACGCGGACGACATTCCTAGCGGCTGGATGATGCCGTCAATTCGGCATTGATTGCCGCTGCGGGCTCGCGGAGCCGGCGCCAGCCCACCGCATATAGAATAATCGAAATCGCCAGCTCCGACACTAGCAGGACCAGTCGAAAAATAACGGCCGAGACCATTCCTATCGCGGCCCCGTATTGCGGTTCCATGAGCTCGCCGGAAACCCACTCGCGCATGACTAATCCGCCGGGAATTTGCGAAATAAAGCCGGCTACGACGCCCAGTGCAACCGACGTGGTATGCAAAGAAAGCTCGTACAGCGGGCCTTCGACCGGGGCGCCCAAGGCCCGCAACGTGGCCCACAGCGCCATGCCCTGCACGAACCAACCGAGAGAGATTCCGAGCCAGCCTGTCATAATAACCCGAAACCCGATCTGACTGAACCGGGCGCCGGCCGTGGCATTCAGTTTGCCAACGCGCAAGACGTGAATCAGCCATTGGAAAATCGACGGCACGGTGGGAATGCCCAGCAAGAACGTTGAGCCAACCGCCGTGGCAATCAGAATCGTTTGTTGGCGATGCCAGACGAGCAGCACCAGCGCGGACATCGCGGAGCCAACGGCCAGCATCGTCAAGGTCTCGAAGAACACGCTGGCCGCCACGACCGTGGTCTCCACGTTGCGGCCGCGGAGCAGAGTGCGGCGAAGCAGAATGACCATCCATTTTCCGGGCACGTACTTGCCGAGCTGCGAAATGTAGTAGGCTCGGATCGATTCGCCGAACTTCACCTCTTGGTGGGTGCGGCGGAGAACGACGTACCAAAAGACGGCCGAGGGAAACGTGCCCAGCAAGTACAAGACACCCGACAGAACAAGCCACTGTGGCTCGACGCGCCAGGTTTGGCCATCAAGCTTTTGATTGCCGCTGACAAAGGCGGCGTAGATGAACCAACACAAAAGCGCGCAGACGGCCAGCTTGGCGGCGGCCAGGAGCCAGCGGACCCAATTCCTGCGTTGCGGCGTCACGTCGTTCCTCAGCGGCTGGGGGGGGTGAATGGCCGGCTATTGTGCCGTCGAACGCACAACAGCACAAGACGAATCGGGCAATCTCGCGGCCGACAAATTCAAGGCACGCTCGGCCGACTTCTCAGGGTCTTGCGTCCATTGTACAGGGCCGGCGGGCCCATCGCCGCATCGGGCGGCTTTGCCTGGAAGCATTCTGCGGGCTAGGATGACACGGTAAATGCCATCACCAACGTGCGTCGGGGCAAATCATTATGAACTCGCTATTTATACTCGTCGCGGCTGCCACCTTGGGGATTGAAGTGGGCTGGGAACCGCTGCCCGAGGGAGGCCACGAATACACGATTCAAATCGAGCCCCAGTTGCTCGACGTCTTGAAAGAGGGAAAGGACGAGATTTTCAGCGTGGTTCCCCCAGAACTGAACGTGCGGCGATATCGGCTGCTGGTTGGCACGGGCAAGCTGGCTCGCGTGAGCGGTCAGCCGCGGCCAACGGACGACACGGGAGTGGCGCTAGGTCAACAAGGCCCTCCTCACGCGGAGCGTCGCCCGGACGTGACGTTGCCGGAGACAACCGACTCGACCCAGAAGGGCGCGCGTGCCGGTCGAGAGACGAATAACGAGCCGACCAAGCCCGAGCGGTTGCACACGGCGGACGATTCGCCAAATCTGTTGAAGAACGCGACTTATGAATCCCCACCCGAAACGGTGCATACAAAAAAGCCGCCTAGCGGACCGGCGGCCTCGGGCGCCGATGCCGAGCCAGGCCGACCTTGGTTCGCGTTTGTGACCGCCATGGTATTTTTGTGTTGCTCGCTGGGCGCCAATATCTATTTGGGGTGGGCCGCCTGGGATGCGCGCAGCCGGTATCGCAGCACGCTGGCGAGATTGCGCGCCGAGCCAGCAAGCTGAATTTCAACGGTCAATGCGTGCGGTAAGATATGCCGCACGCGAGTTGGCTTAGAACTCGAGCTTGCGAAATGCGCGCAGGCCGATTGTCATCGGCACCAGCGTGGCGACCAGCCCGGTAATGCATGCGCCGGCCGTGCCGGCCACGAGCCAGCCGGAAACCCAATGGGGAGCCGCGTCGGTTTGCAGCGAGGACAAGTAAAAGTGCGCGGGCAACGCCGTAAGAAGAACGATCAGGATAATGTAGATGGCGCTGATGACGAGACTCAAGGTTCCGCCGAAACCGGCCGCGATTTTCGAGGGGGATTCCTCGCGCAAGTCCGGCATTTTGGCTCCCAAGCCGACCGCGATCCCCGACAGCCCGGCGCACAGCAACAGGCAAATGAGCTGATGGATCGCCACGATCAGTGGGGAAATCGAGAGCATGAAGTCGCTCAGCAAGATCAACAAGCAACACGGAATCGCGGAACCGGCCGCCGCGAACAAAAACTTGCACCACAGAATCGAATCGCGCCGAATCGGCAGCATGCTGAGGACCCAAAACCTCTGGCCCTCAAGACTGAGCATGGGGAAGATGAATCGGGTTGTGAACGTCGAGAGAATCAGCCCCACGACCGCCAGGTTCAAGAAGCTGATCATGTTCACCCAGGCCGTGTAGTTCACGTCGTAGCTGAAACGGCGAATGTTGGCGAAATAGAGGGCCAACAGGCCGAAGAAGATCATGAACTGCGACCATTGCACCGGGTCGCGGCGAAACAGCCGCAGGTCCTTGACGATCAGCAGGCGCATTTGGTGAGTCAAGAGCGGCGTGCAGCGCATCACGGCGCGATCCAGCCAAAAACGCTTGCTCGGGCGGCGGCGGGCGCGCTCGGTGCGCAACTCGCTGTAGCTGGTGCGATAGATTCTCGCGCCCAGCGCGACGGCCGCCACGCGCAGCATCAGTGCATTGGAAATCAAGAGTGACAGAAACAGCAGGCTTTCCGCCCAAGACGCTTCGGTCGGATCGGTGCGCGCGGCCTCGAGCAACCCCGAGCTGAGCCACCAGCTAGGCAGCAGCCGGTGCTCGCTGAACTGCAATCGTCCGAGCATTTCCTGGAACCAAAGCGGCGTCAGCAGGTTCCCCTCCGTCTTGGAAGGGTAATCGACCTTTT
>JBGQHN010000299.1:0-5230 GCA_041497975.1 Planctomycetia bacterium | reverse complement strand
AGCGCCGCGGCGCGGGGTTGGAAACGTCCTGCCTGTAAGGTCATACCACCGGCCAAAACGCGTCCGGAAGGTGTCGTTCGTCGTGGGTGTGGTCGGGAATTGCCTGTTAAGGGCACTGGCCAGGAGCTGCGCTTTCATGCCTCGAAACGCGATCCATGGCTGCTTGCGTCTGTGCTCGGCGAGCGCGGCATTGTTTGCCGCCTTGGGCCGCGTCGTTGCCGCGGATCCGGCGGCCGAGCCGCCGCTGCACGAGCGGATCGACGCGCTGGTCGAGGCCGCCAGTCCCGCCGGCCTGGCACCGGTGGCTTCGGACGCCGACTTTCTGCGGCGGGCGTATCTGGATTTGAACGGCACCATTCCCGACGCCCAAGCGGCGCGCTCCTTTTTGGACGACCCGGCGCTCACCAAGCGCCAGGCGCTCGTGGAGCGGCTGTTGGACCGTCCGCAGTTTGCGCGACACATGCAGCGCGTGTGGGACGTGATGCTGATGGAGCGCCGGCGGCAAAAGAGCCTGCCGGCCGCGGAGTGGAACGTTTTGGCGGACGAGTGGCAGGAGTATTTGCGTGCGAGCTTTGCGAACAACAAGCCGCTCGATCAGCTCGCCCGCGAAGTGCTGGGCGCCGATGGCGCTGAGCCGAGCCTGAGGCCGGCGGCCAAGTTTTATCTCGATCGCGAGGGCGACGCCAACCTGTTGGCGCGCGACGTGGGGCGATTGTTCTTCGGCCGCGACTTGCAGTGCGCGCAGTGCCACGACCATCCGCTGGTGGACGATTACCTGCAGGCCGACTATTACGGGCTGATGGCGTTCGTCAACCGCGGCGTGCTGTTCGAGAACGCCAAGGAAAATAAAGTGTACTATGCCGAGAACGCCGACGGCGAGGTGAACTACAAGTCGGTGTTTACCGGCGAGGCCCGCGATCACGTCGTGCCCAAGTTGCCGCAGGGCCGACCGGTGAGCGAGCCGGCGCTGGGCAAGGAAGAACAATACGTCGTCGCGCCGGCCAAGGGCGTGCGGGGCGTTCCCAAGTACAGCCGCCGCGCGCAACTGGCCGCGGGCGCCACCAGCGGAACGAACGCGGCGTTCAATCGCAACCTTGCCAACCGGCTGTGGGCCCTGATGATGGGCCGCGGGCTGGTGCACCCGCTCGACGTGGAGCACAGCGGCAACCCGGCCGTGCAATCGCAGTTGCTGGCGCTGTTGGCCGACGAGCTGGCGCGGATGAAGTTCGACGCCAAGGCGTTTTTGCGCGAGTTGACGCTGGCGCGTGCGTATCAGCGGTCGAGCCAGGCTTTGGAACCGGCTGACATGAAGTTGGATGCGGCGGTGCTGGCGGCGGCGTTGGCGGCCTGGAAGACTGAAGCGCAGCGGTTTGAGGGCGAGTTGGAGCCGATGGAAAAGGCCAGCGACCAGGCCGGCGTGGAGTTGAACGGGGCCTACGAGCGGTTCTCCCAGCGCGCCACGACGCGCGACGCGGCGGAAAAAGCCCGCGCCGAAGCCAAAAAGGCGTCCGATGAAATCTCGGCCGCGCTGGCCGCGGCAATCAAGGACGTGTCGGCGAAGCAAGACATCGTCCAGGCGCTTGTCGAAGCGTGCGACAAGGCCCAAGCGGCCGTGGCCAAGCTGCCCGACGACAAGCCCTTGGCCGACGCGGCCGCGCAGTTCAAGGCGCGGACCGACGAGATCGACGCCCAGTTGGCGGCCGCGCGAAAGCTCGTCAGCGAAAAGACGCCGCAGGTGCAGGCCGCGTCCCTGCGCTTGGCTGATGCCGATCAAGCGCTCGCGGCGGCGGTGGCCGAGGTGGCCGTCGCCCGCACGGGCCTGGACGCGGCCGACGCCAAGGCGCGCGAAGCGCTCGAAAAATTCCGCGCCTCCAAGGCCGGCCATCGCGAAACTCGGGCGCGCATCGCCGATGCCCAGGCGGCGCTCGATTGCCGGGCGCTGGTGGCCGCCGCCGACACGGCACAGGCAGCAGCCCTGGCTGCAGCCGATCAGCACGCCGCGCTCAAGTCGCAAATGACGACCACCGCGGAGCAATTGGCCCACAGCGAGACGGCGGCAAAAACGGCCGCCGAAAAGGCGGCTGCCGATCGTCTGGCTGTCGAGCGGGCCTATAGCGCGCTCGTCGATCGCGCGACGGCTCGCTTTACGTTGGCGTCGCTCAAGCCGCTCTCGCCCGAGCAATTGTCCTGGGCCACGATGCAGGCCGTCGGGCAAGTCGATTCGCAGCGGACGGCGCTAGCCGAGCAGGCCGCGAAAGACGCCGAGGCCAACGCGAGCATTCCGCCCGAGGGCCGCGCGCGCGAGGCCGAGCGGCTGTTGGAACAGCGGATCGACGAGAAGCTGCGCGGCAATATCGCGCCGTTTGTGCCGCTGTTCGGCCAGCAACCCGGCCAGGCGCCCACGTTTCAAGCCACCGTGCACCAGGCGCTATTCCTGGCCAACGGCGGACTGCTGGCCGGCTGGCTGAATCCCGGCGGGAACAATCTGACGGAGCGGCTGGCCAAAATGGATCAGCCGGCGGCGGTGGCCGAGGAACTTTACTTAAGCGTGCTCACGCGGCGGCCGACGGCCGATGAGCAAGCTCAGGTGGCCGCCTATTGGGAAGGCGCCAAGGCGGACCGCGCGGCGGCGGCGCGCGACATGGTGTGGTCGCTGTTGGCGTCGGCCGAATTCCGTTTCAATCACTGATCGAGTTAGGAATTAACTGGAGTCTGGTTCGCTCGTTGAAAAGATTTCGTCGCGCGCTCCGGCGCACGATCGACCTGCACTGAGGAGGAAACGGTTATGAAGTGCCATTACGCCTGCCAGTCTCCGGAGCACTTGTTGGAGCGGCGAAAGTTCTTGGGCACCTTGGCCGGATCGGCCGCAGTGGCCGCCGCGAATTTTCCGCGCGTGCTCGAGGCGGCGATGCCCGAGCTGGCCGCCACGCAAAAACATATTCTCGTGTTCTGGCTGGCCGGCGGCTTGAGCCAACTGGAAAGTTGGGATCCCAAGCCCAAGACCGACACGGGCGGGCCGTTTCGGGCCATCCCCACGTCCGTGCCAGGCCTGCACATCAGCGAGCTACTGCCGTACACGGCCAAGCAGATGCATCATTTATCGGTGGTGCGCAGCGTCAATACGAAAGAAGACGACCACGGCAAGGGTCACTATTGCATGACGACCGGACGGCGACAGGACCCCGTGGCGGACTATCCGCACCTGGGCGCCGTGGCGGCCAAAGTGCTCGCGCCGGAAAATTCTCCGCTGCCGGGACACATCCACATCGCCTCGGGCGGCGGCGGCGGCGCCAGCAACAACGCGGCCTTCCTGGGACCGAAGTACGCCAGCATTACGCTGGGCAACGGCAATCCGCCGCAAAACACGGCCCGTCCCGACAACCTGAGCGAAGCGTCGGACCAGCAGCGCAATTTGTTCCGAATGCGGGCCAACGAACATTTTGCCCTGCGCCGCCGCACGGCCGACAGCGACGCCTTCGTCTCGTCGTTCGACGCCGCGCGGCAGCTCATGGAGCGCCGCGACGTGTTTGACGTGAGCAAGGAACCGGCCGCCGATCTGGAGCGCTACGGCACGCACGAGTTCGGCCGCCATTGCCTGCTGGCGCGGCGGTTGCTCGAGCACGGTGTCAGCGGCGTGCAGGTGAACCACTCGAACTACGACACGCACAACGAAAACTTCGACTTCCATATCGAACAGCTCGGCGAGTTCGACCGCACGTTCGCCACGCTGGTCGATGACCTGGTCCAGCGCGGACTGTGGAAGACGACGCTGGTGGTGGTGATGTCCGAATTCGGACGCACGCCGCATATCAACCGCTTCTTCGGCCGCGATCACTGGGGCAAAGCCTGGAGCGTGGTGCTGGGAGGTTGCGGCATCCACGAGGGCGGGCTGGTCGGCAAGACCAACGACAACGGCACCGAAGTCGTCGATGCGCAAGTCGACCACGGCCACTTGTTCCACACGTACTTGCGGGCCGTGGGAGTCGACTCGACCTCGAAATTCGACGCCGGCGGCCGCAGCATTCCGATTGCCGATCCGGCGGCCGCGCCGATCGCGGAGCTGCTGACATGAACACGACCCCCGCCGCGTCCGACGGCCCAAAGGCTGTTCCGCAAGACACGCACCTGGTCGCCGAGTTCAAGCACGCCAGCCCCCTGTTGAGCTGCCGCTTCGATCCCAGCGGGCAGTTCGTGTTTGCCACGGCCTACGACAACACGATCCAGCGCTGGCACCTGGCCTCGGGCAAGGTGGCGCCGCTGGTGGCGCACGACAGTTGGGTCCGCGCGCTGGCATTTCACCCATCCGGCAGTACGCTCTACAGCGGCGGCTACGACGGCCGCGTGATCTGGTGGGAAATCACCTCCGAGGCGCCCGCCGCCGCGCGCACCATCGAAGCTCACCAGGGTTGGGTGCGCGCCGTGGCGGTCAGCCCTGACGGCAACCTGCTGGCCACCTGCGGCAACGACAACCTGGTGAAAATCTGGAGCGCGACCGACGGCACGCTGTTTGGCGATTGCATCGGGCATGCCAACCACGTGTACAACGTCGCCTTTCATCCCGACGGCCGGACGCTGGTGTCGGGCGATTTGAAGGGCGTGGTGCGCGAGTGGGACGTGGCCACCTGCGAGCAACTGCGGCAGTTCGACGCCGCGGCCCTGTGGAAGTACGACGCCGGTTTTGGCGCCGATATCGGCGGCGTGCGCGGTATTTCGTTCAGCGCAGACCGCAAGCTGCTGGCCTGCGGCGGCATCACGGAAGTTTCCAACGCCTTTGCCGGCATCGGCTTTCCGCTGGTGGTGGTGATCGACGTGGAAACGGGCCAGGCGCGGCAGCAACACGTCACTGAGAAAAAACTGAAAGGGCCGATCTGGAACGTGCGCTATCATCGCGACGGATACGTGATCGGCGCCAGCGGCGGCCACGACGGCGGGCACGTGCTGTTCTGGAAAATCGAGCAGGCGAACGAATTCTTCGACTTCAAACTGCCCGACATCTGCCGCGATTTCGATCTGCACCCCGACCAGCTTCGCCTGGCCACCTCGCACGAGGACAAGACCGTGCGCATCTGGCAGATGACGGCCAAGGGGAAGTAAGGGGCTGTCGCGCGGGGCAGGCGCGAAGATGGAAAAGTAGAATGTCCCGAATGGCATCAACTTAAGGCGCAAGTCGTTTCTTGAGGAGCTGTTGACGAAGCTGGCAGCGTGGGTGTTTCAGGAGTGGGTACTCTTT
>JBGQHN010000298.1:0-5238 GCA_041497975.1 Planctomycetia bacterium | reverse complement strand
CCGCGGTTGCGCGTTATGGGCTTGCAGATAACGGATTACGATGGTTCCTTCCGAGAAAAACAGTCCTGAGCTAGTGGCTGACGAACCTGTCGAAGTCGAAGAGCAGAAGCTGAACCTTTCGATCAAGGTGGACAGCCCTTCGGCTTGTCAGCGACACATCACGGTGACGATTCCGCGCGAGGACATCGAACGTTACTTCGACAAGTCTTTCAGCGACTTGATGGAAACGGCCAACGTGCCGGGTTTCCGCGCCGGCCGCGCGCCGCGCAAGCTGGTCGAGGCCCGTTTCCGCAAGGAAGTGAGCGATCAGGTCAAGGGTTCGCTGCTGATGGATAGCATGACGCAGATCACCGACGATGGGAGCTTTTCGGCGATCAGCGAGCCCGACTTCGACCCATTGGCCGTGGAGCTTCCCGACGACGGACCGATGACCTTCGAGTTTGACCTGGAAGTACGACCGGAGTTCGACCTGCCCGAGTGGAAGGGATTGAAGATCGAGCGGCCGGTGCGAGAATTCAGCAAGAAGGACGTCGACAAACGGCTCGAACAAGTTCTGGCTCGGCACGGCCGGCTGGTTCCGTTCAACGGGCCGGCCGCGACGGGCGACTACATTAGCTGCAACTTGACGTTTAAGAACGGAGCCGTGGAACTGTCATCGAGTTCGGAGGAAGTGATCCGCATTCGGCCGGTGCTCAGTTTCCGCGACGGAAAGATCGAGAACTTCGACAAGACCATGAAGGGCGTGAAGGCCGGCGAGACCCGCGAGGCCACTGCCAAGCTGACCGCCGATGCCCCTAACGAAGCGCTGCGGGGTCAGGAAATCACTGCGGTCTTCGAAGTCCTGGAAGTCAAGAAACTCGAGATACCTGAACTGACGCCCGAGCTGCTCGACGACCTGGGCAAATACAAGTCCGAAGGCGAGCTGCGCGACGCGATCCAAGAGGATTTGACGAGGCAGCTCGAGTACCATCAACAACAGGAAGCCCGCCGGCAGATCACGGCCGCGTTGACCCAGAGCGCCAACTGGCAGTTGCCGCCCGAACTGCTTCGCCGGCAGAGCCGCCGCGAGCTGGAACGCGCGGTCCTGGAGTTGCGGCGCAACGGCTTCACCGACGCCGAAATCCAGACTTACGAAAACGAATTGCGACAGAACAGCGCGGCCTCGACCGCTCGGGCGCTTAAGGAACACTTCATTCTCGAGCGGATCGCCGAGGACCAGAAGTTTGATGCCAGCCCCGAGGACCACCAGGCCGAAATCACGCTGATCGCCGCCCAGAGCGGCGAAAGCGTGCGGCGCGTGCGGGCGCGTCTGGAAAAGGGCGGTCTGATGGACTCGCTGCGCAACCAAATCATCGAACGCAAGGTCATTGACCTGGTGCGCGAACACGCTCAATTCAAAGATGTGCCCTACAAGCCCGAGGGCACGGACACCGAAGCCATCGATCAATCGGCGGGCGGCGAAGAAGCGGAATCCACGATTCCCGAAGCCAAGCATCCTGGCGAAGCCGAACCGTTGCGCACGTCAAAGGAACGCGACTAAACCAAAAGGAACGACGGACCGCCGCCGGGGAGCAAGCAGCCGGCGATTGCCCGTCGCAGGCGGACTTAGCGCGGTCTGGGGCCGCGGCGTGAGCCACGAAACAAAGCACTGACTGCCGCGCATGGGAATTCCCTCGCGGCCAGTCGAAGGACGGAACATGGCCTATCGCGATTATCAACGTCAGCGCCAAATGACGCTGGGCGATCTGCTGCTGGAGAACCGCATCATTCTTCTGCAAGGCGAGATACACGACGGCAACGCCAACGAACTTGTGATGAAGCTGTTGTATCTGCAGAGCGAAAATCGCCGCAAGCCGATCCATTTTTACATCAATTCGCCCGGCGGCAGCGTCAGTGCCACGCTGGCCATTTACGACACGATGCAAATTTGCACGTGCCCCGTGGCCACATACTGCGTCGGTCTGGCCGCCAGCGGAGGAGCCGTATTGCTGGCCGGCGGCACCAAGGGCAAGCGCTACGCGCTGCCGCACGCCAAGGTCATGATTCACCAACCCTACGGCCAGGTCGGGGGCCAGGTTTCGGATATCGAGATCCAGGCCGACGAGATTCTCAAGACGCGCGAAGTGCTCAACCAGATTCTATCGCAACACACCGGGCAGGCGCTGGAACGCATCGCCAAGGATACGAATCGCGACTACTACATGGCCGCGGTCGAAGCGAAGGAATATGGCGTGGTCGACGACATTTTGACGCGACCGCCCACGCTGGCCGAAGGCGAGGACGAAGACAAAGATTAGCCAGATAGATTCGGAGGGCGATTTTTCCCCTCCGCCACCGCCGGCGGTTTCGTTGTGAGCCGCCGAATATCGCACATAAAGCACACGACCATGCCTCTGATTCCTTTCGTTATCGAGAAGAGCGGCCGCGAAGAGCGGGCCATGGATATTTACAGCCGGCTGTTGAAGGACCGCATCGTCTTTCTCGGCTCGCAGGTCAGTGACGAGGTGGCCAACTCAATCGTCGCGCAATTGCTCTTCCTGCAGTCGGAAGATCCCAAGGCGGACATTCACCTGTACGTCAACTCGCCCGGCGGCAGCGTCAGCGCCGGGCTGGCGATTTACGACACGATGCAGTTCGTGACGTGCGACGTGGCGACCTATTGCATCGGCCAGGCCGCGTCGATGGGCGCCGTGTTGTTGACGGCCGGCGCGCCGGGCAAGCGCAGCGCGCTGCCCAACTCGCGCATCATGATCCACCAGCCGCTGGCCGGCATGGAAGGCACGGCCGAGGACATCATGATCCACGCCAAGGAATTCAAGAAGATCAAGCACAAGCTCAATCACATCCTGATCAAGCACACCGGCCATCCGCTCGAGCAGATCGAGCGCGACACGGATCGCGACCGGTTCATGTCGGCCGATGAAGCCTTGGAATACAAGCTGATCGATCAGGTGATCGAGCACATGGAAATGAAGCCCAGCACCAAGGCCGAACCGGTTCGTTAACCAGACAGCAACTCCCATCGCGTAATTGGCGAATACACGGGCAGCCTCACTTCCCGCACCAAAAGGCTGCCTCGACGGTGACAACAAGACGAAACAAGGAAGCGTCGTCGCGCAAGCGCCGCGTGGGCGTGGTGGCCTTTGTCAAGGCCCACCCGCCATTCGCGCAACCGCGCCGCAAAGCTGGATCGCAAACGATTTCTGTCGCATGAGGCTGACATGAGAACGTTGCACATCGCGCTGGTTGCATTGCCCTTGCTGGCGCTCGGCTGTCGCGCGGACCCCAACCAGGTGTTGTTGGAGCAAGAGTCGCGGATGCTGGAGGACAAGGTCTATCACTTGCAGGCGCTGCTGGACGATTGTCACGCCGCCCGCGAGGCGACGATCCGCGAAAACGAAGCGCTGAAAAAAGAGCTGGCCGGCGGGGACCGGGGCCCCGGCGCGGACAGCCGCGGCCCCGCGCTCGAATTGCCCGGCGATAGCGCGACGCCGCGCCGCTCGCCGCGCGGCAAGGCACCCAAGCTCGAAGCGCCCATCATCGAGCTTCCCGAGCCCTCGGACACGCCGCCGACCGAAAAGATGCCCGGGGGCGACGAGTCCACGTTCGTCGACGGCCAGCCCACGCAACTGGTCATCAACAAGCGGTTGACGGGCGGAATGGACCGAGACGGCCACAACGGCGACGAAGGGATTTTGGTCGTCGTCGAGCCGCGCGACGCGCAAGGCCAGCTGGTCAAAACGCCCGGCGCTGTTTCCGTCGTGGTGATGGACCCGGCGCTGGAAGGAGATGCCACGCGGGTAGCGCGTTGGGATTTCGCGTCGCGGGAAGTCACGAACCATTTTCAAAACACGGCGTTTGGCAGCGGCCTGCATTTCGAGCTGCCGTGGCCGGGACGGCCGCCGCAAAATCGTGACCTGCGACTGTTCGTTCGCTTCACGACGGCGGACGGCACGAAGATCAATGCCGACGCTCCGATCGAAGTGCGCGCGGCGTCGGATCCGCCGCGCGTCGATCGCCAGACGAAGAATTGGTCCCCAAATGAGAATCCGAAACGTTCACGGCTCAAGTCGTCGCGGCCTACCGCGGCCGCCCCGCGCGACTTTTCGGCGTCCGGGGATAGGGCGACTGGGGATGAGCGCGACGCAGCGGGACAGAATGCCGCGGCGGGTTCCCCGGAATCCTTGCGACAAGCCACGCGACCGGATCGCCCGGTCTGGAAGCCGTTTCGTTAAGACGACTTGATCGCCGCACGGCAATTCACTTGTGCTGTTCGAACATCCACTCCAGCACGCCGTGGGGGTCCTTGTAGGCCGGCGTCCAACTGTCGTGCTTGACGTCCTTGAGCTGGGAGTAGCGAGGACTGCCGCCGGCCGTTTTGAGAGCGTCGATCATCTCTTGCGACCGGCGCGGCGGAACCACCGGGTCGGCGTCGCCGTGAACGGCCCAGAGCGGCACGTCCTTGAGTTGCCCAGCCCAGGCCGGGTCGCCGCCGCCGCATATCGGCACGACTGCCGCGAACAGCTCGGGATGCCTGGCCGCCAGCGACCAGCTTCCGTAGCCGCCCATCGACAGGCCCGTCAAGTACACTCGTCGCTGGTCGATCGGCAACTCGGCCGACAGCGTACGGAGAATCTTCAAGGCAAGCTCGCTTTCAGAGGCGGCCGGATCGGACGTGCCCGACGTGTCGCTCGCGCGCGTTGCGCCCGTCCACCATTTGCCCGCGGGACACTGCGGCGCGATGAGGTAGCAAGGGTACCGTTCGCGCCACTCTTTCTGCGTCATCCACTCGGGCAGATACAAAAGCTGAATGCGGTTGTCGTCGCCCCGTTCGCCGGCGCCGTGCAAGAAGAGCACCACCGGATAGGTTTTGTCCTTCTCGACCACCGAGGGTTTGAGCAGACGATAGCGCACCGAGCGCGGGGGCTGGGCGTCGGGGACCGTGAAAGAGCGATCTTCGAATTGCGCGACGATGTCATCTGCCGGAGGAACTGGCGCGCCGGGAAGCAGCAAGATTCCGAGTAGCAGTGCGGTCATGAGTGGAGAACTCCTGGCTGGATTACCATTGTGTGGCCATCGATCACGCGAATCAGCGAGCCACGGAGCATCTTAATGCACCCGCTGACCGGGCTCAGCCCCCGAATCGGGACTGAGCAAATAAATCTCCTGTCCCCCAGTGCCGGCTGCCACGACCATGCCTTCGCTGGTGCCAAAGGTCATCTGTCGGGGCGCCAGGTT
>JBGQHN010000297.1:0-5272 GCA_041497975.1 Planctomycetia bacterium | reverse complement strand
GCGCCAAAATAGCCCTCCGGGGCCTTGAAGTCCCGGTACACGTTGCGAAACCAAACCTGCTTGCCCGTGTCGAGCTTCACGCACGAGAGTTCTCCGCCAGGCCCCATCAGATAGACTACCTGGTCGTGGATGAGAGGCACGCAGCGTGGGCCATCATCCGCCGAGATGGTGCTGACGTACGTGGTGGGCACCGCGGATCTCCACTTCGGATTGCCCGTCGCGGCCTCCAAACCCTCGGCCACAAGTTCGTTGCCTACCCGATGGAACAGCACGAGCCAACTTTGCCGAATCGCCACTCCGGCAAAGCCGTGGCCGACGCGCTTGGTCCAAACGGTGCGTGGTTCGCCCGCGGGCCAGCTTTCAGCCAGTTCCTCGTCCTGGGCCCGACCGTTCCGCTCGGGCCCCAAGATCTGCGGCCAATCGCCGCCCAGGGCGGCGCCGGACGCCGCGAACCAGCACGCCAGGGCGACCAAGGATCGGCACGTCCTGGCGGGGCCGAGTGATCGATGTCGAGTCGTCGCTGAACGTCTCATGCGGTTGTCCTCGTGGATGCAGGAGATCACAATACGGCCGTATGGTATAAAAGTGGCGGGCCATCGGGGCTATGTATCGTGAGAGTGCAATTGCGACCCCCTGACGCCGGCCGTCGCCAAACGACCCGGTCGACGATGAGCATGTCCCGATTTTTCGAGGGGACCCGCTAGCCGATTCATACGTCCGGGCGTCCTGGGGCACGAGCCGTGCGCGGCACCGCTCGTGCGATCCGTGGCAGCCCGCCGGGGTTTCGAGACGGCGTCGATTATAATGGTCCGCCGGCGCGCGTGACGAGACCGCCAGGGGGGCCAAATCGGGGCGGTGGCAACGGCGCAGCGACTTATCAGGGCGCCTGACTGGAAAGGATGTTTGCGCTTGTCCCGCTTTTTCAGACTCTACGAGAAGAAACGAGGCGACCGGCGAACCGGGTCGAAGACGGTCGGTAGCTTGGGTGAAGCGCTGTTTTTCGGGACCTTCTTCATCGTGGGTTGCGGCGCGTTCGCGTATATGTTGGCGGCCCTGATCTGGCCCGAATGGCGAGCCAACCGGCAGTTCGCGCCGACCAGGTGCATGGTCCTCGACAAGCAGATTGGCCGCTCGAGCGCGCACAACGAAGCCGCGTTTCGACCGGAATTTCGCATCCGCTACAAAGTCGATGATCAGGAGTTTCTCGAGGAGGCGGTTTACGACGTGACGCAGCTCTATACGGCCGACGAGCAGGCCGTCAAAGCCGTCCTGGACCGTTTCGAAGTCGGCCACCAGTATCCGTGCTGGTACGACCCCATCGACCCGCACCGCGTGGTGTTGGCTCGGGGCTATAGCCTGTGGTTGTACGTTTCCCTGTTGATCCCGCTGTCGTTCATCATCATCGGCGGCGGTCGGCTGATTTATACGCTGATCCATTGGAACGCCTCTGAGGAACGCCGCGCGTTGTTGACGCAGCGGGCAGCCCAGTTGGATCTGTTCGAGGTTGAAGGCAACGGGCACGGTTTTCCGACGGTGCCCACCGACGCCAATTTGACCAATAGCCCCGGCACGACTTTGGCCTATCGCCTGCCGATCGCCACCACGACCGGCTGGACCCTGTTTGCCTCGTCGATGGCTTGTTTGCTTTGGAACGGCATCGTCGCGATATTTGTGGTGATGGCCGCGAGCAGTTTCGCGCGAGGTCAGCCCGATTGGATGCTGACGCTGTTCATCACGCCGTTCGCGATCGCCGGCGCTTGCTTGCTGGTGTACTTGATTCGCCAGATCATGGTCACGACCGGGGTTGGGCCGACGCGCATCGAGATTTCGGCGCATCCGCTCACGCCGGGCGAGCCCTACGAATTGTTTCTGTCGCAAGCCGGCAGGCTGGCGATGAATTGGCTCGAGGTGTGGCTGGCGTGCGATGAAAAGGCGACATTCCGCCAAGGCACCGACACGCGCACCGAGATCAGGCGCGTGTACCAGGATCGCTGTTTCGTGCGCGCCAACTTCGAAATCCACCAAGGGCTGCCGTTCGAAAGCCGTTGCCGCATCCGCGTGCCCGAGGGAGCCATGCACTCCTTTCACGCCAATCACAATGAAGTTAGCTGGAAGCTGGTCGTCAAGGGAAGCGTCGTCGGATGGCCCGATTACCAGCGCGAGTTTCAAATCGTCGTGAACCCCGCCACCAACGGCCGCGTGCACTCATGATCTCGCCCCGCATCAGGCTGTCGTTGGCCGAACCGTCGCGCGTTTATCACCCGACAGAGACGCTGTCCGGTCAATTCAGTCTCGAGGGCGTCTCGAGCAACAACGTGCGCGCCATCGAGCTTTCCGTGTTGTGGCATACCGAGGGGAAGGGCGACGAGGACATGTCGGTTCACTTTTTTGAACGCTTTGACCTGGCCTCCGGCGAGGCGTTCGACTTTCGCCAGCCGCGACACTTCAGCACTCCGCTGCCCAACAGCCCTCTGAGCTATTCCGGCTTGATCGTCAAGATTCGCTGGTGCGTGCGGGTGCGAGTGTTTCTCGACCGTGGCAAGGATCTGACGCTGGAAGTGCCGTTTCAACTGGGAACGGTGCCTAAACCCCAGGCCGCGGCAACCTGACGGGCGAAATATCGATGCTTCCGCGCCACAATCCATTTTCAACGAAATGCATCCGCCCCGGCGCGATCGGTTTTTTGTTTCTTAACGGAGAGCGCGCGAATGATTTGATCGAACGACTGCGCGACGCCGCCTGGCGTGGCCAGATTATCGGAGACCACGGGTCCGGCAAATCGACGCTGATCGCCGCGCTTGCCGATCCGCTAAAACGCGCCGGCCGGCGGACATGGACGATCCGTCTGCGCGACGGCCAGCGCGGGCTGCCGCGCGGCTGGGCCAGCGCCGCCGAGCGCGCCGGCGCCAACATGATCGTCATCGACGGCTACGAGCAACTGAGCCGCTGGAGCCGGTGGCTGATCGCGGTGCGCTGCCGCCGCCACGATTGGGCCGTGCTCGTGACGGCGCATCGCGACGTCGGGTTTCCGACGATCTTTTGCACCCGTGCCAGCGTCGAGGTGGCCCAGGCCGTCGTCGCGCGACTAGTGCCCTCGGGCGATGAGACGATCAGCCGCCAAACGGTCACGGAGCGTTTCCTGGCAGCCGACGGCGACGTTCGCGAGATGCTCTTCGCGCTGTATGACGAGTACGAGCTTCGCGGAACCTCGGCCAAACGGTAACGCGAGCGTGCCGACTAAGCGCCCCGCGGCCGCGGACCAGCGGTTCATCCATGAACCAGAGCGTGCCAGTCGGCACGATGCGGCACTTCCCGCCTGAGGATCCACGCTCTCTAAGTGTCCATGGGTAGTCGTCAGTGACGATTGCTCCGGGTTTAGCGGCCTTGACGCTGCCGAGGCGAAAACAACGGGTCGAGCGTCGTGACAGCGTCGAGATTTGGCGGCTCGCCGCTGGTTTTTGGCCTAAATTATTCCAGGCCATTTTTCGCGGCCATGCCCGGCGCGGTCCGGCTGCGAGCTTTGCTAGCACGCAGCGTAGGCTTGGCGTCACGCTAAAGATTACCGAAACCGGATGAACGAACCGTCAGGTCAAACTTGCCTAACTGAAAAGTTCCACCAAATTGCGGCGGGCGCGCGACAGTAGCTTGACACTTTCGCCGGTCCCCGGTTAACACGAAGTAAGTTCCATTCATTTCGCGGGAGTGAACCATCATGATCGGTCAAACAGTCCGTGGCACGTTAATGGTTCTGACCGTATTGTCGCTCTCGCCCGCGAGAGCCGACGCTTACTGCGGATGGTGGAACCGGTGGTTCGGCGCTGCGCCGGTCACAACCTATTATGCGCCGTACACGGCCGCCTATGCTCCGGCCGGCTACGGACAGACCGTCAACTACATGCCGCAAACGTGTTATCGCACGGTGTACGTCAACACGCCAGTCGTGGCCTATCGGCCCGTGGCCGCGTGCGATGCCTGCGGCGGCGCGACGACGGTGATGCGGCCGGTCGTGTCGTACGTCCCACAAGCCCGCCTGGTGCCGTACACGACCTACCGTCCGGTGGTCGCGGCCGCACCGGCTTGTGGGTTCTGTGGCACCGTTGCTCCGGCGACAACCTACTATGCTCCGGCGATGGTTGCTCCGGCCGTTGCCGCGCCCGCGCCCTGTTGCGGAGCGTCCGCGGCCGCTCCCATGACGAGCGGCGTGGTGGTGGGTACTCCCGGCGCGGCCGTGCCCAGCCTGGCGCCTTCGCTGAATTACCCGCCGACCACTCAAGGCGTGCCACCCGCGGCCGCGTATCCGTCAGTTCCTTCGCCGTCGACTTACGCGCCCTCCACGGGCGCGCCGGCCGGCAGTTTGCCACCCGCTAACAATGCGACGCCACCCGCCACCGACGCGCCGCAAGACAAGACATTTGACAATCCTTCGGATCCGAACAAGCCCGCGCCGGAATCGCGACTCTTGCTGCCGCCCCAGTCGGAACCGGAAAAATCCAACACCAACGGCGTGCTGCGAGGGCTCGATCCCGAGGACCAGGATCGCATCACGGCCCTGCCGATGCGGCAAGCCTTGGCGGTCAGACCGGTCTCGGCCACGAGCGTATCCCAAACGACAACGTACAAGCAAGCGGATACGATCTGGCGGTCGGCGCGTCCTTAAACCGCGCCGGTACGACAGATCCGCGTCGACCGAAGACCCTCGCCTCAACCCGTTGCTTCGCCTGGTCAGAGGCGGAGTGCGGGTTGTTCGCTTGCTTGCGTCCCACGCGGAGCGCAGGCGCCCCATAGCAACTCGGCCGACGGCCATTTGCCCTAGCGCGCACGCTCCTAAGTCGGCGCCCGTGCGGCCCGCGAGTTGATGCTTTATATTGGGGCCATGAACAATGTGCGCATCGCCGAAGTCTTCGATTTGATTGCCGACCTGCTCGAGTTTCAGGACGCCAATCCCTTCCGTGTTCGGGCCTATCGCAACGGCGCTCGCGCCATCCGCGATTATCCGGAACAAATGTCGGCAATCCTGGCCGATGAGGCGCGTAAGTTGACCGATATTGCCGGCGTGGGCAAGGACTTGGCCGACAAGATCATCACGCTCTTCGCGACCGGCACGCTGCCTTTGCTCGAAGAGCTGCAAAGCCAGGTGCCCGAGAGCGCGTTGACGTTGTTGCGCATACCGGGCATGGGCCCGAAGAAGGCGGCAACGCTCTTCAAAGAGTTGAACATCTCGACGCTCGACCAGTTGCGCGCGGCCTGCGAGGCCCAGCAGGTGCGCATGCTC
>JBGQHN010000296.1:0-5280 GCA_041497975.1 Planctomycetia bacterium | reverse complement strand
GAGCCGACGCGCGGGGTCGACGTCGGCGCAAAGGCCGAAATCCATCGTATCCTGCGGCGTTTGGCCGATGATGGCACGGCGGTCGTAATGATCAGTTCCGATTTGCCCGAAGTGATGGAGCACTCGGACCGCATTGTCGTGTTTCGCGCCGGACGAGTCGCCGGCCAATTCATTCCGGCCGAAACCACGCCCGAAACGATCACGGTCGCCGCGTTGCCCACGGCGCCCGCGTCGGACCTTCCGGCCCCCGCGTGGGCCAGCCGCCGCGGATTTCGGCCCGTGGTACGAAGTGAAATGGCATTAGCCGCGGCGCTGGCCGCGATGTTCATCCTGCTCGGTCTTTCGACCGATTCGTTTTTCACCGTGGGCAACCTGCTGGGCCTCGTTTCCAGCGCGGCGGTGTTGACGATCTTGTCGCTCGGCGCGGCGTTTATCATTTTGGCCGGCGCCATCGACATTTCCTTGGGGTCGCAATTGGCTCTTTCGGCGGCCGTGACGGGAATTGTGCTGAAGCTTCCGTACCCAGCCGCCGCCACAATTCCCCTGGGAATTTTGGCCGGACTGGCGGTCGGCACGACGCTGGGGCTCGCCAATGCCACCTTGAGCATCGCGGGACGCATTCATCCCATCGTCGTCACGCTGGGCACGATGACGATCTATCGCGGACTGCTGATCTCGATCACCGGCGGCGACACAATCACCGATCTGCCACGCGCGTTCACCGAGTGGTCGAGCGTGCAGCGTTTCGGCATCAACGCTTCGGTCGTGCTCGGCGCTCTGGCCGCGATGGCGGCATACCTTGGCCTGTCGCACTTCCGCTGGGGACGGCACGTGCTGGCCCTCGGCTCGAGTCCCACGGCAGCCCGCCTGGTCGGCATTTCCAAAGCGCGCACCTGGCTGTTGGCGTTTGGGGCCGGTGGGTTGTTGGCTTCGCTGGCCGGGGTCTTGGAACTGTCGCAAACCGGGGCCATGCAGTCCGGCATGGGCACCGCGTATGAGCTGCAGGCCATTGCCGCGGCGGTGATCGGCGGCGTTTCGATCTCCGGAGGCCGTGGCAGCGTGCTGGGCGTGTGCCTGGGTGCGCTCCTGTTGAGCTCGATCTACAACGCGGTCGTGCTGTGGCAAATATCCGGCCACCACTACGCGCTCATCACCGGTGTTTTGCTGCTGGCCGCGGTGCTGACCGATCGGGCCTGGAGGAAACTCGAGTGATGACGAGCATTGTTCTCCGCCGCGCAGCGCCCTACTTGTTGCCGTGCACACTGTTGGCGGCGGCAGCCGCTTTGGTCGCTTCGCAGGTCACTCGCCCTGCGGCCGTGCTCGACATGTGGCGGCCCTGGGGCGAAATCGGCGCTTTGGCAACCGTGATGACCGCGATCGTGCTGACCGGCGGCATCGACCTTTCGGTCGGTTCGATGATCGCGCTATCCAGCGTGAGCTTCGGACTCATTTGGCGTCAGGGCTGGCCGGTAAGCATCGCCGCGGCGGCAACCTTGGGCGTGGGCCTGGCCTGCGGCACCGTCAACGCCGCTCTGATCGCGCTGGGCGTCGCGCCGCTCGTGGCGACCCTGGCCACGATGGCGCTTTTTGCCGGTCTGGCGATGGCTCTGTCCCATGGCGAGCGTATTGCCGGACTGCCGGACAGCTTTACCGCCTGGGGCCAGGATTCGTGGTTCGGGGTGCCCCATCAATTGCTGCTTTTCTTGGCCGTATGGTTCCTGGCCTGGATCGTTGTGCACCACACTCGCTTCGGTCGCTACGTTTTCGCCATCGGCGAAAACCGTCTGGCCGCCGAATTTGCCGCCGTGCCGGTGCGCCGAGTCGAATCGATGCTGTATGTCGCCAACGGAGTCCTCGCGGCGCTTGTCGCCTTGGTCTATACGGCGCGCGGCGGCGCGGCGGTTCCGAATGCCGGCATGGGCATCGAGCTGCAAACCATTGCCTGCGTGGTGGTGGGCGGCACGCGCGTTACCGGCGGATCGGGCGGGTTGGGCCGAACTCTGCTGGGCGTGGCGATCATGTCGCTTTTGGATATCGGTTTGCAGTTCGTTTCACGAAAGATTTACGTCCCCTGGAGCGACGTGCCGTGGCAACTGAACGCCAACGCCCGCTTGTTGCTGGTCGGCTCGCTCGTGATCGGCTTGGCCATTTGGAACGAACGCTTTTCATCCGCCCGCGGCTCGTGACGTCGAGCCAAGTTGCCCTGATCCGTTACACTGGTGTGCAGCCGTTCAACTCGAACGGCTCGAACTCCAACACGAGGCGCCGTCATGACCGAGATCATTCAAGTTGTCACGACCACTTCCAGCAAGGACGAGGCCCACGCGATTGCCAGCGCTTTGGTGACTCGCCACCTGGCGGCTTGCGTGCAAGTGTTTGGACCGATTTCAAGCATCTACCGTTGGCAAGGCAATTTGGAATCGAGCCAGGAATGGACGTGTGCGATCAAGACCAGGCGATCTCGCTACCAGGCCGTCGAAGACGCCATCCGCGCGTTGCACTCGTACGAGGTCCCGGAGATCCTGGCGTTCTCGGTGGTCGACGGCAACCAGAATTACCTGGATTGGGTGGCCGCCCAAGTCGTGGCATCAAATGACTCATAGTTCGCCTGGCCGTGTGCCCATGATGTATTCGTTTTATATCACCATCCACGCTCAGCCGCCGGGCGCGACGGCCGGCGCGGAAATCCAATTGGCGGGCCGCGCGGTGCGCACGCTGCAGGTCGCTCGCGAGGCGCTCAGCGCCACCACGATGGATTGCCCGTTCGAGCTTGCTCGCACGCGGCTCGAAGCGCTCGAACGGATGTTCTGCGAGGCCGACGGTTCGTTCGTGTGGGTTTCGCCGCAAGGCGCGCCAGCCTGGCAAATCGACGGCAATCTCTACGATCGCGGTGAACGATTGTTGTTCGTCGACCTCAATGGCACGTGTCCGCCGGACCAGTTCGATCGCTTCCTGGCCGCGCTCGGCTGGCCCCAAACCAGGCTGATGTTCCAGCTCACGCGCGAAGCAGTTTTCTTGGACGAGGCCGAGTTTCGCCGCTGGGCACAACTGGACGGCGCCAGCCAGGCCTGATGCTTCAGGGCCTACGACACGCTGGCCCGGCCGATGGAATGATAGACGAAGCCGGCCGCTTGCATGTGCGCCGGGTTGTAAAGATTGCGGCCGTCGAAAATCACGGGCGATTTCATCAGCGAGCGGATCTGGGAAAAGTCGGGCTGCACGAACTCCTTCCATTCGGTCATGATGGCCAACGCGTCCGCTCCCTCCAGCGCTGGGTAGGGTTGCTCGAAGTACGATAGCCGCTCGCCATAGGTTTGCCGCACGTTCCCCATGGCTTCGGGATCGTGCACTTGCACTTTGACGCCCGCAGCCAATAGCCGGTCGATGAGCGCCAGCGCCGGCGCCTCGCGAATGTCATCAGTGCGCGGTTTGAACGCCAAACCCCACACCGCCACGGTCCGGCCCGCCAGTTTGCCCGCGAAGTGCCTCTCGATCTTGTCGAACATGATGGCCTTTTGACGCGTGTTGACCGCATCGACCGCTTCCAAAATGAGCGGGTCGATGCCGGCCTGGCGAGCCAGCCAGGCGAGCGCCCGCACGTCTTTGGGAAAACAACTGCCGCCATAGCCGACGCCCGGGAACAAGAACGCAAAGCCGATGCGGCTGTCATGGCCGATGCCGCGCCGCACGTCGTTGATATCGGCCGACATGCACTCGCACAGATTGGCCACTTCGTTGATGAAGCTGATCTTCGTGGAAAGCAAGGCGTTGGCCACGTATTTGGTCATTTCAGCGCTTTCGGGCGACATGACCAAGAACGGCTTCTCGGTCCGCAAGAAAGGGGCGTACAGCTCGCGGAGCACTTCGGCCACTTCTTGACGGCGCACGCCCACAACCACCCGGTCGGGCTTCATGAAGTCATCGATGGCAGCCCCCTCCTTGAGAAACTCGGGGTTGCTGGCCACGTCGCACGCGCGACCCGTCCGATTCTTGAGCCGTTCGGAGATCGCGGCATTCGTGCCTACCGGCACGGTGCTCTTGGTGACGACGATCGCGTCGGGGGGCAAATGATCGGCCAGTTGATCGACCGCGGCCCACAGGCCGGACAGGTCGGCCGAGCCGTCCTCGGCGCTGGGAGTGCCCACGGCCAGGAAAACCAGTTTGGCCGTCCGCACGGCCGCTGCCAGATCGCTGGTAAAGTGCAGCCGCCGAGCCTGCATGTTGTGTTCCACCAGCTCGCTAAGCCCAGGCTCATAAATCGGGATTTCACCGGACTTCAGACGGGCGATCTTCCGCTCGTCGATGTCGACACACGTCACGTGATTGCCGCTCTCGGCAAAGCAAGTGCCGGTGACCAGTCCCACGTAGCCGGTTCCCACGACTGCGATTCTCATGAGCTTTAACGTCCCTCGTGTGTGCCTGTCGATGGCTTTCTCAAGACTAGCATGGACGGCCGATAAATGCGATTCATCGGGCCGGCCGCTCGGCGGTCGATTTTCCGAGCGTGGGGGCGGCCGGTGCGAATCAGCCTCGCGCGGCGCGGCCGACTCGCTCCAAGTCGGCCTCAATCATCATCGCCACAAGCTCGGTAAAGCTCACTTTTGGCTTCCACCCCAGTTTTTCTCGCGCTTTGCTGGCATCGCCGCAGAGCGTGTTCACGTCGGCCGGGCGCAGCAGGGCCGCATCGACTTCCACGTATTTTTTCCAGTCCAGTCCCACGTACCCAAAGGCCTCGTCGACCAGTTCGCGCACGGAATGCTTGATTCCCGTGGCGATCACGAAGTCCTCGGGCTCGTCACGCTGCAGCATGAGCCACATTGCTTCGACGTAGTCTCCGGCAAAACCCCAATCGCGCTGCGCATCCAGGTTGCCCAGTTTGAGCTTGTCTTGCAGGCCCAGCTTGATGCGCGCCACCGCGTCGGTCACCTTGCGTGTGACGAATTCCTTGCCGCGCAACGGCGACTCGTGGTTGAACAAGATGCCCGAGCAAGCGAACATGCCGTAGCTTTCGCGGTAGTTCACCGTGATCCAATGGCCGTAGGCCTTGGCGACTCCGTAGGGACTGCGCGGCCAGAAGGGGGTGTCTTCGTTCTGCGGCTCCTGCCGCACGCGGCCGAACATTTCGCTGGAGCTGGCCTGGTAAAAGCGGATCGTCGGATCGATCAAGCGAATCGCTTCGAGCATCCGCGTCACTCCCAGCGCGGTGAATTCCGCCGTCAACAATGGCTGCAGGAAACTGGTGGGCACGAACGACTGTGCCGCGAGATTGTAGACTTCGTG
>JBGQHN010000295.1:0-5289 GCA_041497975.1 Planctomycetia bacterium | reverse complement strand
GAGATCGAATTCGATCCATTGACCATCCCCCTCGGAACTCCAGCGCGTGGACAGGTTGCCATCGGCGACGTTGCCCGGAACGTTGCCGTCGTGCGACTTGGCGGTTATGGCCTCGGGCGTGAGGATGCCGCTGGCGGCCGGTGGATCATCAGGCGCCGGGCCGGGATCACCGGGCGGCTGGGGTTCACTCGACGAGCCATCGCGGCCCAAAACGTCGACTTCCGTCAGGCTGTTCCAGGCCGTTTGGCTATTGCCGTGACCCACGATGCGCACGTACCGCGCCGCGACGTCGGCGAAGTCGAAGTGCTGTTGGGCATCGGTGTTGCCGCTCGAAGTGGCTTGCAAAACGCGCGTCCAAGCCGCGCCGTCACCTGATACCTCGATGTCGAAGTAGGCCTTTCGTTTTGCGCCTTGATAGAAAGCCACTGACAATGCCTCGAGCATGTGCGTGGCTCCCAAATCGAACTGAATCCATTGCCCGTCGCCTAGCGCACTCCACCGCGTGCCGAGGCTGTTGTCGATGGTATTGCCCGGCACATTGCCGTCGTGGCTCTTGGCCGTGACGGAGACGGGCTGCAGAATTCCACTGGTGGCGGGCGGATCGGTGGGTGGCGGATCGGGAGTCGGTTGAGGGTCCCCAGCCGGCCCAGGATCGGGCTGCGGACCGGGGCCCGGATCGGGCGCTATGCCTTCGGTGGGCTTGAATTGAGCGCCGAACGACCCGACCGCGTTGCCGCCGACGTTGCCGCTCATCGTGTTGCCGGAAATATTGCCCTGCGGCGAGACCATGAACTTGATTCCGCCCCCGGCATTGTCGCGAATCACATTGCCGTAGACATTGTTGTTCTGGCCGTACTGATGGCCGTTGACGATGTGGCCGCCCAGGCGCACACCGGCGCCCTTGTTGCCGTAGACCGTGTTGTAGCGGAACGTATTGTTGTCGCCGCGCGCATCGAGGCCGCCCGACTCGGGGTCCATCTGGCCCGTGACCGTGTTGTTTTCCACCAGGTTGCCGAACGCGCCTTCCTTGATGTCCACGGCTTCATTGCCGCGCGTATTGAACGTGTTGTTGTGAATCCAGTTGTCGGTTGATTGGTCGGGCTCGTTTGTGGGGTTTTTGCCGTCGCCCCACTGCTCGCTCGACGTGCCGAGGTAGATGGCCTCGCCGTTCTTGCCGCCGGCGGCAAAGCGAAAGTCGTGCACGCCGATATTTTCGAATGTGCTATATGCGACCTCATTGTGTTTTGCGAAATAGCGCAGTCGCAGCGCTTCGCCGCCCGAGTTGCGGAAGGTCATGTGCAACACGCGCAAATATTCGACGCCGTTCTGCGGCGAAGTGCCGATGGCGTAGAGCAACTTGTCGCGGTAGCCTGCGGCCTTGTTGGGATCGCCCGCCAGGCCGTCGAGCGTGAAGCCGTCGAGCGTAATGTAATCGTGGAAGACCTGGAACACCCGGGCCCCGCCCGCGCCGTGCAACACGGCGGTCGACGGGCCATGAATCGTGATTGGCGCTCCGGCTTTCCCGCTGCGGACCGTGACGATGTCTTCGTAGTAGTTGCCCGCGGCCAGCTCAATCGTGTCGCCCGGCTGAGCGCTGTTGAGGGCCGATTGGATGCTTGTTCCGTTGGGGCTGGCCTGAATCACGGCCAGTAAGTCGCGTTTTTCGAGCGCCTCGAGCGCCAGAATTCGACGAGCCTTCCGTGGCATGTTGCGATGGCCCTCCGTGGCCGGTGGGGTGTTGCCGAGTCCGTTCGGCAAGGGGTGACTTAAGCGTGGGGCGGTAAGTTAGAAGCGGTCGCGTGGCGTGTCAATGCAGATTCAATTGCCAGTGTGGCCGATCGCTGGCGAAATCCGAACGATGGGGTGGCGGGGCACGCCTTGACGCCCGCAAACTGTGCGCATCTTCACTGCTCGCCGGGCCGGTTTCCCCGGCGATTTTACGACAATCAACAAACCGACAGTTTTTCAGTATCAAATCGTTGCGTCACCCCGCGCGGCGCGCTAGCATCACCCCCAGTTGAGTATCTGTCTGCGGGCGGGCACACCTGAATTCAAGGGGGGGCCAGATGGTCAGCAAATCGCGTCCCGCGTCTCGACGATTCGAATTGGAACGGCTGGAGTCGCGCCTCGCGCTAGCGGGCAATGTCTCGGCCGCCGTCAGCAATGGCACATTGACGCTGCTGGGCAACAGCCAGGACAACGACATCATCATTGATCAGGTCGGTTTGGGTCCCAACCAATTCCGGGTCAGCAGCGGGGCCGACGCAACCAAAATCAACGGCAGCTCCAGCGCCAAGGTCTTCAGCGGCGTGACGCGCGATATCCGCGCGTTGCTCAAAAACGGCGACGACAATCTGCTCCTCAATGTCGTTGTCGTGCCGCGAGACCTCTATGTCAACGGCGACGACGGTGACAACACGCTCTCTACGCAGGGGGGCGAGATCAAGCGGAACCTGATTGTCGAAAACGACGAAGGACTTGACACATTGGGGGTAGTCGGCACTCCGATTCGCGGCGACGTTCGCATTAAAAACCGAGACGGAGGCAGTACATCGACGATCGACACCGACGTTGTCGAAGACGACCTGGACGTCACCAATGGTGATGGCTTCGACGATCTCTTCATGCGGGTTCATATCACGGGCTCGGTCAACATCAAAAACGGCGACGGCGGCAGCCACACGCTTTTGACCGAGGGAAGCTGTCACGAAGATTTTACTTTGAAGAATTCCGACGGTCGGGACGAGTTTTTCATGAACGAGTCAGGCATTGGCGGGCGGTTGAAAATCGACAACGGCGACGGCGGCAGCCTGACGCATCCTAATGAGTGTGGCGTGGATGGCGACGTCCAGATTACGAACAAGAGCGGCAAGGATGACATCGTCGCCGACCGTTGGTTTCTCGGCGGCAACCTGAAGATCGAAAACGGCAACGGCGGCAGCGATAGCAACTTTTTCGAGTGCGGGATCGACGGGGATTTCGTGATGCGCAACGGCAGCGGCTTGGACACGCTGTGGCTGCACGACTTCACGGGTGTCGGAGGCACCGTGCGCATCGACCATGGCGACGGCGGCAGTACGACGACGATCGAAGATAACTTGAGAATCGCCGGCGATTTGCGAATCAAGAGCGGCAGCGGCGTCGACCAGTTGCGCATCGCGGATGCCGAAATTGACGGCAAAACATCGGTCACTTTGGGCAGCGGACAAGATCGCGCCGAGCTTGTCGACTCCGTGTTTCAAGCGGCCGTGCTCATCGACGGCGGAAGCGGCACCGACACGCTCGTCGATTCACTGCTGGCGTCAAACACCTTTAATGGGACGCAGACATTCAACAGTTTCGAGACCCATATCTAGGCTTGTCGCTGCGCGAATCGACGCGTCAACCGGTTGCGAGCGGACCCAAATTCCTTGGAAAACGGGGCTCGCAACAGGAGGCTCTGACCTGGCGCGAGCATCGGCAGCAGCCCCATCCTGGGGGTCGCGGTCCAAGATGCAGCCCTGCCCACCGCATCGGCGGAACTTGCGGTCTGGCATCGCGGGGCGAGGCGGTTCGATTGCTGCGCCATCGCCAAATTGCCGTTGGTTGACACTCTCCAGAGCGCCAACTACTATCGAATTGATTAAGAAAAAAATTGCGCAGGGACGAGTGAGCGTCGGGCACCTGGCAAACGGAGAGGCCTGCGTTTCGTGCGCACGAGCGGCCTGCCTCATTTCCGTTTGATATCCTCTGAGAGCCTTCAACCATGTCCCAGCGGTCCCGCATTCGGCGCCCCCGTTTCTGGCAGTCGCCCCTCACCCGTTCCCGCAACGCTGCCCCTGCGGTCCGGAACTTCCAGCCCTGTCTCGAACCGCTGGAGCGGCGCGACCTGTTGACCGTGGTGGCCGGAATCTTCGGCGGCCGACTCGAAGTTTTCGATGCGCGGACCGGGTTCGACACGATCGTAGAATCGAACAAGGTGACGTTGTCCATGGTGCAAGACGCCGGCAACGACTTCGTGCGCGTCTTCGACCCGCGGGGAGTGCAAAACGCCGGCGGTGGCGTGGTCATTAATGCAAACACGGTCGATTTCAACGTCACGAGCCTTACGGGCACCAAACGCGTTTACGCCGATTTGCAGGAAGGCGACGACGACCTGACCGTCGATGGCGGCCTGGTCATCTCGACCGGCGGCGTGATCCGCCTCGACGCGTTCGGCGGCGGTCCCGCGGCCACCGACACTCTGCGGATGTTGGGAAGTCCCCTGCGACAAGAGACCGTGGAAATCATTCGCGATCAAGGTGAGTCCGGCGGCAATGCCCAGAGCGACGAGCAGGATATCGACGGGTTTGGCGGCCGGATCGCGGTTTCGGGCATGGAAATCATCGAGTTCTATGGTGGGCCGCGCGATCCCAATGCCGTCGATACCTTGATCGTCCACTTGGATCAGGGGCCGGCTACGGCTCGCGTGCAGAATTCGCCGCGCTCCAATGGCGGCGCCAACAACCCCCCGGACCGTTCGTGGGACGAAATCATCTCGGACGTGCTCCCGAAGATCGAATTCGCGGGACTGGGGACTTTTCAGATTGGCGACGTAGGCGGTGATTTGGAACCTGTGGAGGTGACGTTCGCCACGAATGAGCTGGAAGGCGCCGCGCATTACAATTTCGTGAGCTCGGCGCAAGACACGGTGATCATCGAGGGCACCGACGGCCAGGACGACAACTATACCGTCCGGTCGCTGGGTCCCGCCCAGCTTTCAGTCACCGACAACAATCCGTTCTTACAGAATCCCGTGACCGTCAATGCGATCGGCACGTTCAGCCGCGAAAGTGGCGACCGCCTGCAAATCAATACCCGCGGGGGCGACGACCTGGTGACCGTCGATCTGACCGGCACCGATTTGATCGATGCACCGATCACTTACGACGGCGGAAGCGGCTCGGATCGTCTCGTGGTACAAGGCACGCCAGAGGTTGCCGTCACCAGCGTGACCTACACGCCAGGGCCGGAGCTCAACAAGGGACGGCTGGTGTACACCGCCATTCAGGACGAGATGCTCATCGACTTCGTGGGCCTGGAGCCGGTCGTCGACCTGGTTCCCGCGGCCCAGTTGGTCGTTAACGGCACCGCGGTGGCCAATGCGATCAATTACGAAGTCGGCAGCGCGGCGACCCGCGGCCTGGTGCTCGTCGACGATTTCGAGTCGATCGAGTTCAGCGCCAAGACGGCCCTGGTGATCAACGGCCTGGAAGAAGGCGACCACGTCACTCTCGACAACGCTGCTGTGCCGACCGGCCTGCAGACGAT
>JBGQHN010000294.1:0-5301 GCA_041497975.1 Planctomycetia bacterium | reverse complement strand
CGCCGCCTCGGTGCCCGCGTGGCCGGCGCCAATCACAAGAATGTCGTAGTCGTATTGCGAGGTGGCCATAGCAGTCATGATATCAGGTCGCCGGATCGTGGCGGAAGGACGAACCATGGAAGCATCGCGGACGTGCCGTAGGTGGACAAACGCGTCAAAACAACGACGTCGGCACGCTACTGGCGCGTGAGCCGCCTCTTAGCGCCGACGGCCGCGTGGCACGGACCGCGGTTTGGCCCTCGGCTCGGCGCGGCCGTCGATGGGGCCGTAAAAACCATATAGCTGGTTGGCGCTGCCGGTCACGGCGGGCAGCCGCTGTTTCTTGGTCGCCTCGCGCATCAGGTCGACAAACCGCTGGGCGGCCGGTGACAGAAACTTGCCCTTGCGAATCACCAGCCCATAGGTCCGCTTCGGAAAATAGCGGGCCAGCGAAATGGCAGCCAGCTCCTCGTCCCCGCTCAGGCAAATGCTGGTCACGATCGAAATGCCCATGCCCAAGGAAACGTACTTCTTGATCACCTCCCAGCCGCCGGCCTCCATTTTCACTTCGTATGTCAGGTTGTGCCTTCCGAAGGCGTAGTCGACCACGCGCCAGGTCGTCAGGTGGCTGGGCGGCAAAATGAGCGGATAGGCGGCCACGTCGGCCAATGTCACGCGCTTCCGCTTTGCCAAGGGATGATCGCGGGCCACGATCAACACGGGGTCGTAGGTGAACATCGGCTGGTACTCGATGTCTTCGTGCATTTCCAGCATCGAGCCGACGGCGAAATCGACTTCGTCGGCACGGACCATCGCCAGCCCGTCGCGCCCGGTGACGTTGTGCAGCTTGAGCTCGATGCCCGGATGCGCTTCGGCGAACTGCTTGACGAACCGCGGCAACAAATAGAGCGTCGTCGATTCTCCGGCGGCGATGTCGAGCTTGCCGCGCTCGATGTCGCCGCGGCGGGCGGCGAAGGTTTCGTCCAGCGCGTCGACCTGGTCGACCAGCGGCAAGGCCAGTTCGTACAGCGTTTTGCCGTCGGGGGTGAGATTGATTCTCGGCCCGCGACGCTCGAAGAGCGTGGTCTTGAACTCGCGCTCCAGGGCCTGGATTTGCAGCGAGACGCTGGGCTGACTCAAAAACAGCCGCTCGGCGGCTTTGGAAATGCTCATCGCCTGCGCGGCGTAGCAAAAGCCGCGCAGTTGCTGCAGCCGATTTTGTTTGTAGTACTGCGGATTCGAAGAGACGGCCATGCGGCGGCTCCGTAAGGTCTGATCGTTATATAGCGCTCATCAATACTTATTATATTATTGATGAAAACAATGATATTCATTGAAAAGATTATTGTATTCAATTCTTGACGGCGTTGCTAGACTCCCACTTGTTCGCCGTCAGGCCCGCATTCCGCGGCCGCGCGAACGACCAAACCGCCTCCGACAAGGGAACCTGACGTGGCTGCCACCATGACCCGCACAGCGCCCGAGGGTGTTGAAATCCTTGCCCCGACGCCGCCCGCGCTGGCGCATATCTTGACGGCCGAGGGCTTGGAGTTCGTCGCCGACTTGGAGCGGCTGTGTCGCGCCGATCGGCAGCGATTGCTGGCCGCCCGCGTCGCGCGTCAGGCGCGACTGGACGCGGGCGAGCTGCCCGACTTCCTGGCGGAAACGGCCGCCGTCCGACGATCGGAGTGGCGCATCGCGCCGGTGCCGGACGATCTGCAGGACCGCCGCGTCGAAATCACCGGGCCGGTGGATCGCAAAATGGTCATCAACGCCCTCAACTCGGGCGCGAAAATGTACATGGCCGACTTCGAGGATTCGCATTCGCCCACTTGGGACTCGACGCTCGAGGGCCAGGCCAATCTACGCGACGCGGTCGCGGGCAACATCGAGTACCGTAGTCCCGAGGGAAAGCGCTATGCGCTCAACGAGCAGACGGCCACGCTGTTAGTCCGGCCCCGCGGTTGGCATCTCGACGAAAAGCACGTACTCGTCGATGGCCAGCCCATCTCGGCGTCGATCTTTGACTTTGGGCTGTTCTTTTTTCACAACGCCCGGGCTTTGTTGGCCAAAGGCACCGGGCCCTATTTTTACCTGCCGAAGCTGGAAAGCCACCTCGAAGCGCGGCTTTGGAACGATGTGTTCAGGCTGGCCCAGTCGGCGCTCGATATTGCACAGGGCACGATCAAGGCCACGGTGTTGATCGAGACGATCCTGGCCGCGTTCGAAATGGACGAGATCCTCTTCGAGCTGCGCGATCACGCCGCGGGCCTCAATTGCGGACGCTGGGACTACATCTTCAGCTTCATCAAGAAGTTTCGCAACCGGCCCGAGTTCGTGCTGCCCGATCGCGGCAGCGTCACGATGACCACGCATTTTCTCCGCTCGTACTCGCGGCTGTTGATCGAGACCTGCCATCGCCGCGGGGCGCACGCCATGGGCGGCATGGCCGCGCAAATACCGATCAAGAACGACCCGGCGGCCAACGAGCAGGCGGTGGCCAAGGTGCGCGCCGACAAAGTGCGCGAGGCCACGGACGGACACGACGGCACCTGGGTCGCGCACCCCGGACTCGTGGCAATTGCGCGGGAAGTTTTCGACGCCAACATGCCCAGACCGAACCAGCTCACCAGGCGCAATCCCGACTTGCGGATCACGGCGGAAGACTTGTTGCGCGTGCCCGAGGGCTCGATCACGCCCGAGGGGCTGCGCACGAACGTGGCGGTCGGTGTGCGCTATCTGGAAAGCTGGCTGCGCGGCAATGGATGCGTGCCGATTTTCAACTTGATGGAAGATGCCGCCACGGCCGAGATTTCGCGGGCCCAGATCTGGCAATGGATTCGCCATCCGCGCGGCTCGTTTGCCGACGGAACGAAAGTTACGGCTCCTCTCGTCCAATCGGCGTTGTCCGACCAGCTCGAGGGGTTGCGCCACAGCATGGGCTCGGGGGCGTACGCGGCCAGCAAGTTTGAACTGGCGGGCGAATTGTTTCTGTCGATCTCGACCGCGCCCGAGTTTGTGGAGTTTCTTACGCTGCCGGCATACCGGCATTTGGCCTGAGTATTACAAACGAATGTATTTTTTCACCTGGCTCCTCAGCAAAGAAAGGTTTGTGAATCATGTCTGGCAATCGCACCGCCGCAGAGCTCGAATCCGAATGGACCGACCACCCTCGCTGGGAAGGCATCCGCCGCGATTACTCGGTCGAGGACGTCGTTCGCCTGCGAGGGAGCGTGCATATCGAATACACGTTGGCGCGCCGCGGAGCGGAAAAGCTGTGGAAGCTGCTCACGTTCGAGCCCTATGTCAACGCCTTGGGCGCGCTGACCGGCAACCAGGCGGTGCAGATGGCCGAGGCGGGCCTGTCGGCCATTTACCTCAGCGGTTGGCAAGTGGCGGCCGATGCGAACAACGCCGCTCAGATGTACCCCGATCAAAGCCTCTACCCGGCCGACAGCGTTCCCAGCGTGGTTCGCCGGATCAACAACGCGCTGCGCCGCGCCGACCAGGTCCAGCACCTGGAAAGCCGCTGCGATCGCGATTACTTTCTGCCGATCGTGGCCGACGCGGAGGCCGGTTTCGGCGGCCCGCTCAATGCCTTTGAGTTGATGAAGGGCATGATCGAAAACGGCGCGGCGGGCGTGCACTTCGAGGACCAGTTGGCCAGCGAAAAGAAATGCGGCCACATGGGCGGCAAAGTGCTGGTGCCCACCGGCCAATTCGTGCGCACGCTGACCGCGGCGCGGCTGGCTGCCGACGTGCTGGACGTGCCCACCGTGCTAGTGGCCCGCACCGACGCCAACAGCGCGCAACTGCTCACTAGCGACGTCGACTCGCGCGATCGCCGGTTCATCACCGGCCAGCGCACGCCCGAGGGCTTCTATCACATCGAGGGCGGCCTGGAGATTGCCATCGACCGGGGCCTGTCGTACGCCCCGTATGCCGACCTGCTGTGGTGCGAAACCTCCGAGCCCGACCTGGGCGAAGCGCGCCGCTTCGCCGAGGCGATCCACGCGGAATTTCCCGGCAAGCTCCTGGCCTACAATTGCTCGCCGTCGTTCAACTGGAAGAAAAAACTCGACGAGGCGACGATCGCCCGCTTCCAGCGCGAGCTGGGCGCGATGGGCTACAAATTCCAATTCATTACCCTGGCCGGCTTTCACGCGCTGAATCTGTCGATGTTCGAGTTGGCCCGCGACTATCAAAAAAGCGGCATGACCGCCTACGCGGCCCTGCAAGAGCGGGAGTTTGCCCGCGAGGCCGACTCGGGCTATCGGGCCACCAAGCATCAGCGTTTCGTCGGCACGGGCTATTTCGATGAAGTGGCGCAGGCCATCGCCTGCGGATACTCTTCGACCACGGCGTTGTGCGGCTCGACCGAAGAGGACCAATTCGAAACTCGGCAGCCGGCGGCGTAACAAGGACCGCGCCGCTGGCTGCTTCCCAAGCCAAGGGATGGGGCCGTGGGAAGCCCTCGGCCGCGCTTCGCTTCACCGCGAGGCGCGGCTTTTTTTGAGGCCCCAGGTCAGCGGCGGGAGGCTGGAGGGACGAAAAATGATTAGCACGCGACGAGTAATTAGCCACTGACCACTGCCCTCACGCGGCCAGGTCGATCGGGCCGCTGGGACAGCGGAGCTGGAAGAGGCCGAAGATTTCCTGTTGGGTCAGGCCCAGATTGCGGGCCGGTTCGACGTCGCTGAAGATCGTGTCGAAGATCTCCCGCTTTTCGCGCAGAATCTGGTCGATCCGCTGCTCGATGGTGCCGGTCGACAAGAATCGCGTCACGGTGACCGGACCGGCTGCGCCGATGCGATGGGCCCGATTGATCGCCTGGTCTTCGACGGCCGGATTCCACCAGCGGTCGAACAGAAAAACGTACTCGGCCTGTTGCAGGTTCAGGCCCACGCCCCCGGCGCCGTAACTTAGGAGCATGACTTGCCGCCGCGGATTGTCGCGGAATTGTTCCAGCACGCCGTCGCGATGTTGCTGCGGCACCCGACCGTGATACAACAGCGGGCGGAACTCGGCCAGTCGCCCGGCGAGCGTTTCCAGCGTCGAGACCCACTGGCTGAAGATGATCGCTTTGCGGCCGCTGGCGGCGACTTCGTCGAGATCGGCGGCCAGCCGCTCGAACTTCGCACTTTCGCCGCTGGCCGGGTCGAAATTGCAGATTTGCTTGAGCCGCAGCACCAGCTCGAAGACGTGCTGGATCGAGACCGACTCGCCCATTTCCGTGAGCCGCAACACGCCCTCTTTCTCGGCCAGTTGGTAGCTTTCACGCTGCTGGTGCGTGAGCTCGACTTCGGCGTCGCGGAACATTTT
>JBGQHN010000293.1:0-5318 GCA_041497975.1 Planctomycetia bacterium | reverse complement strand
GCGGACAGCGCGGCCACCGCGGACATGACGCCGACGTCGAGTGCGACGAAGGGCGAGAGCGGTCCTTCGTCCCAGTCATCTCCCGGATATTGGTCCTCCAGCGCATGATCCAGGAGTCGGTCGAACTCGTCTGAATCGGCCGCTTGCGCCCCGGCACCCGCTCTCTGTTGGCGGGTTTTGGGGTCGGGTTTTCCTGGGCCGGTTGCCTGTGGACCGAGACCTGGGAAAACAAAGCGGTGGCTACCGCCGACCTGGAAGCGGCGTAAATGATGCGCCGTTGAGGTGGGGCTCAAAACACGATCTTGCGCCCCGGTTGCCGTGGCGCGTCGGCGGGCCCGGGCTTGGGCAGGAACTCGTTCAACAAACGATCTTCATTTCCGCCCAACTGCGCCGCGCGCGCGAAGAACAGCGCGGCCCGATCGCGCTGAGCGTCGAAGTACAACTCCATGCCCAGGGCCACAAGCAGAGTGGAATCAAGCGGATTGGCCTCAACTGCCTTGGCCAGGCTCTCGATATGACTGGTCTTGGCCAGACGATCCGGGCCATAAAGTTGATCCAAACTTAGCGGCGAATCGCTCCAGTCGCTGCGGATTCTCAACCCGCGCTTGAACGCCTGCACGGCATTTTCGTATTGACCCATCGCCACCAGGGCATGCCCCTGGCGCATATGCGGCTCGGCCAAATCGGGCGCCATGCGGGCCGCGGTTTTGTATCGCTCGGAAGCCGCGAGATATTTCTGATTTGCGAAATTCGCATCGCCAAATCCGATGAATTTGCCGGCCTTGGCTTTTTGCTCGGCGCTCGTCGGCCTGGGTTTTCCCTTCGCAGGCGCGTCGTCGTCCTGCGCACCCGGCTGAGGAACAGCCGGCGGCTGGGGCGCGGGAACGAAGAAATTGACTGGCGGCGTGAAATCGACGACCACCGGATAGACCGGCAAGAACGGCGACGCGTAAGCGCCGCCCCAGGTCAACGGAAAGCCGCCGCCCCAAAATCCCCAAGGGCTTGAAGCTCCACGGCCATGATGATGGTGATGACGATCGTCGCGAGCGTCCGCATTCATTGGCACCGCAGGCTGCTGCGTCTGAGGCGCGGCCGCTTGAGCGGCGGGCGGCGGAGATTGAGGGACAACAAGGCGCGTATGAACGCGTTGCCGCGGTACGCTGGGCAGCGGAGCATCACGAGTGGGCCCTGCCGCCGGGCGAGACCCTTTGAAGACTTCTCGATCGGACTGGGCCCGTGCGATACCAGCTCCCCAAACCAGCCCCAAAGAAAGCAAGATCCAGACCACAAGCAAACGTCGCATGGGCCCTCCTGCGGCCAACGACGAAACGATGTCGCCACCGTCATTATCCGCTGCCACACGCGCGAAGCAAGATGATCTCGCCCCGAGACACGAGGTTTTTACCGAGGCGTCGAGCGATCGCGGCACGAAGCGACGTCAGCCGCCGCGCGCGTCGCTTGGACCGAGGACCCTGGCGAGCGCCGCCATCGCGACCTCGCCAAACTGACGCGACGGAACCCGCCAGATCTGAGGGTTCATCAGCTCGACCGAAACATGCCCCCGATAGCCAATCTCGCGGCAATGGCGCACCAGCGGCCCGAACTCGATATCTCCGTCGCCGGGCAGAATTCGGTCGGCGTCCGAGGCAAATTCCCGCGGCACGCCCGATAGATCCGAAAGCTGCACGTGAAACAAGTTATCCGCCGACAGATACCCCAAATCTTCGCCCTTGCTGGGTCCGACGTAGTAATGAAACGCATCGAAACAGATCCCCAGATGCGGGCTGCCGACGTCGGCGACCAGCGCGGCGGCGGTTTGCAAATTGTTGGCGAAGGCCGCGCGGGCCTGAAATTCAAGGGCCAAGCGCACTCGGTGCCGGCCCGCCAAAATGGCGGCCTGGCCGAGCGAGACTTGAATTTGCTCCAAGTCCTGCTGCCCCAGCGGGCCGACGATGTCGGCCGCCAATACGAGGGTGTGGATCGAAAGCGCTTCGCATTGCGCAAGGCGACTGGCAAAACCCTCCCAGTGCTGCTTGCGAAACTCGCCCTGGCTGGCCAACAGTCCGCCTTGAAAACTGGCCACCGGCGCGGTGACTTTGTGATGCTCGAGCAATCGTAGCACGTCGCTCGGGCTGTGGTCCTCAAGGTACTTGTCGAGCTTGCCGACCCAAAGTTCGATCGCCGTGCAACCGCAGGCGGCGTAGTCCTCGATGTCCTGTTCGAACGGAGCTTCGAGCGAACAGACCTGACTGATAGCGGGTTTCATAAGGAGGTAACTAAAATGGGATGCAGCTTAAATCAGTGGTTTTGGCCCAAACGCCCATGTGTCGAAGGAGGAAATTCGGATAGAATTATAGGCACGTTCACTTGAGGACTGGAAGCAATGGCAGCCTTTGACCGCATCACGTCCGATTCGGCGCTCCTCAATGGCCAGGCATGCATACGTGGCTTGCGTCTCACGGTGCGCCGCGTGTTGGAAGCCTTGGCGACCTTTCCTGATCGCAACGAACTTCGAGTCGAGTATCCTGAACTCGAAGACGAAGACATTCGGCAGGCTCTGGAGTATGCTGCCGCCAACCTTGATGACCGCGTAGTGGAACTTCGACCGACCGCATGAAGCTACTCTTGGATCAGGGTCTGCCGCGGTCGACGGTCAAACATCTCGCCGCTGTCGGCATTTCAGCCGAGCACGTCGGCGACCTGGGCATGGCTTCCGCGAGCGATGGCGCAATCCTAGACGCCGCAAATCAGCGGCAAGCTGTGGTCGTCACCCTCGACGCCGACTTTCACCATTTGCTCGCGGCATCTTGCGCGACGTCGCCATCGGTCGTGCGGATTCGTATCGACGAACTGAAAGGCGACCAATTGGCCGCGATTCTTGTGCAAGTGATTGCTGCCGCCGGTGCGGAACTCCACGCCGGCGCTGTGGCTTCCGTGACAAAAAATCGTATCCGCGTGCGAACGCTGCCGATTGGCCGCTGAATTCTGCGTCCGCGCAGTGTGGACGAAATACGGTGACCCCTTTTTCGAGTTTCTACCCAATCGCTCCACCGCCCGTCTCGACCAGCCGGCTGATCTCGCTCGCGCAGTCGTCGACCTTGATTCGCCACTGTTGGAGGGTGTCGCGGTCGCGCACCGTGACCGTGCCATCCGTGAGCGTTTGTCCGTCGACGGTGATGCAGTAGGGAGTGCCGGCCTCGTCCTGTCGGCGATAGCGGCGGCCGACCGCGCCCTTTTCGTCGTAGAAGACGTTGAATCGAGTTTTCAAATCGCGATAGATGCGCTGGGCCACTTCCGGCATGCCGTCCTTCTTTACCAGCGGAAACACGGCCGCCTTGACCGGGGCGATTCGTGGGTGGAATTTCATCACTACCCGCTCCTGCATTTGTCCGTTCTCGTCGGGCGCCTGGTCCTCGGTATAGGCCTGGCACAGAAACGCCAGCGTGGCGCGATCGGCGCCGGCCGAGGGCTCGATGACGTGGGGAATGAAGCGTTCGCCGGTGATGTCGTCCCGGTAGCTCAGGTCTTTGCCGCTACCGCGGTGCCTTGGCTTGCCCTCGGCGTCCATTTCGACCACAAGCTGGTCGCCGGATCGCACAAGCTTGCCCTCCATGTGGCTGCGCAAATCAAAATCGCCGCGGTGGGCGATTCCCTCCAGCTCGCCGAACTCGCCCGGCGGCAGAAAAGGAAAAGCATATTCGATGTCGGCCGTGCCGCACGAATAGTGCGACAGTTCGTCGGCGTCGTGGTCGCGCAGCCGCAGCCGCTCGCCGGCCAGGCCCAAGCTCAAATACCATGCGTAGCGGCGGTCGCGCCAGAACTTGTACCAGTCGGGCGATGAGCCAGGATGACAAAAAAACTCGATCTCCATCTGTTCGAACTCCCGCGAGCGAAACGTGAAATTGCGGGGCGTGATTTCATTGCGAAAACTCTTGCCCATCTGCGCGATGCCGAACGGCACACGAACGCGGGTGCTATCGAGCACGTTTTTGAAGTTGACGAAGATGCCCTGGGCCGTTTCGGGCCGCAAGAAAGCCGCGCCCTCTTCGCCGCTGAGCGCGCCGACGTACGTCTTGAACATCAAGTTGAATTCGCGCGGCTCGGTCAGCGTGCCCAAGGTCTTGGCCTCGGGCGCCAGAACTGGCGAAAAATCCCGCACGGTCGTCAACGAGACCAGCGGACCCTGCCATTGCAACTGGTCGACGTCCTTGGCCCGCAGATTGAAGAACTTAAGTGCCCGCTGTTGAGTCTCGGCCAGCCCCTCCTCGCCGCCCGACTGTGTCGCCACGAAGATCGTTTGACTCTTGGCTTCGACCCAGCGCCCGCGCACCTGGTCGTGGCGATAGCGCTTTTTCGATTCGCGGCAGTCCACCATGTAGTCGTGAAACAGGTCGTAGTGGCCCGAGCACTTCCACACCTGCGGATGCATGATGATCGTGCAGTCGAGGGCCGTCATTTGGTACGCTTCGGGCGCGCCGGCCAGCGTCGCCACGTCGTCGTGCCCGCGGACCATGTCTTGCCACCAGGCTTCCTTGACGTTGCGCTTCAGCTCGACGCCCAAAGGGCCATAGTCCCAAAATCCGTTCAGGCCGCCGTAGATTTCGCTCGACTGAAACAGAAAACCGCGCCGCTTGCACAACGAAACCAGCTTGTCCATGTCCATGGCAAATGTCGCTTCAAACTTGATTTTTTCGGACGAGGAAAGGAATTCAGAAGTGTACTGTGCGACGCCGTGGCGAGTCTACCGCATCTCAACCGCGTCACAACCGCTCGGCGATCGCGGCCGCGGCATCCTGCGACGTGCGCACCGGGATGATGTCAAAGTCGACCAGGTCTTGCCAATGCGCGGTCCACTCCTCGAACAGCCGCGCGTCGTCGCACTCCATCAATTGGTAGCAGCGCGTAAAATCGACGTCGACCCAGCTCTGCACGTAACGCAGCCCCACCGGGAGCATGCGACCCCGGTCGCGCGCCCGGCGATAAATGGCGATGCCGCCAGGCTCCTTGAATCGCTCGATGACCATGTAGAGCATCATGTGTCCTCGCTCGGGCTCCGCGCGGCAAGGGGTCCTTCGCCGAGCGTGATTTCGCCGCTGGCCACATCGAACCGTGGCACGACGTCGTAGCGGTCGATCTCGGCCGCTCGCTCGATATCGGCGCCCATACCGATCTTGAGCAAGTTTTGTCCGCCGTGACTGAGGCACAGCGCGTCGGCAAGCAAGTAGGTCCGCTCGGCGAACTTGCTCCAGACGTCCAGGGCGATGCATGCCTGATCGTTCCAGCGCCAGGAGCCGCGCAATGACAGCCTGCGGACGACT
>JBGQHN010000292.1:0-5359 GCA_041497975.1 Planctomycetia bacterium | reverse complement strand
CCAGCATCAGGGTAATGATCAAGGCAAACGCGTTGAGATGATTCGGTTGTCGAAAGGTCTCGAAGAGCGACCGCAACGGATGGACCGCCGCGGCGCGCGCGACATGCTCGCGCAGCGGGGGCAGGGCCATCGCCGCGAAGACCGCGACCGGACACCCGAGCGCCGCCAACCACAAGAACGGCGCGTGCCATCCCCAGCGCGTCCCCAAGTACAGGCCAAAGGGAACGCCGGCGACCGACGCCAGCGCAAAAGCCGACATCAGCGCGGCGGTGGCGCGGCCGCGGCGGTGTTCGGGAAAAACATCGCCGATAATCGCCATGGCCATTCCGCCGAGAATTCCGCCGAACGCTCCCGTGGCCAGACGGGCTGCTACCAAAGTCGCATAGGTGGGCGCCAGACCACACAGCAGCGTGCCCAGCAAAAACCCGCCGAACAAGCTGACGAAGGCGGCCTTGCGGCCGACGCGGTCGACCAACGAGCTGGCCACCAGCCCGGAAACCCCGGCCGCGAACGTGTAGGAGGAGACCACCAGCCCGAATTGCGCCGGGCCGATCTCGAGAGTTCGCATCAACTGCGGGCCCAGCGGCATGATCACCATGAAGTCGACGATGCTGGTAAACTGCACCGCTGCCAACACCAACAGCACAAGTTGCTCGCGAAGGCGGGTCTTGCGGTCGGAAATTGCCAGGCTATCTTCACGATTCATCGAGCTTCTTCCAATCACCGCCAAAAACCCGCGACTTTCGGTGGGGCATTGCACATGCCGTGCCAGGAGCGGCTAGCGACACGCGGATTCGGCCTTACCGGGCAAGACACGCACGGCGGCGCCGTGGTTCAGCGAATTCTTACACGGGTCTGTTTTGTCACATTTACCGCCGAGCCGATAGCCCAAAGCCGCCGGGAGAACGTTAACTTTTCGTGAAGTCAGAAATTGCGGCCGGCGCAGGATGCGTGGCGTCGCCCGCCTGGTAAAATGGCGGGAACCGCATGGGAGTACGTCGGATGTCCGGACCATTCAGCCCGCAGTTGCCGGATGGCGCGATCGATCGCCGACGTTGGCTGCTGCGCGTCGGCGCGCTGGCCGGAATCGAGCTGGGTCTTCCGCAGTTGATCGCGCTCGAAGCGCAAGTTCGCGCGGCGGCGCCCAAGGCCCGATCGTGCATCATTTTCTTCCTCGAAGGCGGGCCGGCTCACCAGGACTTGTGGGACATGAAGCCCCAGGCCCCGGCCGAGGTGCGCGGCGAGTTCCGGCCCATTGCCACCTCGGTCAGCGGCGTGCAGGTGTGCGAGCACCTGCCCCTGTTTGCGCGGCAGATGCATCACGTGGCGCTGGTTCGCTCGGTGCATCACAAGATCGTCGACCACAACGCGGGCGCTTACTATGCGCTGACCGGCAAATCGCCGTTCAACGGCAGCCGGCTGATCGTGCACGACGAGCCCGACAACTTTCCGCCGTATGGATCGGTCCTGGCGCAGCTTTCGCCGGTCGGAAAAAACCTGCCGCCGTTCGTGCACTTGCCCGAGATGATGTCCAACAACGGTCACGATCTGCCGGGCCAGCGCGCGGGATTTTTGGGAGCCAGGTACGATCCGATGGTGGTGGGCGACGCCAGCGCGGCGGACTACCGCGTGCCCGGGCTTTCGCTGCCGCGCGAGATCTCGCTGGACCGTTTGTTTCAGCGGCGCACGCTGCTCGAGGAGCTCAACGGCCCGTTGCGGCCGGGTCGCGAAGAAAAGGTCGCCGCCGCGGATGGAATGTCAGACCATTACGCACGGGCCTTCGATTTGCTGTCGGCCGGCGCCACGCGAAAGGCGTTCGATCTGGGCCGGGAGCCGCTCAAGGTGCGGGAGCGATACGGCCTGCCCGACCGGGTGGACCGCTCGGTCGAAGCGCGCAAGTTCGGCGGCCTGCCGCACCTGGGTCAGTGCACTCTCTTGGCGCGGCGGCTGATCGAGGCCGGCGTAAGGCTAGTGACGATCGCCAGCGGGCGCCGCTTTGACCAGGCCTGGGACACGCACCGGCAGCACTTTCCGCTGTTGAAACAATCGCTCTTGCCTTATGCCGATCGGGCCATGTCGGCGCTGATCGAAGATCTGCACGATCGCGGGTTGCTCGACGAAACGCTGGTGGTATTCATGGGCGAGTTTGGCCGCACGCCGCGGCTGGGTCAGATCACGAGCGGCGCGGGGGCGGACGCGGCGGGCCGCGATCACTGGCCGCACTGCTATAGCGTGCTGTTTGCCGGCGGCGGCACGTGCGGCGGCGCGGTCTATGGCGCTTCGGACAGCCACGCCGCCTACCCACGCGCCAACCCGGTGACGCCCGAGGACGTCGCGGCCACGATTTACACCGCGATGGGCATTCCGCTCGAGACCCAGCTTCGCGATTCGCTGGGTCGGCCGCACGTCGTGGCCAGCGGCAAGCCGATTCCGATATTCGGGTGACGGTGGCCTCCGGCTTGGCGGGCCGCGCCGCGGTCCGTAAACTAAACCGACCGCGCCTAGGGTTGTCTCGTTGCAAGCTTGAAAGGACGTACGGACCTCATGAGAAATCGACCTTTTTTTGCAGGTTTCGTCGCAGCCGCGGTGTCGATCGCGCTTTCGGCCTTGAGCGTTGCTGAAGTAGTCAAGACCGCCGCGGTTCGTTATCCAAAAGGCCCCGAGGCCGACGTGGTCGAGCTGTACCACGGCATGAAGGTTGCCGACCCGTTTCGGCCGCTCGAGGACCCCGACTCCAAGGAAACGCGCGCGTGGGTCGAGGCCGAAAACAAAATAACCTTTGGCTTTCTCGAAAAAATCGCCGCCCGCGGTCCGCTCAAGGAGCGGCTGACCAAACTGTGGGACTTCGAAAAGTTCACGCCGCCGTTCAAGGAAGGCAATCGATACTTCTACACGCGAAACAGTGGCTTGCAGAACCAGAGCGTGCTCTACAGCACCGCATCGCTGGACGCCAAGCCCACGCTGCTGCTCGATCCCAACACCCTTTCGTCGGATGGCACGGTGGCCTTGGCCGGCGTGGCCGTCAGCGACGACGGCAAACGGCTGGCCTATGCGCTGGCCGACGCCGGATCGGACTGGATCACCTGGCACGTGCGCGACGTCGACAGCGGCAAGGACCTGGCCGACGTCATCAAGTGGAGCAAGTTTTCCGGCGCCGCGTGGACCAAGGACGGCAAAGGCTTCTTTTATGGGCGCTATCCGGAACCCAAGCCCGGCGAGGATCTGAGGGCTTCGAATTACTTTCAAAAGGTCTACTACCACGTGCTGGGCACGCCGCAGGCCGACGACAAGCTGATCTACGAACGGCCCGACGAGAAAGAATGGCAATTCGCCAGCACCGTGACCGACGACGGCAGTTACCTGGTGATCGAAGTCGCCAAGGGCACCGACGACCGAAACCGGGTGTTCTACAAAGAGCTCGACAAGCCCGACGCCAAGATCGTGGAATTGATCAAGAATTTCGAGGCGGGCTACGAGTTCATCGACAACGAAGGTCCGACGTTCTATTTCAAGACCAATAAGGACGCTCCGCGCGGCCGCGTGATTTCGATCGACGTCCGCCGGCCGGTCGAGTCGGCCTGGGCGCAGATCGTGCCCGAGATGAGCGACACGCTGCGCGCGGCAAGTCGCGTGGGCGGCCGCATCTTTGCCAATTACTTGAAGGACGCCCACACGCAGGTCCTTACCTTTGACATGCTGGGCAACATTCTGGGCGAGGTGACGTTTCCGGGTTTGGGCACGGCCACGGGCTTTAGCGGCAAGAACACCGACACCGAGACCTTTTACAGCTTCGCTTCGTTCACGGCGCCGCCGACGATCTATCGTTACGACATCGCCCCGGGAAAGAGCAGCGTGTTTCGCACGCCGAAAGTGGGCTTCAACCCCGACGATTACACAACCGAGCAGGTCTTCTATGCGAGCAAGGACGGAACGAAGATCCCCATGTTCATCAGTTCCAAGAAGGGGCTGAAAAAAGACGGCCGGGCGCCGACGTACTTGTTCGGCTACGGCGGGTTCAACATCGCGATGACGCCGGCCTTTAGCGCCTCGAACCTGGTGTGGATGGAGCTGGGCGGGGTGTTCGCGCTGCCCAACTTGCGCGGCGGCGGCGAATATGGCGAAGACTGGCACAAGGCCGGCACGAAGCTGGACAAGCAGAACGTATTCGACGACTTCATCACCGCGGCCGAGTGGCTCATCGGCAACAAGTACACCTCCACGCCCAAGCTGGCCATCGGCGGCGGCTCGAACGGCGGCCTTCTGGTCGGGGCCTGTCTGACGCAGCGCTACGACTTGTTCGGCGCGGCCTTGCCGGCCGTGGGAGTGCTGGACATGCTCCGCTTTCACAAGTTCACGATCGGCCATGCCTGGGTGGACGACTACGGCTCGTCGGACGACGCGGCCGAGTTCCAAGCGCTTTACAAATACTCGCCCTTGCACGCCATCAAACCGGGCACGTGCTATCCGCCGACCATGATCACCACGGCCGACCACGACGATCGGGTCGTGCCGGCGCACAGCTTTAAGTTCGCCGCCACGCTGCAGGCCGCGCAGGCGTGCGACAACCCCATCCTGATCCGCATCGAAACCCGCGCCGGCCACGGCGCCGGCAAGCCCACGTCCAAGATCATCGAAGAAGCCGCCGACAAGTGGGCCTTTCTCGTCAAGGTGCTCTCGATCGACGTGCCCTGGTGACGTCGCGCATTAAGAACCTATCCGAGAACCATCGGGGACTGTCCCGATTTCGCGGTGCCTTGGGAGCAGGGCACCGTGGGCACGCATTAGCGTGATCCATGGTCGGGACTGTCCCCTTCTCCCAAACTGCGTGATCGGGACGAAAAGAAAACTAGCATGACACGTCCGGCCCTGCTGCTGGGGATGATTCTGGCCGCCCTTTGCGGATCGACGCGGGCGGCGACGCCGAACGTCGTCATGATCGTCTCCGACGATCACGGCTGGACCGATTACTCGTTCATGCGTCATCCGCGCGTGCGCACGCCCCATATCGATCGCTTGGCGCGAGAGAGCCTGACTTTCAGCCGTGGCTACGTGCCGTCGAGCCTGTGCTGCCCGAGCCTGGCCTCGATCATCAGCGGGTTGTATCCGCACCAGCACAAGATCACGAGCAACGATCCGCCGCTGCCGGCTGGAATGAGCCAGCGAGAGTTTTTCGCGTCCCCGGCTTTTCAGGAGGGCCGCGAGACGATGTGCCGGCACCTGGAAGCCGTGCCGACGCTGCCGCGCATGCTGGCCGGCCGGGGATATGTCAGCCTGCAGACCGGCAAATGGTGGCAGGGCCATTATCGCCGCGGCGGATTCACGCACGGAATGAGCGAGGGAGGGCGTCACGGCGACCGTG
>JBGQHN010000291.1:0-5366 GCA_041497975.1 Planctomycetia bacterium | reverse complement strand
TGATGGGTTTGGCAATTTGCAGCACCGCAACTACGTCGAAAAAGCGCTGGCCGCCGGTTTCCACGTGGTCGGCGTCGACGTTGGACCTTCCTGCGGCAGCCCCGCCGCGGCTGAAGTCTGCCAGGAATTTTACGAACGCCTGATCGCCGATTATGGTTTGCACAAACGGGCTCGGATCATGGGACAAAGCCACGGTGGCCTGATCGCCTATGGTTGGGCTTTTCGCAATCCTGCGTGCGTTGAGCGCGTCGCGGGGATCTGTCCGGCGACCGACTTCCGCAGCTGGCCAACGCTGCCCAACGTCGTCGCCTTTCCAACCAAGGGCCTGGATTACGGCCTTTCACTTGAAGAACTCGACCGTCGCGCCGCCGAATTCAACCCCATAGACAACCTTGCTCGTCTTGCAAAGGCTGGTGTGAAGATTCTGCACATTCATGGCGACGAGGATCAACTGGTGCCGATGAGTACCAACTCGACTGAGCTGGCCCGCCGCTACCGCGAACTCGGAGGCGTGGCAGAGATCGTCACGCTCCAGGGCCTGGGGCATGGTGGACGCGAACTGTACGAGTCGGAGCCGCTGTTGAAGTTCTTGCTGGCCGATTGACTGTCGGGGACTCTGCCGCGCCCGCGGGGCGATCGATTGCCCAGTCCACGCCCCGATCTTCAGGGTCGCCATCTTAACCGCCCGCTGGCAAAACAGGTCCTTTGTTGGGACGCCCGAGAAAACGGTTGGCTTGATTGGACATCGCAGAACTGAGAGGCGACAATGCCTCGTCGACAATACGGACTTATTCGAACGGCGACTGCCAAAAAGAAAGGATTACACAATGGGAGACAAAGGCGGCAAGAAGGACAAGGACAAGAGCAAGAAACAGAAGGCGATGAAACAGGAACAAGCGACGAAAGGGAAGCCGGATAAAAACCGGCCGAAGTGATCTGCGCGACTACAAGCGCCCCTATCGGTGGGAGGCCGGGCGGCCAGCCAGCGATCAAAGTTGCTGGGCGAATGCCTGTCGCTTGCAAGGAGTGAAGTTCGATGGCCCAAGCGTGATCCGGCCATTACGTTAAGAAGAGCATAGGATTGCAGGCAGCCACTCACTTTTCTCGCGGGGTCTCGATAGCTTTCGCCAGAGCCTCATCACGCCCTGTCTCCAAATCCTCCTTGGAGAAGACTGGAACCTGCACCTGGGCAGTCGTCAGTCAAATCGCGAATTTTTGAATCCGGGAATTCCTGGAATCGGCGACATACAAGTGTTGCTGGCTATCGACGGCGAGGCCATGTGGGAGCCGGAACTGTCCCGGCTCTGAGCCTTCCCCGCCGAGACCGCGAATGTAGCGTCCGTCCGCGGAAAACTGCTGCACGGTATGGTTCGTCGAAGTCACCCAAACCTGATCCTTGGAGTCGACGGCAACCGCGATGGGACCTAAGAGCCCCTTACCGCCGCCAAAGTGGCCTGGTCCCACTTCGTTATCGCCCCAAGTAAGCAAGAAGGTTCCGTCGCTCTTGAACTTCTGCACGCGACCGACGGAACCCTCGGTGGTGTAGATGTCTCCGTGGCTGTTAAAGGCCACGAAGTGCGGGCCGCCGACACGCGATGCGGCCGAGGTGTTTCCACCGAATTCACCGGACATGACGCCGTACTTGCCCCAAGCGCTGATGGGCTCACCCTTGGGCGTCAGTCGCTGTACGCGTCGATTCACTTGATCGGCGACGTAGATCGATCCGTCGGGCCCGAATGCGATCCCGCCAGGCTGCTGAAATTCGCCAGGGGCCGTGCCAAACTTGCCGAATTCCCTGACTGGTTTGCCGGCCGGATCGTAAATGGCAACCTTGTGCCGCATCATGTGCGTGGCAAAGAGCAGGCCCTCCTTGTCCAAGGCCAATCCGCCGGGCATGGGGTCGAGCTCGAAAGCGCTCAGCAATCGACCATTCGGGTCGAAGCGTTGCAAACGCCCTTTAGCCTCCACGTTCGTCTGGCGAAAGTCGGTGACCAGGATTTCATCCTTCCCGTTGATCACGATTGCGATCGGTATATCGAACTGTCCATCGCCGTGACCATTGGTTCCCCATGCCAGCAAGGGTCGCGGAGCTGGAGGGGCTTCGTCTTGGGGTTCAGCTTGAGCACCGAGCGGCCGCGCGACGAGCGAAGCCAGCCACAAGCCGCCAACCCGCGCAAAATCCCGACGTTGAAGTTTCATCCCGCTCCGCCTTTGCTCCTGTGCGATGGATCGGCCCATGATCATCACCGGTTCATTCACTGAACTCGTTTTGACACCAGAATCGGTACGAGGCCACGACGATCAGTGATTCGCTCGTGCTGAACCAATGGTGGCACGGGCTGGCGCGCAATGCAACCGTTGGCCAGCGCGAGAATGGGGGGAGTGGGATGAAACCAGAGCGCTCCGGTGGTTCAGCCGATGATGTCGGCGATGGCCACGCCGTTTTTGAACAGTTCGACCGGACGACCGGCTGTCGTGTGCACTCGATAATTGGCGGGGAAACCAAGCAGCGAAAGCATCGTCGCGCCCAAGTCGTCCGGCGAACAGGCTCTGTCCACCGGATCGAAGCCGCGCGCGTCGGAGCTTCCATAAACGTGGCCTGTTTTCAAGCCGCCCCCGCTCATGAAGAACGTCATTGCGCGAGACCAATGGTCGCGCCCGCCGTTACCGTTGACCAGCGGGGTGCGTCCAAATTCGCCCCCGCAGACGACGAGCGTATCGTGCAGCATCCCGCGCTGTTCCAAATCGAGAATCAATCCGGCGAGCGCCTGGTCCAGTGGCGGCAGAAGGCGGCGCAGCGTCGTGAAATTATTGGCGTGCGTGTCCCAGCCGTCCGTGCCGACCGTTACGAAGCGTGCGCCGGCCTCAACCAGACGCCGCGCGATCAACACATTGCGACCCAGCTCGCCCTCTGGGTACATTTTGCGGATCGGCTCCGGTTCGCTGGCCAGGTCAAATGCGTTGCCAATCCGATTGGACGCCAGGATTTCGTACGCATCCTGTTGGAATTTGGAAAGCGTCCCAACCAGATCGGCATCGGCATGATGTCGGAGAAAGTGGGCGTTGAAGATGTCGCGAAAGCGACGGCGATCTTCCAACTGCTTGCGAGTCATACCCTCGGGCAGCACGACCCCGTTGAGCGCGTCGGCACCTTCGGACCTCGTCGCCGCGGCCCGGAAGGGATCGTGCGCGGCGCCCAAGTATCCGGCGCCGGAACTGGCAGCTTCGCCGATCGTGAAATAGGGCGGCATACCGGCGCAGCCCGGCAGCAGTCTTGCAGCCAGCGACCCGATCGACGGATAGTCGAGCGCGGCACTGGGCTTGTTGCCGGTCATTAAGTACTGCGTGCCGGGTACGTGGTCCGGAACATTGTGATGCAAGGAGCGAACGAGCACCGAGCGATCCAGTATTTTCGCCGTGCGGGGCATATGCTCGCTGAACTGAATGCCGGGTAGCGCCGTTGGAATCGCCCCAAATTCTCCGCGAATCTCGCCGCCCGCGTCGGGTTTTGGATCCCACATGTCGATCGTCGAGGGACCGCCGCCCAGCCAAATCAAGATCAGGCTCGTGGCCTGGGGTCTGTGCACCCTCAGCGTCGATTCGGCGTGCAGCATGTCAGCCAGCCCCACGCCGAGCAGTCCACTCGAACCGATCTGCAGGAACGCGCGGCGAGAATAGCGCTTGCGCAAAGTTGTAGTGAGGTGTGCCATAGTTCGGCTGCCTTTCGCGCTTTGTCGACGGATTGGACTTAGAGCCTAGGGACAAAACCGTTTCGGAGAGGGGGACAGTCTCATCTTGCTCCGCGGACTGCGCAAAATTGGGACAGTCTCCGACGGTATTGTCCGCAGCCTCTTAGTGATTCGTGATGAACTCCTGGGAGTTCACCAGTCCCCATAGGACATCTTCGAACACCCCTCGTTGATCCACCGCCGCGCTCACAGCCTGCATGGCCGCCGAGCGTTCGTCGTCGGTCGGCAGCCGCGACAAGGTGCGCAGAAACAACTCGTCAAGTAGCTGCTCACTGCCAAGGCCGCTGCCGAGCAACCCAGCGAGCTCGCCTTGCGACAAGTCGCGAAGCAGATTGGCGTCGCTCATCAGCGCCAGCGTCTGACGAATCGAAGGGCTATTCGACTGCCCGCAATCGCAGGTCTGCGTTCTGGCGGAACGGCCGAACAGGTCCAAGATGCCGTCCCAGCGCTTGTCGCCCAGTCGGCTGGAACCAATTTCCACGGCTCGGATCCCCTTGGGCACCCCGTCGCCGAAATCAAGCGCGATGCCGGTCGCGGCGCGCCACATGTCGATGACCGTTTCGGCCGGCGGGATGCGAACATACGCCCGCGAAAAATAGCTGCGGTCCGCTCGGTTGACGTCGTTCGGCTCCGACGACAATTGCCACGTCGCCGAGTTGAGAATCAGCCGCTCCAGACGCTGAAAGTCGTAACCATGGTCGACAAAGTCGGCCGCAAGCTCGTCCAGCAGGCCTGGGTGAGACGGCGGGTTGGCGGCCGAGAAACCGTCGAGCGGCTCCACGAGCCCGCGTCCGAAATGATGAGCCCACACACGATTCACTGCGTTGCGCGCGAAATACGGGTTCTCGGGATCGTTGAGCCAGTCCATGAGCGCGACGCGAAGGTCGCGCGCGCCGCTCGCTAAAGATGCATCGGCTGCAACCGTCGCGGCGAGCTCGGGGCCGCCGAGCGCTTTGGGCGCAAGCAGCGCAGCGGCGGGCGCGCTCGGCAAAGGGTCGCCAACGTAGACTTCACGCAGCCGCGGCAAAGCCGTACCAACCGCTTCACCTTGGGCCGCACGCCGTCGTCGTTGCTCGATTCGATCAGCGACCCTCGCGCGCAGCTCGCTCGACATGTCGAATCGGACCTGGCCAAACACGCTGACGAATTGGCGGTAGTCTTGCTGGGTCCAGTGATCGAAGGGGTGATTGTGACAACGAGCGCAATTGATCCGGATCCCCATGAAGCTGGACGCGATGCGTTCCGCAAATTGCTCGGTGGGGTACTTGTCGTCGACCAGGTCGCGGCGCCAGAAAAGGTCAAGGCCCGCGCGGTCCCGGTAGCGTGCATCAAAGCCGCTGCGCGCTGCGTTAACCAGGCTGGCTTCTTCGTCGATCCAATGCTCGATGTCGGCGCCAGCGCGGCTGGTCGCGGTCAGGATTCCGCGCACGATTTCATCGTAGGGCATTTTCTGCTCGAACCGCTTGCGCAGCCAATCGTGCCACATCTTGGCGCGCTTCGGCTTGAGCTCGTCCGGGCCTTCGAGCCCTTGCAGACGGTTGCCGGTCATTTCGCTGAAGCGGGTCGCCCACAGCGCGGCGTGGAGTTTATGACTGAGCAACTCGTCGATTTTCCGGG
>JBGQHN010000290.1:0-5416 GCA_041497975.1 Planctomycetia bacterium | reverse complement strand
GAGGGGGTGGCCGTCGGCCAGGCCCTGGGGGTCGAGACGTTCGCCGAGATCAAGGCGGTCGACGTCATCGGCACCAGCAAGGGACGCGGGTTTGCCGGCGTCATCAAGCGGCATCACTTCAAGGGCCAGCGGGCCACGCACGGCGTGAAAAAGTGCCACCGCCACATGGGAAGCACCGGCTGCCGCACCTTCCCGGGGCGGATCTTCAAAGGCAAACGGATGCCGGGCCATTACGGTAGCGAACGCCGCACGTCCCGCAACCTGAAGCTCGTCCGCGTCGACGCTCAGAACCATCTGCTGGTGGTCCGCGGCGCCGTGCCGGGTCCCAACGGCGGCTACGTGATGATCAAGGAATCGAACAAACTGTAGACGGCCGAACTAGCGCGCGGACTTGCATGAAAGATTTTTAGCGATGGCGAACTTGACCGTATACAACCGGACCGGCAAGGAAGTAGGCAAGTACGAACTTGACCTGGCCGAACTGGCGCCGCGCATCAGCAAGCAGTTGCTGCACGACGTGGTGGTCATGTACCAGTCGAATCTGCGCCTCGGAACGGCCCGCACCCGAAGCCGCGCGGAAGTGGCCGGCTCGACTAAGAAGATGTACCGCCAAAAGGGAACCGGCAACGCCCGGGCCGGCTCGCGGCGCAGCGGTATTCGCCGCGGCGGCGGGCACATCTTTGCCAAGCGGCCGCGCGACTGGACCTATCGCCTGCCGCGCAAGGCCGTGCAGTTGGCAACCCGCATGGCCCTGGCCACGAAAATCCGCGACGACCAGATCACGCTGATCGACGAGTTGAAGTTCGATGCTCCGAAAACCAAGGAGATGGCCGCCATTCTCAAGGCCCTGCAGATTAGCGGCGGCAGCGTGCTGGTGGCCACGGCCGAGCACGATACCAACGTGCACAAAAGCGCCCGCAACATCGACCAGGTGACCGTTTCGCCCGTCTCCGGCTTGACCGCGCTGAACCTGCTCGCGCCCCGGCGGGTGCTGATGACCAGGGCGGCGCTCGATGCCCTGAGGGCTCGCGCCGCTAAATCGACGAAGCGGGCACAAACGGCGGCGGAAAATACGAAAACCAAACGCGCCGCCGGCCAAAAACCGCACAGCAAACCAGCGAAGCAATAAGCAAGCAACCATCGAGCGACGCGACAAGCAAGTTCCAAACCAACTTGTCGGGCGAATGCAAAAGGATCGACGCAAATGGCATCCGAAGAGAACACCAAGGCGCCCGGAGTCGGGCTTGTGCCGCACCAGATCATCGTGCGCCCCCTGGTGACTGAAAAGGGGATGCACCGCTCGACGCGCAACAACGCTTATGCGTTCGAGGTCAACCGCCAGGCAACCAAGGACGACGTCCGGCGGGCCGTCGAGGAACTGTTTAACGTGAAGGTGCTGCGAGTGCACACGCAAAATCGCAAGGGCAAGCCACGGCGCAACCGCTTTTCGAGCGGCCACACGAAGGACTGGAAAAAGGCGATCGTGAAGCTGCATCCGGAGAATCGCATCGACTTCTTTTAACGAATCCCCTCGGACGTCCGGCCAGGCGACGCGAGGTTTTGCAACCGCGGTCAGCCGAGCGACCGAACACGAGTTGGAAGTACACTGCCATGGGCATTCGACGATACAAACCGACCACACCGGGCCGACGCGGCGCGACGGTCAGCGATTTTGCCGAGCTGACCAAGGGTTCTCGGCCGGAAAAGGGGCTGCTCGTCCCCAAGCGCAAGACCGGCGGCCGCAACAACCAGGGTCGCATTACGGCGCGGCACCGAGGCGGCGGTCACAAACGGATGTATCGCTTGATCGATTTTCGCCGCAACAAGGACGGGGTGCCCGCCCGCGTGCACAGCGTCGAGTACGACCCGAACCGCAGCGCCCGAATCGCCCTGTTGCACTACGTGGACGGCGAGAAACGATACATTTTGGCCCCCCACGGATTGAGCGCGGGCGACCAGGTGCAGAGCGGTCCCGACGCGCCTCCCTCGGTCGGCAACTGCCTGCCACTGAAGAGCATTCCCCTCGGCCTGGCGATCCACAACATCGAGTTGCAGCCCGGGCGGGGCGGCCGCTTGTGCCGCTCGGCGGGCACCAGCGCCACGCTTGCGGCTCGCGAAGCCGACTGGGCGCAGATCAATCTGCCCAGCGGCGAAATTCGCCGCGTGCCGTCGGCCTGCCGGGCGACGGTGGGCGCGATTAGCAACCCCGATCACGACGCGATCGTGGTGGGCAAGGCCGGGCGCAATCGCTGGCTGGGACATCGCCCGCACGTGCGCGGCACGGCCATGAATCCGATCGATCATCCGCATGGCGGCGGCGAAGGGCGTACCAAGGGCGGCCGGCACCCGGTGAGCCCGACCGGCCAGAGCGCCAAGGGCGGCGGCACCCGCAAGCGCCGCAAGCCGTCCAACGCGGCCATTGTTCGTCGTCGCCGCTCGCGGCGTTACGGTCAGTTGAAAATCAAATAACACGGCTTTGACAACACAAACACCACGGCAATTTGCCAACGACGGGCAATCGAGCTCCCATGGGAAGATCACTGAAAAAAGGGCCATTTGTGAACCCCAAGCTGTTCCAGAAAGTGGAACGGATGGGCCACGGATCCAAGGAAGCGATCAAGACCTGGGCTCGCGCCTGCACGATCGTGCCGGAGTTCGTCGGCCACACGTTCATGGTTCACAACGGCAAGCTGCACGTGAAAGTATTCGTGACCGAAGACATGGTCGGCCACAAGCTGGGTGAGTTCGCGCCCACGCGCACCTTCCGCGGCCACGGCGGCCGGGGCGGCAAGAAATAAGCCGCCGCGCGAAAGCGACAACGAGAAAAAAGCAACAGCGGGGATGTGACGTTTCGAGGAATACCAACATGGCTTACGACGCGGTTCATCGATTTGCCCGGATCAGCGCCAGCAAAGTGCGGCCGCTGGCCGATTTGATTCGCGGCAAGCACGCCGACGAGGCGCTGGACTTGTTGCGCTATCAGCCGCAGCGCGGGGCCCGCTACCTGGAGAAAGTGCTGCGCAGCGCCCTGGGCAACGCGGAAGATCGCCGGGCACCCTCGGTGAGCGACCTGGTCGTCGTCGACGCGCGGGTCGATGAGGGTCCGATGTTCAAGCGGGTGCGGCCGCGGGCGCGCGGCATGGCCTTTATGATCAAGAAGCGGATGTCGCACATCCGCATTTCGGTCGACACCGTCTAAAGCGACAGAAGAATCGTCGCGACGCGTAATTTTTGAAAGAAGAAACGTATGGGTCAAAAAGTCAATCCGACCGGCTTTCGCACGGGCATCATGGTGGGCTGGAAGAGCCGCTGGTATGCCTCGAAGCAAGAGTTTGCGAATCTCTTGATCGAGGACCACAAGCTCCGCGCCTTCGTGAAAGAGAAATACAAGTTCGCCGGCATTCCCAAGATCGAAATCGAGCGCACTCGCGACGAAGTCAAGGTAATTCTGTACACTGCCCGGCCGGGCATCATCATCGGCCGCAAGGGGCAGGAAGTCGAGCGCTTGCAGAGCGAGTTGCAGGAACTGATTGGCCGGCGGATCAACATCAAGATCGAGGAAATCGCCCGGCCGGAAATCCAAGCGCAGCTCGTGGCCGAGGACATCGCCGAGCAATTGTCCAAGCGGGCCAGCTTTCGCCGCTGCATGAAGCGGGCCATGGAAACCACGATGGAGGCCGGGGCGAAGGGGATCAAGATTCAACTGGCCGGACGCCTGGGCGGTTCGGAAATGGCGCGCCGCGAAAAGGCGATCGCCGGCTCGATTCCGCTGTCGACGTTGCGGGCCAAGATCGACTATGGAATGACGGAGGCCAAGACGGCCCAAGGACACATTGGTGTCCAAGTGTGGGTCAACCAAGGCATGTATCACGAGGACCAGACCGATGGCGTTGATGCCCAAGAGGGTCAAGCACCGAAAAAGCCAAAGAGGACGTATAAAAGGTAACGCCACGCGCGGCAACCGCGTCGTCTTCGGTGACTTCGGGCTGCAAGCCATGCAAGGTGGCTGGGTCAGTGCGCAGACCATCGAGGCCGGCCGCGTCGCCGCCTCGCAGTACCTGCGCAACGAAGGCCGCTTGTATATCCGCGTCTTCCCGCACAAGTCGGTCACGTCGATTCCCTTGGAAACTCGCATGGGCAAGGGAAAGGGCGAGCCCGAGTTTTGGGCGGCCGTGGTACGTCCGGGAACCATGTTGTACGAATTGTCGGGCGTGTCCGAAGAAGCGGCCCGCATGTGCTTTTCGCGACTGGCCCACAAAATGCCCGTGCGCGTGCGATTCGTTCGCCGGCGGACGGCCTGAACGAGAGAGAACGAGAACCCCCGGGCGTATTGCCCGACGGACAGCGAGTGACGAGTCATGACCAAGGCGAGCGAATTACGCGAAATGAGCGATGAGCACTTGGCGCTCACGTTGAAGGAGGCCGCGGAGAACCTGTTTCGGATGCGCATTCAAGCCCAGACCGAACGGCTCAACGCCCCCAGCGAGCTGCGCAAGCAACGTCGTTTGATCGCGCGAGTCAAGACCATTCAAACCCAGCGCGCGGCCTCGGCCGGCAAAGCAAAGTAACCGTTATGCCCAAGAAACTTTCGATCGGCGTCGTTACCAGCGACAAGATGGCCAAGACTCGCCGCGTGGAAATTCCGCGGCTGGTGCGGCATCCGAAGTACGGCAAGATTTTGCGCCGCAAGACGGTTTGTCACGTGCACGACGAGGCCGAAGAGGCCCACATCGGCGACACGGTGGAAATCCGCGAGTCGCGCCCGCGCTCCAAGACCAAACGCTGGGAGCTGGTGCGCGTGGTGACCAAGAGCCGGCTGGTTGACATCGCGGCCATGCGGGCCGCCGGACGGGAAGAGGACGAGATTTAGCGGGCCATGCGGCCGGACGCCGGTCGGGAATATTCGCGCACGGCAGCGCACGAGTCAGGCCCGACGGGCCGTTAGTCAGGTGTGAACCCATGATCCAGATGCAGACCAGGTTGAACGTCGCCGACAACACGGGCGCCAAGGAGGTGATGTGTATCAAGGTGCTGGGCGGCACGCACCGACGCACTGCCGGCTTGGGCGACATCGTGGTTTGTAGCGTCAAGACGGTCATTCCGGGCAGCGAAATCAAGAAAAAGAGCGTCGTGCGGGGCGTGGTGGTGCGCTGCAAGAAGCCGACGCGCCGCGACGACGGCAGCTATGTGCGTTTCGACAACAACGCCGTGGTCATTATCGACAACGACAAGAATCCTCGCGGCACGCGCATTTTCGGCGCCGTCGCCCGCGAGCTGCGCGACAGAAACTTCATGAAAATCGTGAGCCTCGCCAGCGAGGTAGTGTGATGCACATACGGGTGGATGACATCGTGGAAGTGACCGCCGGCGAGGCGGACGAAGTCGGCCAACGGCGCAAGGTGCTCAAAGTGTTGCG
>JBGQHN010000289.1:0-5424 GCA_041497975.1 Planctomycetia bacterium | reverse complement strand
GTTGGACCTTCGGCCCACGAAAACCGCAAGCGGCCGCATTCAAGCAGATGCGCAAGCTGCGGCATCTCGAATCGTTCTTTGATGGCACGCAGCAGCCGGGATCGACGGCGCGACGAGCTAGGGCGCCGCCGGGCGATCGACGGAACTCTTCCGCTTCAGCCACCACCGCTTGACGTCCTCGCGGTTGCGCTCCGCCAGGAAACGATAGCCCACGAACCGCAGCCGCTCGGTCACCGACTCGCCGGCCGTTTCCAACCCAAATGGCCGCGTCGACGCCCCGTGGCGGTCCACCAACAGCGCGGCGGCGCTGGCGCCCAGTTCGGGTCGGACCTCGCCGGTGGTCACGAGCGGCGTCTTCAAGTCAATCCATTGGGCCAGCGAATCGTCGACGCCCGGCCAAGGATCGCGCTGGGCAATCGACAAGGCGGCAATCCAGGCGATTTGGTAGGGGCTCTCGAACGTCGGTTCCAGGCGACCGGCGCGAGCAAGTTCTTCCAAGGCCGGCACGGCCTCGCGCGTGCCCACGCGCGCCAGCATATGGCAAATGCCGCCGTAGACCGTCTGCTGACCGGCCAGTTCGCTGTTGGTGGTGACCAGCCGGCGGTCAGGCACCGTGCGGAAATAGGATCCGGCGAAACGAGAGACAATCGACGGATCGAGTTGGGCCAGCATCGTGACTTCGGCTTCGCCGAGCGCGCGCTGGTCAAGCAGTATTCGCTCAACTGTTCGCTGGCTGATTTCACGCAACCGCAGCGCTTCGTCGCGCTGGACTTGATATTCGTAGGCCATTCGCCGCCGCGGCGTGGGCAGATTCGTCAGGTAAAACATCACGTCCTGCGTCGGATCAGGATGCGGAATCGCGATCCTCACGGGATAATCGCCTTCGACGAGCGAATTGCCGGTCACGCAATGGGCCTTGTCTTCGTCGATGCGGTCAAAGTGCGTTGCCTGCCGGGCCATTTCGTTGAACTGGGGCAGACCGATAATCAGGTACTGCACGGTCCTGAGTTGCCGGTGCTCCCAATTCCCCAGCTCGTGCCCCCACACTTCCGCCGCCATCGCTGGCCTGGAAAAATCAGCGATCTGTCGCAAGGTGCCGTTATTTGCGGCGTCGTCTGCCGCGGCGATTTTCTCTTCCAGCATCGTTAAGACGCGTGGTCGCGAGTCGTCGCGAGCCAGCGCATCCAATAACTCGCGCTCCGCCAAAGTGCGCCGGAATCGCTCGAGCGAACCGGGTTCATCGCCCTGGGTCAGGGTGTCGATCCAGCCCGCGATCTGCTCGGTCGTGATCTCCGGCAGCAGCACGCTGGCCGGATCGGATAGCAGCCACGCCTTACGCGCTTCGTCCAGCAGTGGCTCCAACTCGCGGCGCGCTGTCGCAGTCAGGGCCCGATCGCCCGCGCGGCGCTTCAGCTCCAGCCACAGCGGGCTAATGAACTCGACGTGCCCCAACATCGATCGGAGTCGCCGTTGCGCGCTGTCGCGCTCGGCAGACGAATCGCTATTGAGTCGATCCAAAAGCGGAATGATTTCGGACGCGTCTGGTTTGCCGTCGCCAGCCGGCCGCGGCGGCGCTGGCAGCCCCTTGGCCAGCGCTTCAACGCGGGCACGGACTTCGAACGACGTATCGGGCGATTGCAAAATGCGCACAAACTGGCCGGACAGAAAAGCGCCCAGACGTGGATCGTCAACCCATTGTTCGAGTCGGCGAGCGGCTTTGCCGCGCGTGGAAAACTCTCGATCGTCGAGCGCGGCTAGCGCGTGTTCCACCTCGCGCACTAGCGCCGGGTCAAGGACGTCGGCAACGGCCGGCGGCTCCGCTGCCCACGTTGCCCAGCCGGCGGAAAGGACCAGCGCCAATCCGGAAATAAATCCAAGGCGAAGTAAGGGGAAAAGGGTCATGCCGTCACACTTTTGTCGGCCAGCCAACAGGCTGTTTGCAGCCACCGGCAGCGCGGGAACTTACGCTATCATACTTGAAGCCGCGGGCTCAAGCCAATCGCACTATCGTCGTGCGTCGCACTGCGCCTTCGAGATCGATCTCTCCGCGAAATCTCGAATGCGATAGACTGGTGGCCCGTCGTTGTCCGCCCCGAGGGAGATTGACATGCGATCCACGCTTTTCGTATGGCTCTTGTGTGCACCGCACGACGCGCCGATAGACACCCTTGTCGTCTGCCCGCAGGAGTTTCGCCAATCGCTGGCGCCATGGCTCGAACATCGCCGGGCGCAAGGGCGTCGCGTGGCGGTGACTTCGAATATGAAATCGGCTCCCGAGCTTCGCGAGGAGATTCGCCGGCTCGCGGCCCAGGGCAATTTGCGTTACCTGATGTTGGTCGGCGATGCCGATCCGGCGATGCGTACCGACGCGGCGCTGCGCAAGCGCTGTGTGCCGGCACACTACGCGAACGCCGTGGTCAACGTGCGCTTCGGTTCTTCGCCCGAGATTGCGACTGACAACTGGTATGCCGACCTCGATGACGACCGGCTGCCCGACGTGGCGGTGGGCCGGCTGCCGTGTGACTCGGCGCAAGAGCTGGCCTCGATGGTGCGCAAGATCCTGGACTACGAGAGGTGCGTGGACTACGGCGTGTGGCGGCGGCAGGTGCATTTTGTGGCCGGTCTGGGAGGCTTTGGCGCCGTGGCCGACACGGTCTTGGAAGCGGCCGCGAAAGCGCTGATCAGCGAGGGCATCCCGCCGGCCTACTCGAGCACGATGACCTATGGCAGTTGGCAAAGCCCCTATTGCCCCGACCCGCGGAGTTTCCGACGGGTGACGATCGAGCGGCTCAACGAAGGCAGTTTGTTTTGGGTGTACATCGGGCATGGCCGTGAGCGCGCGGTCGACGAGGTCATGGTGCCCGGCGCGAGCTACCCGATCTTGTCCTGCCCCGATACCTCCGGGCTCGCCTGCCGGCACGGCGCGCCGGTCGCCTGCTTGTTGGCATGTTTCAGCGGCGCGTTTGACCTGCCGCGCGATTGCCTGGCCGAAGACATGCTGCGCAGTCCCGGCGGGCCGGTGGCCGTGTTGTGCGGTTCGCGCGTGACGATGCCGTACGCGATGAGCGTCATGGGTTCGGAGCTGTTGCACGAATGCTTTGTCGAGCGATCAGAGACGCTGGGCGAGGCGATGTTGTGGGCCAAACGGCGAACGATGAAGACCAGGAATCTAAGTCGACTCCGCGTGGCGCTCGATGCGGTCGCCGGCGCGCTCAGTCCCACGGCCGGCCAGCTGGAGGCCGAGCGTGCCGAGCACATGGACCTGTTCAATTTGTTGGGCGACCCCCTGCTGCGGATCGCGTATCCGCGCGACATACAAGTGGCGACCGAACCCACGGCCGTGCCCGGTCAAACGATTTCTGTTTCGCTCGATTCCCCGTTGGAGGGCAATGCCACGATCGAGCTGGCCGTCAGGCGCGATCGCTTGACGTTTCAGCCACCGAGGCGCGGCCAATTCGACCCGGACGCCTTCGACGGTTATGCGCAGACCTACGAGCGGGCCAACGAGCCACGACTCGTCTCGCGTGAACTGAGACTTCCCCAAGGCAGCTCTACCACGCAGCTCACCATACCCTCTGATTGCCGGGGGGCATGCCACGTGCGGGTTTTCGTGGAAGGGGTCGGAGGCTGCGCCGCCGGCGCGGCAGACGTGCGCATCGATGCGGCACGGACCGACGCACGATAGGGCCGCGTCCAGTTCGACGTCATTGGCGTGGCAATTGACAACGCGCGCGCAAAACCAACCGCATTGTGTGCGCCCTTTGGGTGGCCTATTCCTATAGGTTGGAAAGGCGCCGGCACAGTGCGGTTGGGAAGGCGAACTCTCTTTTTTTCAAGCGCTTTTACCAGGAAAAACGCTTATTTCGCCGACGGTGAATGCCGTTGTGCATCACGGCCGGGCGGTTGCTTCTCGAGTACTGCATGCGACGTGAACGCGAACTCTTCTCTTTTTCACTTCGCCGTCCAAAGTCGTTTTGGTAGTCGAATTCCTGTTCCTGATAGTTGCTGTTGGCCATGTTCATGATGTTCCTCGCTTGCGGGACCGCGCCTTGATTGATAAGGCCTCTGAATTGAACCTACGAATTACCGTGACGTTGAGCGGGCAGCGCACTACCGCAGCGCTCCACGCCGTTTGATTTCCATAGCCTCTCGGCAATGTGTCGTGCCTCGCCGCACAAAAGCGCGAAATTGCTGCTGTCCAGCACTCCCGGCAAATACAGCCACGCGCCTAACTGGCGAACCCACACTTCCTCTTCCATTTCGCCCTCGTTGCCGCAAACAATCAGCAGCAACCCGCTCGAAGCCGTGAACTGTTCCACCAACGGGCGAAACGCTTCAGCCTGCTGCGACTCCAAGTCCACGATCGCCAATTGCACGAGCGACCGGTTGATAAAGTTAAGCGCCGTGGGGGCATCGGCGCACAAAAACGTTTTCCATCCGCCGTCGGCCGCGGCGCGCTCGAACATCTTGCGTCGCTCGGAATCCGCCGAAACGATCAAGCACTGAAATACGCTGACGAGCTTCGTCGGACGCTTGGCAAACTTGAGCTGAATTTGACCCCCAGCGGTCAAAGTCTTCGCATCTTGATATGGCATCGTTTTTCTGCGATCGAGAAATGGACCTGTCAGGAATAGCTGAACCGCAATGCATGCTGATTCCGTCCGACTACATCCATTGCCAATCGCTGCCCGAGGGAGCGTCTGCGATGTCGTTCGAAGTCAGTCATTTACCGCGCTTCTACTTGGACCACCCATGGCCCAAGCGCCGCCCCTCTCTACGTTGCTCTTCCTCCCCCCTGTCCTCCTCGACGTCGTGGGCCTCGGGTCTTCGCGCTCGCGTATGCACGAAAGGGCGACGATCAGAAGCACCACCGCAGCACGAGTGCACCCACCTCTCGGCAAGTGCGCCTGAAGCTGCATGCGAACGTGAGAAGGCAAGTGCTATACCGAAGGCAGGGAATCAATGAAAATCCGTCAGCAGATTCGGAATTTCCCGCAAACTTGGCGGTAACGCGTCGACTTTGATGTCCTCAATCCTTGGCCCGACAAGGGACCCGTTTTCACCATTTCGGGGATGTAAACGCGCGCGCAGCGTCGCAAGGCGTTATGCTCGCGAAGCTTGTCGGTCCCTTCACAAAGGCAGGGAGGTTTCATCGTTCTAGTGACGTTTCCAGCGAAGCAAAAAAGTCCGGAAAAAAGGCCGAAATCCGCTGCGGATGCGGCCCCTTGGCCGACGCGCTGTGCGCACAATGAAGAAACCGCGTCACGATAGTGGTGAAGCGGTGCTATGACCCCTTGGCGCGGGCCCAGGGACAGAAACCAAGGGCCCAAGACAGCCCACACGAAAGCGGCGGGAACGCCGAGAAATCGGGCTAATTCCGCCAACAGGGGCGCGTCAGCGTGGTTTAGCGCGGCGGAGGCCGCG
>JBGQHN010000288.1:0-5462 GCA_041497975.1 Planctomycetia bacterium | reverse complement strand
CTCGGGATGGAAGATTTCCGCTCCGCCTCCCGGCAGGCTTCCCAGGCCGGCCTCGATCATTTCCTCCAGGATCGTGCGAATCGACTTGCCGGTGACGCGGGCGAACCAATCGAGCTCCACGCCGGTCCAGGCCTTCAGGTGCAGCCGCGGAAAAGCATCGTGCAAAATGTGGATCAGGTTCAGATACCACTGGTACTTCATCTGATGGTGCAGGCCGCCGACGATGTGCATTTCCGTGGCGCCACAATCGACGGCTTCCTGGCCGCGAGCCAGAATCTGCTCGTCGCTCATCAGGTAGCCCTTCGGGCTGCGCAGGTCGGCGCGGAACGCGCAGAACACGCAGCGATACACGCAGACGTTGGTCGGATTCAGATGCGTGTTGATGTTGTAGTAGGCACAATCGCCGTTCTTGCGCTCGCGCACCAGGTTGGCCAGTTCGCCGACCTCGGTCAGCGGCACGTCGGGCCGATATAAGTACACGCCTTCGTCGAGCGACAGCCGCGCGCCGGCTTCAACTTTTTCGCGAATCGATTTCAGGGTCGGTTCGGTGGCTCGGATCATCGTCTATTCCAGCGGCAACTGCGGGCCGTCCGCGCTCGTGGCGAGACTCTACCTTTAGCGTACCAGCTTGGCGGACGTGAGCAAGTCCAGGCTCGCCACGACGAACAGTCCAATGCTCACCACCGCATTGATCTGAAAAAACGCCACATTCGCACGCGTCAAGTCGTCGGGTCGAACCAAGCGGTGTTCGTAGGCCAGGAGCATCGCCACGGCGGCAATGCCCGAGAGGTAAATCCATCCCAGGTGAGGGTACACCCAAGGCAACACGGCGAGCAAGATCACCATGCCCAGGTGGCAAAGCGCCGCCAGTCGCAATGCCCGCGGCACGCCCAACCGCGCGGGCACACTATGCAGCCCCTGGGCGACGTCGAAGTCGACATCTTGGCAAGCATAGATGATGTCGAAGCCCGCCACCCACAAGAGCACGGCCCCGCCGAGGACGACTGCGGGCAGCAGGTCGAGCGGGTGATCGACGACTTGCTGTCCGCGGATGGCGATCCACGCAGAGACTGGCGCCAGCATTAGCGCGGCTCCCAGCCAAAAGTGCGCGGCCGCCGTAAACCGCTTGGTAAAGGTATACCCCAACAGAAATGCCAGGACAGGCAGCGACAAGTACAGCGGCAAACGGTTGGGCAGAAACAACAACGTGGCCAGCACGAACACGATCGAACAGCCGACGGCGAAGGCTGCTACGCCGGCCAGAGACAGCGTGCCGGCGGGAATATGCCGCGCTTGGGTGCGCGGGTTGCGGGCATCGAATCGCCAATCGGCGATGCGGTTGAATGCCATGGCCGCGCTGCGCGCCGCGGCCATGCACAACACGATGCCCACCAGCTCGCGCCATCGCCACGCGACGGGCGGCTCGCCGCGGGCCCCGGCCGTCCAGGCCATTACGGCCGCCAGCAGCGCAAAGGGAAGCGCAAAGATCGTGTGGCTGAAGCGGATCATCTCCAGGAAGTGGCCCATCCGCCGAAGCATATTCGCGTTACGTCCCCCAGCGTTTCATGAGCGTGTTGTCGACGCCCAGTTGGTCGCAAATCCTCGCCACCACAAAATCGACCAGGTCGCGGATCGATTTCGCGCCGTGATAAAAGCCGGGCATCGCCGGCAGCACGACCGCTCCGGCTTCGGCCGCGCGGCGCATGTTCTCCAGTTGAATCGCCGAAAGCGGCGTTTCGCGAGGGACGACAATCAGTTTGCGCCGCTCTTTCAGGTGCACGCTGGCAGCGCGATGGATCAGGTTCTCGCCCGTCCCGTGCACGACCGCCCCCAAGGTGCTCCCCGAGCAAGGGCAGATGACCATGCCGGAGGTCGGGAACGATCCGCTGGCGATCGAAGCCATGAGATCATTAAAATGATGGTACGAAAGCCGACCAATGTCGCCCCGCGCGAGGGAAGCGCCGTCGAGCACCTCCGCCATGGCGGGCGACATGCGCGCTCGCTGGGGCGAGTCCGCGGCCACCAGCAGGCTTTGTGGATCAAAGTGCTCCAGGTCAACGTCGAGGCCCAACTCCTGCCGCAGCACCAGGCGGGCTGAGGGGCTGATCGACAGGTGCACGTGCGAATCGGCCGCCAGCAGCACTTCCAGCAGCCGCACGGCATAGATTGCGCCGCTGGCGCCGGTCATGGCCAGCACGAAATCGCGTCGAGTCGCTGGTCCGCCGTCGGTCATTTCGTGCCTACGTACAAAGTGGCGACGCCCAGCGTCAGGGGATAGTAACTCACCTGGCGGGCCCCGGCAGCGCGCATCCGCTGGGCCAACGCCTCGCCCGAAGGAAACTCCTCGACGCTTTCCGGTAGATAGTTATACGCGTCGTGCCGGTTGCGCGCCAGGGCCTGGCCGATGCGCGGCAACACGTGGCGAAAATACCAGCCATAAAGAAACCGAAACGGCTGCCACCGCGGCATTGAAAACTCCAGCACGGCAATCCGGCCCCCTGGCCGGCAAACCCGCACCATTTCGCGCAATCCTCGATCGGTGTCGCTGACGTTGCGCAGGCCAAAGGCGATCGAAACGATCTGAAAGCAGTTCTCGGAAAAGGGCAGCATCTGGGCGTCGGCCTCGACAAACGCGAGCTGCGCGGCCTTGGCTTGCGCTGCCTTGTCGCGGCCGACGACGAGCATCGGATGACAAAAATCGGCGCCGACGACCACCGCGCGCCCTTTGACGGCCCGATGGTAGGCCAGGGCCAGGTCGCCCGTGCCGGTGCACAAATCCAAGATCGGCGCGTCGCCCGAGGGAGGCACCTTCCGCACCGTTCGCCACCGCCAATAGACGTCGATACCCAACGACAACAGGTGATTCAAAAAATCGTAGCGCGCGGCGATCTCTCCGAACATCCGCCGCACGCGAGCTTCCGATTTGTCGACCGCCATGGACCGATTCGATCCCCCGACATTGCGTCGCGCGCCACCGCCACGCTCACTCTCGATCATAACCGGCCGACGCACGCGTTTTTAGGGGCCAGTTACTTGGGCTGCAGTCCGGACAGTTCCAGCTTGTACTGGGACCAGCGGGCCGTGACGAGTTGTCGCGTTTCTTCGCTGGCCTGTAGCGCCGTGGGCAACGCCCCTTGGTGTTCGCCGGCGATCTTGGCCGTAGCGTCGATCGCCACGCGGCGCGCAAGCGGCGATTGCGAGTGGGAATGGTCGGCGCCGTGGGCCGCTCCGTCGTGCGAAAACATGTCCCGTTCCGGGGCCACGTTGGCGCCCGCTTCCGATAAGACGCGCTGGACGTCGTGCACGTTCACCCGGGCATCGACCAGAATCAAGAATTTTGTGAACTGGAGCGATGTCGATCCCCACAACGCGCACGCGATTTGCCGCGCGTGAAACGGATAGCGTTTGCGGATGGCGACCAGCGCGTAGGAATTCTGGCCTCCCAGGGCCGGCAGGTGCACGTCGACAACGTCCGGCGCGATCGCGCGCAGGGCCGGCAGTAGCATCCGCTCGCGCACTTTGAACAGCACGCCGGTTTCGCCGCCAGGGGCACAATCGACCAGGGCCGGAAGAATCGGATGACTGCGCTGGGTGATCGCCGTCACGTGCAGCACCGTGGCCGCCCCGGCAACGCAATAAGTGCTCCCCCCTGCCCCGCTCGACGCGACCGTGGCCGGCGCAGTCTCGGGATCGAAATAGCCTTCGAGAACAAAATCGGCCTCGGCGGGCACTTCCAGACCGTGCGTCTTGCACTTGACGACGTCCACGGCCTTGCCCCGCAGCAAGCCGGTGACGTGGTATGCATCGACGCCCGGGGGCGACTCGATGGAAGCCGCGATCAGGCCGGCAGGTGTTCCGCCCAATACGACCGCTGCGGGCATTTTGGCGCCCGCGGCGCGATGCGCGGCCCAATGCCGCGCAAAATCCGAATCGCCCGAGTCGGTCACGGCCAGGCGATTTTGATCGATGAGCGTTAGTGGGCAGATCGTCACGCCGCGGCACTCGACGGCACGATCACCCGTGGCGAATTCTTGGGTGATCAATTGACCGGCCGTGATCGACGCCGCCGATTCGTCGGGCCACTGTTTCAAGAGTGGCAACCCGACCAGGTCGACGTCGCGGCCCAATCGAACGACTTGCTGGCACGGTCCGCTCTTGACCGCTTTGGGACGAAACTTGTTGGCACCTGCCTCATCGCCGCTCATTTTCAGGCGGTCGAACCAGTTTTGCGGCGTGTTTTTCTCGATCAGCGCCGCGGTTCTCTCGGAAATTTCATCGAGCGATTCGATGCCCAGTGCGCGGCACGCGCGGGCCTCGGTGCCCAACAGATTGGTGACCACGGCCGTCGAATGCCCGCGCACTCGATCGAATAGCAGAGCCCCTCCGCGCTGGTGCTCCACGCGGCGGGTGATTTCGGCGATTTCGAGCGCGGGATCGACTTCGACACTGACGCGTGCCAATTCACCCCCCAGGGAAAGCTCTTCGAGAAAATCGGCCAACGAACTGTGCGACATGGCCGACAATTGTAGTCGTCGGCGTGCGGTGCGCGCAGAGCAGATCGAGCCCAGGTCGCCCCTCGATGGCCGCGAACCGCTTCGCGTTGATTCCGCAGCCCGCTATCATGGCCGCAGGCGGTAGCCAAGGAGTGTCGAGATTGAAGCAGCTTAACGTGCATTTTCTACCCAAGTTGGTAGCAGTCGATCAGTTGGCGGGGGGTACCTCGGTCGTCATCGACGTGTTGCGCGCGACGACGACGATCGTGCACGCGCTGGCCGCCGGCGCGCGGGCTGTGGTTCCCTGTGCTACGATCGAGGAGGCGAACCAGCGGGCGGCCGCCTTGCCGGCCGGCACCGCGGTGCGTGGCGGCGAACGGGGCGGCCTGGCGATTGCCGGATTCGATTTGGGAAATTCGCCTGCCGAATACAACGAGGCCACGGTCGGCGGCAAAATTGTCCTGCTCACGACGACCAACGGCACCAAGGCCCTGTTGCATTGCCGGCGCGCCGCCCAGGTCGTGGTCGCGGCCTTCGTGAACCTTTCGGCCGCCGTGACGGTCGTGTCCGATGAGCCCAGGCTCGATATCGTCTGCGCGGGCACGGATGGGGGCATCACGGGCGAAGACGTGCTGGCCGCCGGTGCCTTAGTTCGCAAAGTTTTGCTACACGGGTCGTGGCGCGCAAACGACGAGGCTTGGATCGCGCAGGACGTCTGGAGCAGGTTCGCCGAGCGGCCCGAATTGCTTGCCGAAGCGCTGCGCGCAAGCCACGGCGGTCAAAACTTGCTCGCGCTCGGAATGGCCGCCGACATCGAGCGGTCGGCCGAGATCGACCGCTACGACGTCGTGCCGCGATTCGATGCGGCCAGCGGCGAAATCACGCTCGGCGAAGGACCCCTTGCCGCGCGGAGCCCGAGCGAGGACACATGATGCTCTACATGGTCATCGAGCGATTCAAGGAGCCTGG
>JBGQHN010000287.1:0-5511 GCA_041497975.1 Planctomycetia bacterium | reverse complement strand
GAAATCGTTGGCGTGGACGCCGTCCTCCACCAGGTTGTAGCCAAAGTCGTCGGTCTTGCCGAATGTGAGGCCGGCCTTGATGCCGCCGCCGGCCATCCAGATGCTGTAGCAGCGCGGATGATGATCGCGGCCAAAACTGGTCTTGCTGATCGCGCCTTGGCTATAGGCCGTGCGGCCGAACTCGCCGCCCCAGATCACCAGCGTTTCGTCGAGCAGCCCGCGCTGCTTGAGATCCTTCACCAGAGCCGCCGAGCCCTGGTCGCAAATTCCGCATTGCCGCTTCAGCTCGTTGGGCAAGTTGCCGTGGTGGTCCCAATCGCGGTGGTAAAGCTGCACGAAGCGCACGTCGCGCTCTGCCAGGCGGCGCGCGAGCAGGCAATTGTTGGCAAACGAGGCCTTGCCGGGCGTCGCGCCGTACATGTCCAACACCTGCTTCGGCTCCTGCGAGATGTCCATCAGCTCCGGCACGCTGGTCTGCATGCGGTAGGCCATTTCATAGGCTTCGATGCGGGTCGCGATTTCCGGGTCGCCCACGGCTTCGAGCTGCAGGCGATTGAGCTGCTGCACGCCGTCCAACAACTGGCGGCGCGTGGCCGGATCAATCCCCTCGGGGTTGGAAACATAGAGCACCGGGTCGCCCGTCGAGCGGAACTGCACGCCCTGGTACTTGCTGGGCAAGAAGCCGTTGCCCCAATAGCGGGCCAGCAGCGGCTGCCCGCCTCCGCCCGACAGCAGAACGACGTACTCGGGCAGGTTCTTGTTGACGCTGCCCAGGCCATAGGCCATCCACGATCCGATGGTGGGCCGGCCGGGCTGCTGGTTGCCGGTGAGCAGATAGGTCACGGCCGGATCGTGGTTGATCGGGTCGGTGTGCATCGAGCGGATGATCGTGATGTCGTCGGCGATGCTGCCGATGTGCGGCATCATTTCCGTAATCTCGGCGCCGCACTGGCCGTAGCGCTTGAATTCGTAGGCCGGCCCGACCAAGAGCAGCTTTGCCTGGCCGCTGGTCATGCCCGTGATCCGCTGGTCGCCGCGCACGCTCTTGGGCAGCTCTTCGCCGGTCAATTCCTTGAGCTTCGGCTTGTTGTCGAACAGATCGATGTGCGAGGGCGCGCCGGACATGAACAGATAGATCACGCGCTTGGCCTTGGGCGCGAAGTGCAGCGCCGGCAGCGCGCCGAGGGTTGCCAGGCGGCCAGCAGCCGTTTCGGCCTGCGCCTCGCCGCCCAGCAGCGAAGCCAGCGCGAAGGCGCCCAGCCCGCGGGCCGATTGCCCCAATAAGGTCCGCCGGGTGATCTCGCGGCTGAGTCGTTGTTCGAAGTCCATCGCCTTAGCCCTTGGTGATTGTTTCGTCGAGGTTCAATAGCACGTTGCCGATAGCAGTCCAGGCGGCCAATTCGCCCACGTCGATATCGGCCGGGCGTGGCGATTCGCCCACGCTGGTTAGTTTACTCGCCGCCGCGGGGTCTTGCTTGAAGCGGGCCAGTTGTGCGTCGAACATGCGCATGAGCGTGTCCAGTTCCTGCGCCGTGGGCGGACGAGCGGTACACAGCCTGAAGGCAAATGCCAGGCGGTCGGCCGTGCTGGCGCCGCCCTCTTTCATGATCCGCTGGCCCAACACGCGCGCGGCTTCGACAAAGGCCGGGTCGTTGAGCAGCACCAAGGCTTGCAGGGGAGTGTTGGTGCGCGCCCGACAGTCGGTGCAGACCTCGCGGTTGGGGGCGTCGAACGTCACCATGGGCGGATAGGGCAGGGCCCGTTTCCAGTAGGTGTAGATACCGCGGCGGTACAAGTCGACGCCGTGGCTTTGGACATAGCTTTGCGCGGTGAAGCTGTTGCCAAAACCGACTTCTTCCCACAATCCCGGCGGCTGATAGGGCGAAACACTCGGTCCGCCGATGCGGCCGTCGAGCAGCCCGCTGACCGCCAGCGAGCAGTCGCGAATCATCTCGGCGTCGAGCCGAAACCGCGGCCCCCGAGCCAGCAGTCGGTTGTAGGGATCGTGCTTGAGCTTGTCGGGATCAACTCGCGACGACTGCCGGTACGTGGCCGACATGACGATCAGCTTTTGCAGGGCCTTGACGTTCCAGCCGCTGTCGATGAAGCGCGCGGCCAGCCAATCGAGCAACTCCGGATGGCTCGGCCACTCGCCCTGCGAGCCAAAGTCCTCGCTGGTTTTCACCAGGCCGACGCCAAAATACTGTTGCCAATAGCGATTCACCGTCACGCGGCTGACCAATGGATTGCTGGGGTCGACGAGCCATTGCGCAAGACCGAGCCGGTTGGCCGCAGCGCCCGGGGGCAGCGGCGAGAGACTGGCCGGAACGCCCGGTGCGACCTTTTCGCCCTTGGCGCGGAAATCGCCACGCGCGAGCACAAACGTCTCGCGCGGTTCGGCCATCTCTTGCATCACCATGGTGGATGAAAAGGAATTCTGCAGATCGGCTTGGGCCTTGGCGAGTTGCTCGGCCTGGTTGTTCAACGGGTCGAAAACGCCTCGCGAGCGGGTATAGAAATAGCGGACGAAGTAATCTTGCACGGCCCGCTTCTGTTGATCGGCGCGCTTGGCCGGGTCGACTTTGATCGCGTCGCGCACGGCCGCGGGCGCCGATGACTTGGCGCGCAGTCGTTCCGCCAGTTCCCAGGTTTCCTGGCTGTCGCACAGCGACGCGCCCTGTGGCGACCGCGTAACGATGCCCAGCCTGTCCCAAAATACGTGGCCGCCGAACTGCGTGCAGGCCCAACCGTCGATGATCGTTCCGGGGGCAAGTTGCACGGCGGCCGCGTCAACTTCCAATCGCACCCACCCGCCGGCCTGCGGCAGCGGGCCCATCGACTGTCGGCTCGGCGAGTTGTCGCCGCCCCAGTCGATCTTGTTGGCGCCCCAATACGCCCGATGCTCCCACGTGGAGCCGTCGTTGAATTGCAACATGATCTCTTCGGGCGGATTGGCTGGATCGATGAATACGTGCGCCACCAGCTTGTCGCCGGCGCCGATCGCCAGCGGATACTTCGCGCCGGTGATGAGCTGTTGGGCCAGGCCGGACGCGGTGCGCTCGCTGGCGCGCTTGCCGTGAAGCACCGGAGAGGGAGATTCGATCCAACGCCACGAGTCGGCCTTGTCTTGCCCGCTCGGCGTGCCGCCGTCGGGAATCGCATCGTCGATCCAAACGTATTCGCGCGGGTCGCTCGCCGGCGGCGCTGGCGCCGAGGATGGCTCGATCGTGACTTTGGCCAATTCCGCGTTGACGCGCGCTTCCAATGCGGCAAGCTCCCCGCGGAAACGATCCAGTTGGGCGGTTTGTTCTGGCGACGGGACGCGAATGCTCGGTTTTGGGTTTTCCTTTTGTCCGTCCAGTCCCTGCTCCGGCACTCGGTTAAAGTAGGCGTAGAGCTGATAGAACTCGCGCTGCGTGAATGGGTCGTACTTGTGGTCGTGGCATTCGGTGCAAGCCAGCGTCGTGCCGAGAAACACGGTGGCGGTGGTGGTCACGCGATCGACGATGTACTTGGTCAAGTACTCCGCCGGATCGGCTCCGCCCTCGAAGTTGACCATGACGTTGCGATGGAAGCCGCTGGCGATCTGCTGGTCGAGCGTGGCGCCCGGCAGCAAGTCGCCGGCGATCTGCTCGACGGTGAATCGATCGAACGGCAAGTTGCGGTTGAAGGCGCCGATCACCCATTCGCGATAGCGCCACATGTCGCGATGGTTGTCGATGTGGTAGCCGTTGGTGTCGGCATAGCGCGCCAGGTCGAGCCATTTCTGCGCCATCCGTTCGCCGTAGCGGGGCGAAGAGAGCAGCCGATCCACTACTTTCTCGTAGGCGCCCGCGCTGTCATCGGCCGCAAAGGCGTCGACTTCGGCGATCGTGGGCGGCAGGCCCGTCAGATCGAAACTGACGCGGCGGATGAGCGCCCGCTTGTCGGCCTCGGGCGAGGGCTTGAGGCCCTCCTGGTCGAGCCGCCGCATGATGAAGTTGTCCAGCGGCGTCCGGGGCCAGGACGGATCGCTGACCGGGGGCAGCGCCGGCCATTCGATCTTCAAGTAGGACCAATGGCCCTGCCACTTCGCGCCCTGGTCGATCCACGCGCGCAGTTTTTCGATTTCCTCGGGCTTGAGCCGCTTGCCCGCATCTTTGGGCGGCATGACTTCGTCGTCGTCGCTGGTCGTGACGCGGGCAAACAGTTTGCTCTGGGCGCTATTGCCCGGCACGATGGCGAATCCCTCCGATTCGAGCGCCGCCAGAGCCGTCTCCTGCTTGTCGAGGCGGAGGCCGGCCTGGCGCTTGGCCGGGTCGGGGCCATGGCAGGCGTAGCAGTTGTTGGAGAGGATCTGACGGATGTCGCGGTTGTAATTGACTGCTTCAACGACCGTCGGCGGATCGCCGGCGCGCGCGACCAAAAGGTCGATGGTCGCAAGCAAAACCGCCGTAATGAGCAAGCAGTCGCGTCTCATGGTGGCAGACGTTATCAGGCGGGGCGGGCTGGTCGTGGGAGTGGCTTCGGGCAGGCTGCCGCGGCCCATCCATTACAACACATCGCCCGCCGATTGTCCAACTGGCCGCAGGCCGGTAATTCACGACCAGCGATGGCCGATCGGGGCCGACGGTGTATTGCCGACAAGACTTTGCGAATGAGTGCCCGCTTGCTCAGGAGCGACGCTGGCGCGGCTGGCTGCGCACGTGACCGTCTTTGGCTTGAAACACCAAGACTTTTTTGGGCCGGCGGTCCGAGGAGGGATCGTCGAAGAGCCGCACCTGGCGATAGTGAGGCTCGAGCTGCGTAATCCATTCGGGCCGATAGTCGTACGCATTGACGTGCAGTACGACAAAGTCGTAGTCGGCGTTGGGGTTCGCTCGAGCCAGGGCCTGGTCCAAGGTGGGCGCGTCGGGATTCAAGTAGGCGACTGGCAGCGTGCCATAGAAGCCGACGTAAGGAGAGTTGCAGACAACGCCGGAACCCGGCTTCGCGTGGTCCTGCACCCAACGCGTGGCGGCCATCACCGGGATGAACTCGCGATTGACCGCCCGCACGCTGTACGGCAGGACGCACGCACAACACACGGCCAGGACCATCGCAACGGCGTAGCCCGGCGGCGTTTTCAGGCGCCGCGCGACCGTCTCCGCGACGTAGATGACGCCCAGCGCCGTTACGGGCATCGCCAGGCCCACCAGCGGCAGGACGTGCCGGTGGGCGATGTATCCCGAGAGCATGTAAACGCCCAACAACACCAGAAAATGTGTCACACCCAACAGCGCAAGCATGGCGATTTGCAGCCACTCAGGCTGGCGGCGAGCGCATGCCACGTGACCGATGAAATAAAACGGAATAAAGACGAACTTGAATCCCTGGGCCATGCTGATGAAGAACGTCGCGAGAGCCTTGCCCAGCATGCGCAGTACGAGGGGCAGGCTATAGCGGGGCGGGGCGGCGGCCGTCTCGACCGCGGCGGGCGCGCGAGCGAGCGCTGCGGGTGCCGACGCTGCGGTGTTCTCGGCGGGCGATGGT
>JBGQHN010000286.1:0-5589 GCA_041497975.1 Planctomycetia bacterium | reverse complement strand
GTAAATGCGCCCATCGGCGTAGCACACGGATCCGGCCCCGACCCCGCGGTCTTGCCACTTCACGTCGCCGGATTTGAAATCGACGCACAGCAAGCCCTGGGTGTTGGTGCCATATAAATTCCCGGCAACCTCGACCGAGCCGCCGATGCTAGTCGGCAATTTGGGCAGGAAATACACTTGCTCGGCTGTAACCGCGCCGCCATCGACCTTGAGCTGAACCAGGCCGCCGCCGCTGCGGCCGGCGGCACTGTAAATGTAGGCGCCGTTGGCCACCGGGGTGGGAATATTGGCCGGGCTGCCCTCGGCCGTCCTCCCGTAGCGCCACAAAAACTTGCCCGTCTTCGCGTCCACTCCGACCAGGCCCTTTTGCAAAAACTGGACATACTGCTTGACGCCCCCGAAATCGACAACGATGATCGACGCGTAGGCTGCTTGGTCGCCTTCGGCAATGGCCGATTTCCAAATGACATCACCCGTCTTCTTGTCGAGCGCCAACATCGTGGCCTCGCTGCCGCCCGGAGTGCAGGCCAGCACTTCGCCGTCCACCAGCGGCGACTCGGCGTAGGCCCAATTACCGGGTTGCCCGCCAAAATCGGTGCGCAGATTCTTCTGCCATCGTAGTTTTCCGGATTTGACCTCCAGACAGGCCAGGTCGCCGTCGGAACCGAGCACGTACAACAGTTCGCCGTCCAAAGTCGGCGTCGAACGCGATCCCGGATACTGTGGTCCTTTGTTCGGGCCGACCTTGCCAATCCGCGTGGACCAGGCCACTTTGGCGTCCTCGACCGCCAGCGCCTGCACGAATTCGTCATCCACGCCCTTGTTGCTCCCCAGGTACAGCCGGTCGCCGACGACCGCGGGCGTTGAGTACCCATCGCCAAGATCATGGGCCTGCCAGACGAGCTTGGGACCCTCCGCTGGCCACTCCTTGAGCAGACCGGTTTCCTGCGAAATTCCATTGCGCTGCGGGCCACGCCATTGAGGCCAGTCGTCCGCCGAAGCCGCCACGCAAACGGTCGCGAGCCCTACGGCAACAGCCAGCGGTAGTCGTATTTTCATCATGCTTCTCCATCTAACCGATGCACGGTCAGTGATTCGAGCGTCACGCCCAGGCAAGTCCAGCAACGATTGCTCGCCGGCCGGTTCGACGAACCTTCGTTGTTCTAGGGGAAAGTTATAGAGGCTGCACCCAGCGGCCGCAATTGCCGTGCGCCTGTCGAAAGCCCAGTGCGCAACCGCGCGATCGGGCGTTCAGACGCTCGAGGCGCATTCAGCGCTCGATCGCTTCGACTTCCAGAAAGTGGTCGACACCATCGGCCTTGGCGATGACCACCACGCCCCCGTCGCTGACCGTGAATCCGCGCGCCTGATCGTGCGCGGGATCGTAGCCGATTTCGGTCCCGGGCGGGATGTGCACGCCCTTGTCGATGATTGCGCGTCGCACGCGAGCGTGCCGCCCAATGTCCACTCCGTCCAACAGGATCGAATCCTGCACGTGGGCAAAGCTGTTGACGCGAGTATTGTTGCCCAACAGCGATCGCTCGACCGTGCCGCCGGAAATGATCGAGCCCTGACAAACGATGCTGTCGAGGGCCTGGCCACGGCGAGCGTTAAAGCCTTCCTCGGCGAACACGAACTTCGGCGGCGGAAAATTCGGCAGGTAGGTGCGAATCGGCCATCGCTCGTCGTACATGTTCAACAGCGGATCGACCGAAATCAGGTCCATGTTGGCCGCGAAATAGGCGTCCAGCGTGCCCACGTCGCGCCAATAGGCGTCCTGCTTGCGATTTTCGTCGCGGAACGGGAAGGCGAACACCCGGTGCGTGTCGATGATCGTGGGAATGATGTTGCGGCCGAAATCATGAGCACTGCCCGGACGAGTCGCGTCCAGGCACAATTGCTCGAACAGAAAGCGGGCCGTAAACACGTAAACGCCCATCGACGCGAAAATGTGCTGTTCGTCACCGGGAAGAGTAACCGGGTCATCCGGCTTTTCCTGGAAGCCGACGATTCGCTGGTCGCGGTCGATTTCAATCACGCCGAAGTGCCGCGACTCGGCAGCCGGAACGCGCAGGGCGCTGACGGTCAAGTCGGCCCGGTTTTCCTTGTGGAAATGGACCAGGCTGAAGTAGTCCATTTTGTAAATGTGGTCGCCGGCCAGGATGACGACATATTCAGGCCGTTCTTTTTCCAGCGTGTAGATGTTCTGATAGACGGCGTCGGCCGTGCCCTGGTACCAGTGCTCGTCGATGCGCTGTTGCGGCGGAACAACGTCGATGAACTCGCCCAACTCGCGGCACAACAAACCGCGCCAGCCCAGGTTGATGTGCCTATCGAGGCTCATCGCTTTGTATTGCGTGAGCACCAGCATCTTGCGCAGTCCGCTGTTGAGGCAGTTGGACAGCGTGAAATCGATAATCCGATAGCTGCCGCCAAAGGGGACTGCGGGCTTGGCCCGGTCTCGCGTCAGAGGTTCCAAACGCTCTCCCTTGCCACCCGCCAAGATCACTGCCAAGACGTTGTTCATGCCGCTCGCTCCAACCGCGTCGCCCGAGATCATCGTTAGACCGTTATCTTATCCATTCGACGAAGGGGCCTAAAGGGCTTAGCACTTTATCGGCGGGACAGAAGGTCCGTCGTGTAGCGATTTTTGCGCCCGCCGGCCTGCGAGCCTCAGGCCGACAGGGAAGAGGAAACGGCGGGCTTCGGCGACGGTTTGTCGAGCCATTGCCGATGCCACAGCTCGAAACACAGTAACGCCCACAGTCGGTGGCCATGGTCGAACGCGCCGCTGGCATGGTCGTTCAAAAGCTGCTCCACGGCCCCGGGGCGGAAATAGCCGCGCGCAAGCGAGCGCGGATCGAGCAACACCTGGCGGGAATAGTCGCGAATGTCTCCGCGGAACCAGTGTCCCAGCGGCACGCCAAAGCCCATCTTCGGCCGCCGCATCAGGCTCGCCGGCAACAACTCCCCGAAAGCCTCCCGCAGGATGCGTTTGCCGCGGCCCCGCTCGAGCTTGTACTGGATCGGCATCTGAGCCGCGAGCTCGACGACCCGATAGTCCAGCAGCGGAGCCCGGCACTCCAGGCTGTTGGCCATCGAGGCGATGTCGACCTTGGTCATCAAATCGCACGGCAGGTAAGTGACCAGATCCGCGAGGCTGGCGGACGTGACCTGGTCGCGATGGGGCGTGCGGGCAAAGGCGGCGCTCAAAAACTGAAACGGATCGGCGTCCGGCAATTGGGCCAAAAACTCATCGCTGTACAAGTTGGCCCGGCGAGCTTCGTTGAACAACGACACCCATTCCAGGTACCGCCGCTGGGGACGATAGCTGATCGCTTCCGCCAGCCGGCCGGCCCGGCGTAACAGAGATCTCTGGGCGCCGCGGCTGGCCAGGCCCTGCCACATCGGGTTGCTCAAGAGTCCACGCGCGAAGCGCGGCAGACGATCGAACCACGCGGCCAGGCGGACGGCCCGATAGCGCAAGTAGCCCGCGAACAGCTCGTCTCCGCCGTCGCCGGTCAGCGCGACGGTGACGTGCTCTCGCGTCAACTTCGAGACGTAATAAGTGGGCAGCGCGGAACTGTCGGCGAATGGCTCGTCGTAGTGCCACACGAGCTTCTCCAGCACGTCCAAGCTCTGCGGCTCGACGCGAAATTCGTGGTGCTCGGTGCCCAACCGCGTGGCCACTTCGCGGGCCGCGGCGGTCTCGTCGAACTCCTTGACCGGGAATCCAATGGAAAACGTCTTGACCGGTCGGTCGACTAACCGCTGCATCAGGCCCACCACGAGCGAGGAGTCGACGCCACCGGACAAAAACGCGCCCAGCGGCACGTCCGACTCGAGTCTTAGCCGCACCGCTGAAGTGAGCAGCTCGCGCAACTCGGCCGCGTAGTCGCACATCGGCCGATCGATTTCCCGATCGAAATCGGGATTCCAATACCGCTGCGTCGACCAACGACCGAGAGCAAACACGCCGTAGTGCGCCGGCGGCAATTTGGAAAAGCCTCGCAGAATCGTGCGCGGATGCGGCACGTACTGATAGGTGAAGTACTCGTCGATCGCCTGCGGGTCGATTTGGCGGTCGATGTCCGGCACTTCCAGCAGGCTTTTCAGTTCGCTGGCAAACAGCAGCCGGCTCGCCTCGAGGCGATAATAGAGCGGCTTCTTGCCCAAGCGGTCGCGCGCCAGCACGAGCCGGCCTCGATTGGCGTCCCAGATGGCCAGGGCAAACATGCCATTGAGATGTTGCAGGAATTCGAGCCCTTCGTCCTCGTAAAGGTGCACGATCGCTTCGGTATCACAATGCGTGGCGAAGCGGTGCCCCGAGCCTTCCAGCCGTCGCCGCAGGTCGCGGTGGTTATAGATCTCGCCGTTGAAGACGATCCATACGGTGCCGTCCTCGTTGGAAAGGGGCTGATGACCGCCCGCAACGTCGATGATCGACAATCGGCGATGTCCCAATGCCACGCCGGGCATGGCGCCGTAGCCGGGCCTGAGGTGGAACTCGCTGCGATACATTCCGCCGTCGTCGGGTCCACGATGCCGCAGCACGTCGGTCATCCGCTCGAGCACCGCGGGCGCCAGCGCCCAGGCCGGATCGGTCCAAATTGCTCCCGCGATTCCACACATGTGCGTCTGCCGTTGCTTGTCCTGGTCGCGCTTGGCGCTTGCGGACGCGGCGCGTGCCGCGGCGCTAGTCCAATAGTTCACGGTACAGCGCCGCGTGCTTTTCGACCATTGCTTCGATCGTGAATTGGGTCGTTATCCGGTGGCGGCCGGCATTTCCCAGGCGCGCGGCCAACTGCGGATTATCGAGGATTTTGTGTGCCCAGCGAGCCAACCCGGTCCGATCGCCGACCGCGACCAGGAAACCGCTTTGATCGTGCTCCACTAATTCCCGATTGCCCCAGATATCGGTTGCCACGACCGGCACGCCACAGGCCATGGCTTCCATAATCGTATTGGGCAAGCCCTCATAGCTGCTGGCAAGCCACAGCAGGTCGAAATGGGGCATAAGCCGGGGAACGTCGTTCCGCGCGCCGAGAAAATGCACTCGATCCTCGATGTGGCACAGCGCACGGTAGCGCTCCAAGGCGGCCCGCTGTGGCCCCTCACCGATGACCAACAGGTGCGTGTCGTCGCGAATTACCTTGAGCATGTCGGTGGCCCAGATCAGATCCTTGACCCGTTTTTGCGGCCACAATCGGCCCACGGCGCCGATCAGGCGCGCGTCCGGCGGCAACCCCAGCTCCGCGAGCAACAATTCTCGCGTGATGCCGCTTGCGGCCGCGGGCCCGATGCCGTTGTAAATCACGCGCAACTTGCGCGCCGGTATCCCGTGGAGCTTGTAAAACTCCTCCACGCCGCGGCTGTTGACGACAATCATGTCGGTTCTCTTGGCCAGGTAGCGGTCGATGGCCAGCTGATGCGGGGCCTTCCACGAATCGACGCAGCGCTCGCTGGCGACGATTTTGCGAACGCCCGCCGACAAAGCGGCGGCGCGGCCATAGGCGTTGGCGGTGAACATCCAGGTTTGCACCAGGTCGGGCTGTAGCCGCGCGATGTGCTGACGCAACCGCCACCAGG
>JBGQHN010000285.1:0-5594 GCA_041497975.1 Planctomycetia bacterium | reverse complement strand
TAGATCGCCGTCCCTTTGCCGTAGTTCGCGCCGCCGACACGTTCGGCAAAGAGTTTCTGAAAATACGGGTCGCTCATCGCCTGCTCAACATCGAATTGGAATTTTCGAACAATCGAATGCGTAGCCTATCGAAGCGCGGGGATCGCGGCAAGCGTTTGCTGCGCAAGATCCGGCCGGCGGCCCGCGCCGGCCAATCGCGCGGCCGTTATTTCACCGCCAGCATCCGTTCCAACGCCACCAGCGACCAGCGGGCCGTCTCGTCGTCCACGCGAATGATATTGACCGGCGTGCCGGCGGCAAGGTTCTCCAGGCTCCAGCACAAATGGGCCAAATCAATGCGATACATCGTCGCGCACATACAGACCACGGGCGAGAGAAAATGAATTTCTTGTTCGGGATGTTCGGTCTTCAATCGGTTGACCAGGTGCAATTCAGTGCCAATCGCCCATTTCATGCCGGCCGGGGCCGCTTCGACCTCGCGGATGATCTTGCTAGTCGACCCCTGCACGTCCGCTTTGTCGACGACTTCCATCGGGCACTCGGGATGCACCAGAATCTTGACGCCCGGCACTTTGCTTCGAAACAGATCGACGTGTTGCGGGCTGAACATCTGGTGCACGCTACAGTGCCCTTTCCATAGCAGCACCTTCGAGGCTTTCAGGGCTTCGGGGGTATTGCCGCCGTGCTCCTCGTGGTGCGGATCCCAAACGGGCATTTGTGTCAGGGGAATCCCCATCGCCTTGGCCGTATTGCGACCAAGATGCTGATCGGGGAAAAACAAAACGCGGCTGGTGCGCCCAAACGCCCACTGCAGCACGGCGCGGGCATTGCTGGAAGTACACACGATGCCGCCGTTTCGGCCGCAAAAGGCCTTCAGGCTGGCCGCCGAATTGATGTACGTGACCGGAGTGATGTCGGAGGTGTCGATCACCTCGCCCATCTCTTCCCAGGCGCTTTCCACCTGGTGGATCGCCGCCATGTCGGCCATCGAACAGCCGGCGGCCAAGTCGGGCAGCACCACCGTCACCCGCTCGCCGTGGCGCGCGGCCAGCTTGGCGGGCTGATTGGCCAGGATGTCGGCCGTTTCGGCCATGAAGTGCACGCCGCAAAACGCGATCGCCCGGCATTGGCCGCTCTCGGCGGCCAATTTGCTCAGTTGATAACTGTCGCCACGCAAATCGGACATGGCGATCACTTCATCCTGCTGATAGTGATGGCCCAGGATGAGCAGTTGCGAACCCAGCGCGGCGCGCACGGCGGCAATACGGTCCTGCAAAACCGCATCGTCGAGCGATTTGTAGGGCGCCAAAGCGTACGTGGCCGAACCTCGTTGTGGTAACGCAATGCTCATAAATCGGCCGGCTGGGACAAGTTGCGGGGTGTTTTGCGATTCTTCGATTCGCTGCGTCCTCTTACCCTGTATAAGTATATCCCCCCCAGCAGCGCCGAATAGGGTTCGCCGAGTCGGCCGGCTTGCCAATTCGGGCTGTGTTGCCGCGCCGAAGTGAAAACAAGGTATCGCTGGGCGCCGGTCTTGCCATGTTCGATGCCCAGCAGTGTAAAATTGCTGGGGCAGTCCGCTTGGCCGGCCCCAGGCGCGGTCCAGCGTTGGAAATTCCCGCATAGGGTAAGCCACAGTGTAGGCCGCACGATGACGATCATAAGAACAGAGAAGCGGCGGCTACTTGAGGTTCTGTAAGAGCGAATGAAGGCAGGCGGGGGAGCACAAAATCGATGGCAAGAGTCCTGGTCACCGGCGCAACCGGATTCATCGGCTCGAAACTGACCGAGCGGCTGGTTGGGCGAGGCGATGACGTGACCTGCCTGGTGCGCGCCGCGTCGAAGCGCGAATCGCTCGAACCGTTGCGAGTACGATTCGCGTTTGGCGACGTGCGCGACGCCGACGCCGTTCGCCGGGCCGTTGATGGCGCCGAAGTCGTCTACCATCTGGCCGGACTGACGACGGCATTTCGCCTTGCAGATTTGATGGAAGTCAACGCCGAGGCGTTTCGCAATGTCGTGTCGGCTTGCGCGCAGTCCGCGACGCCCCCCACGCTCATCTCCGTGTCGTCGCTGGCCGCCGCCGGTCCCTCTTCGGCCGATCGGCCCCGCACCGAAAACGATCCCGCCTCGCCGGTCTCGAATTACGGCCGCGCCAAGCGCGGCGCTGAGCTGATCGCCGAGGAATTCGCGGGGCGAGTTCCGATCACCGTCGTGCGCCCGCCGATCGTGTTCGGCGAGGGCGACCTGGCGCTGCGCAGCATCTTTCGCTTCATTTTTCGCTATGGCGTGCACGTAGCGCTGAGCGTCGCGCGGTCGCGATACTCGATGATCCACGTGCAGGATCTCGTCGAGGCGCTGGTCTTATGTGCCGAGCGCGGCAGCCGACTGGCGACCCCCGGCAGCAACGAGCAACCGCGCGCCTCGTCGGGCTATTACTTTGTCGCCACCGAGGAGCAGCCGACCTTTGCGGACCTGGGATTGTTGATCGCCAATAGCCTGGGCCGGCAGAGCGTACGGATTTGGCGCAGCTCGGGCCCGATTTTTCTGTGGACCGCGGCCACAATGGCCGAAGCCGTCGCCCGCCTGCGCGGACGGCCCTATGTCTTCAACCTCGATAAAGCTCGCGAAGCCGCGGCCGGCGATTGGATTTGCTCCACGCAAACCATCCGCCGCGAGCTGGGCTTCGCCCCCCGGGCGCCATTTACGGACCGGTTGCGACAAACGTCCGATTGGTATCGCCAGCAGAACTTGCTCTAAATAGGTCCGCACGACGAATGGAGCACTGTTCGTTACCAAGGGAGGCAAGTCGCGAAGCACTTGCCGGTGAAGCGCTCTGATATTTTCGTGCTTGCATTTAGACGACCGTCCGCGCGGTACCTTGCGACCCATCGTTCGGCGGCCGTATCATGATGGCCGGATCGTCGCGGATCGCTCTTCGCAGCCGCCCGCCGCCCAAGTGTCGCCGCGCATGACATTGGCTGGGCGGCGTTGCATGGCGCTGCCGTGGCGACGCCCGAGGGCCGCGCGGGCACTGGTCACCATAATCGCTGGAAATTCTCATGGCCACGCTCAAGCTCGCAGGCCAGGTCGCTTGGATCGGCGGGGGCGCCTCGGGCATTGGCGCGGCGGTCGCCCGATTGTTCGCCGCGGAAGGGGCCCGCGTCACCGTAGCCGACATCCAGCGGGAGCAAGGTGAAGACCTGGTGCGAGACGTCGGCCGCGCGGGCGCTTCGGCGCTCTTCACTCCCTGTGACGTCTCGCGCGAAACCGAGGTGCAAGCGTCGATCGAGCAAACGGTCGATGAGTTTTCCGGCCTGCAGATCGTCGTCAATTGCGCCGGCGTCGTTCACGTGGCGCCCTTGGATCGGTACAGCAGCCAAGAATGGGACGAGTTGATGGCCGTCAACGTGAAGTCGATTTTTCTCGCGGTCAAGCATGCCCTGCCGGCCTTGCGCAAAAACCGCCGCAGCTACGTCGTGAATATCGGCTCAATCTCCAGCTTCGTGGGCCAGGCCCAGACGCCGGCCTACACGGCTTCGAAAGGCGCCGTGCTGCAGCTTTCGCGGTCTATCGCCTTGGACTATGCTGTCGACGGGCTGCGTGCGAACTGCATTTGTCCTGGCATCACCGACACTCCGATGCTGCGCTTTCACTTGAGCACCGCGGACGACCCCCAGGCCGCCCTGAGCCAACGGCTGCGCCGGGTGCCGATGGGCATCGCGCTGGATCCGCGCGACATCGCCAAGGCCGCGCTCTATCTGGCCTGTGAAGACTCCTCGGGGATTACGGGCACCTCGCTGGTCGTCGACGGCGGTTACCTGGCGGCCGCGGAATGGAACACCGGGCAAACCCGTTTCATGGAACCGTAGCGAGGCTGCCATGCAACTCAAGCTCGCCTGTGCCGATTTCAGTTTTCCGCTGCTGCCGCACGACGGCGTGCTCGATCTGATCGCGATGCTCGGCTTCGACGGCGTGGATATCGGGCTGTTCGAGGGACGTTCTCATCTGTGGCCATCGCGGGTTTTCAAGCAACTGGAACGAAATGCCCACGAACTTGCGGCCAAGCTGGGGGATCGCGGGCTGGCCGCTGCCGACATCTACTTGCAGACGGCGACTGATTTTGTGACGTTGGCGCCGAATCATCCGGATGCCAAGCGCCGCCGCAAAGCGCGCGATTTATCCTCGCGGACGCTCGACTTTGCCGCGGCCTGCAAGAGCCGGCACGTCTCGGCGCTTCCCGGCGTGCAGTTTCCCGGCGAGCCACGCGCGGCGTCGCTGGCCCGGGCGTGCGAAGAGCTTGCCTGGCGCGCCGAGCAAGCGGCCAGCCGGCAACTGGTGTTCGCGGTCGAGGCGCACGTGGGCTCGATTGCGCCGCGGCCGAAATATGCGCTCGAGCTCGTGACGAAGACGCCCGGGTTGACACTGACGCTCGACTACACGCATTTCACGAAATTAGGAATCGCCGACGAACAGATCGAGCCCTTGGTAGCCCATGCAAGCCATTTTCATGCGCGCGGAGCGTGCAAGGGCCGGCTACAGGCGTCGTTCAAAGATAACGTCATCGACTATGGCCGTGTCATGCGCGCGATGGCGCAATGTAACTATCCCGGCTACGTCGGCGTGGAATATGTGTGGATTAACTGGGAGCACTGCAACGAGGTCGACAACCTTTCGGAGACGATCTTGCTGCGAGATTTCTTTCGGTTGCGAGCGTCGCGCGACCGCGGGGCGCTCGCCAGACGCTAGAATGAGGGCGCATGTCGACCGCGTTGCGAAGTTCAAAACACAGAAACCCTGGAACGGGAGAGTAGCATGAACACGCGACTTCTTGTGCTCCGACACTTGATCGGCGCTTCGTTCGTCGTAGTCTGCGGCGTTTCCTCGCAAGCTGACGTCGCTGAGCCGGGCGGCAAGCTGACGATCACCGGCACGGTCGTCATGCAAGACGCAACGCCTGCCGCCGGCGCATGGATCGAGTCAACCGGAAACGCTGGAGAGAGCCCGATCCAGTCTCAGGCGGATAAGCAAGGCCGATTCCAACTCAGCGGCCATTTTGGGTATGGCTGCCGACTTCACGTCCACTCGGCCGACGACTGTCAACATGCCGTCTTGATGGTCTCGGCAGGCGAAGCCCGGACTCGGCTCGCCAAACCACTCATCTTCAAATTGACGCCGGCCGTCGAGAAGATCATCACGGTGTCGTCGTCCGCGGGAGAGCCCGTAGCAGGCGCGCGGGTCGTCGCCAATGGCAGAACGTATCGAAGAGTGGGAGTCACCGGGGCCGATGGGACGGCGAAGCTGAAGCTGCCTGCCGGGGACGAGCTGCAAGGGATCGTGGCCTGGCATCCGACGCTGGGCGCGGCAGGGCGGCGAGACCTCAAGCACGGCCTGCAGGGGGCCGTGCTTCACGTGGCGCTGCTCCCCCAGTCTCCTCACACGATTCGCATCCTCACGGTCGAAGGGCAGCCGGTGGCCGACATCGCCTTTGGTGTGAGTATCCGCACAGCCGACGACGAGTGGATCATCACGCGTGACGTCGAGTCGGCACAGCTGCGCACGAATAGGGACGGCGAAGCCAGCGCGACGTGGTT
>JBGQHN010000284.1:0-5623 GCA_041497975.1 Planctomycetia bacterium | reverse complement strand
GGTCCGGATGAGGTGCTGTACGGCCAGTCGAAAATCTACAAGCTGACGGTCTCGAACCCCGGCAATGGCGACACGGAGAACGTCACGGTCGGATTGCTGCCGATTGGCCGCGCGACGGAGGCCACGCCCAGCCATCGCCTGGGCACGTTGCGCGCGGGCGAGACCAAGACGGTCGACATCGAGCTGACGGCGCGGCAAGCCGGCGCGATTACGATCAAGGCCCAGGCCTTTGCCGATGGCGGGATGCGCGCGGATGCCGCCGAGCAAGTCCTCGTGCGCCGCGCAAGCTTGCGCATCGAGGTGGCCGCGCCGAAAGTCAAATACGCCGGCACGGTCGGCACGTACCGCGTCAAGGTGATCAACGCCGGCAACGCAACCGGCGAGAACGTGCAAATCAGCGCCAGTCTGCCCCCGGAGGCCAAGTACGTGTCCAGCAACGGCGGACGACTCGAGCCGCAGCTGAGCAAGGTCAATTGGACAATCGGCACGCTGCAACCCGGCGCCGAGCGACTCCTTGAAATGCAATGCGCGCTGATCGCCCCTGGCGAAAATCGCACGCAATTCGTGGCGATCGCCGACGGCGACCTCAGCGCAGCCGCCACGTCGCTGACGCAGGTCGAAGCGCTGGCTGATTTGAAGCTCGAGGTTCGCGACCCTCAGGGGCCGATTGCGGTGGGCGAAGACACCGTCTACGAGGTTCATATTCGAAATCGAGGGACCAAGGTCGCCGAGGCCATTGAACTGGCCGTGTTCTTCTCACAGGGCCTCGAGGCGAAGAGCGTCGAAGGTGGACCCCACGACATTGCGGCCGGCCAGGTAGTCTTCAAGCCGCTGGCCACATTGGACGCCGGAGACACGGCCGTGTATCGCGTCCACGCTCGAGCCGAGACCAGCGGCAATCACGTGTTCCGCGCCGAGTTGATCTGTCAATCGCCGCAAATGAAACTGGCAGCCGAGGAAGCGACTCACTTCTACGGCGACGACAGCCCAGCCCCGGCTGAAGTCAGCCACGAGGGCGAGCCCTACGCGGCAGGCCGGGCGGACTAGTCGACTTGCGGCGTGCCCTGCGAATCGCTTTCTCGACGGGTCCAGCAGCCCGCGCGCCGACCAGGCCGTCAAAGGCTCGCGATTGACCGCTGACCTTGCCGGTTCGCAATCGGCCTGGCTCTCCCGCCCCTGCCGGCAGCTCTTGCCAGCAAGCAATTGATGCGCCTCAAATCGTTCCGGTGACTGGTCTTCGGACTGAGCCATCACACGCTCGCGCAACGCATAAGTAAGGGTTTGTCCGTCGCGGGGCATTGACTATAATCCGCGGCCCGCTTCAGCGGACGATCGACTTGTTCCTGGGGCAACTTGTTTGCCGCTGCGCGCCAGGCGCATGCGTGGAGATATGATGAGACGTGCTTGTTTCCATTGTTCGACCGTCGCGCTAGTGGCGATCTGCACCCTGACCATGGGGTGCGGAACCACGAAGTGGTCGGACTCTCCACGCACTGCTACCGAGCAATTGTTGATCTCGGACGCTGTCGATCGGGCCATCAGCGAAATCGACTTTCACGCCTTGGCCGACAGGAGCGTCTATCTCGATACGCGCTATATTATTACCGCGTTGGATCAAAACTATGTCATCAGCACGTTGCGCCAGCACATGCTGGCCAGCGGCTGCGTCGTCAAAGACAAGGCCGAAGACGCCGACTACGTCGTCGAAGTCCGCACCGGCTCATTGGGCACAAACCGGCAAGACCTGCTGTTTGGCGTGCCAGCCACGAACCTGCCGACCGCCGGGCTGTTGCCGATCGGCTCGGCGAGCATCCCGGAAATCGCCCTGGTCAAACGCACCAACCAGCAAGGCGTCTGCAAACTCGCGGTCTTCGCTTACGATCGAATGTCTGGTCGCCCCGTGTGGCAGTCCGGAAATCGCAAGTTCGCCAGCAGGGCCAAGGATACCTGGGTGCTGGGCACTGGCCCGTTCCAACGCGGCACGATTTACGACGGCACCGCTTTTGCCGGCGAAAACCTGCAGGTGCCGCTGGTCGGCAAATCCAAGGTATCGCGGCCCGACTCGTCGGTGGCCAAAGAAAAGCTCTTTTTCCAGCGCTACGCGGACCATTCCAAGCCGGACAAGGTCGATAACGCGGGCTACGTAACGCCGCTGCCGCCCTCGAATCAAACAACCCCAGACAATCCGCCCGCGGGAGGCGCCGGCCCACCGGCCACGGCGCCGAAAGCTGCTTACACGCCGCCTCCGCCACCGCCGGTCGCGCTGCCGCCGCCGACGCCAGCGCCCGTGGCTCAAGGCCCGCAGGGCAACTTAACGCAACAACCGCTGTTTGCGCCCAACGCAAATGCGGCGGCTGCCACGGCAAGCGCCATCCAGACGTTCAACTGGGCGAAAGAGGCCTACGAAAAACAGCGCCAGACCGAAGCGCCTGCGCAGTAATTCTGTTCGCCACCGGCAAACAGAACCGGCCCGGCCCCTGACAAGTCTGAAAGTCCGTCTGAGGATCTACGGCAGCGGCTCGAACGACAGCGGCTCGTCGCTGTGCGGATCTTGGATCCGGATGGCAAGCTTGCCGGCCAGCAAGTCGTCGATCAGACGCCCGACGACTTCGGCCCGCCAGCCGCACGATAACAGCGGGGGCTCGATTTCGCCGTTGCCGTTAGCCAGGCCCAAGCGGTAAGCCACCAGATCGCGCACGTCGCTGGCAGTGCCGACGATGCTGGGAGCCAGGTCGGCCGAACGGCAGATGCTGCCGAGCGCCGAAGAGAGAAACTGGCCCAGGACGGCCAATTGCGAAGGAGCTTCGCGCGCCAGCGGGACGGGGCATTGGTCGTCGTCCAGCGCCAGCGCGCGGCCAACGGCGGCGGCCAATTGGGGCAACAATCGTTGCAAATCTCCGCGCTCCAGGCCGCGCAGAGCGCGGATTTGTTTGGGATCTGAGCTTTTGCGCTTGGCCAGTTCGATGATCAAGTCGTCCCGCAGCACCCGCCGCGTGGGACAGTCACGCTTTTGAGCCTCCGCTTCGCGCCACCGCCAGATTTCTCGGACGATGGCCAGGCTGCGCCGGGACAGACCCGAAATGCCCGACACTTTCCACCACCGCTCGAGCGAGCGCGTGGCCTCGACGTCGGCCATCCAGGTGGCCATTTCCGTATCGAGCCACGAATCGCGGCCCAACTCGGTAAGTCTCGCCTGCAGCTTCGCCGCCATGGACTTCAAATACCGCACGTCGTCCAGCGCGTACTCGATCTGGTTCGACGAGAGCGGGCGGCGGCGCCAATCGGTGCGGGTTTCGCCCTTGTGAAGCCGCTGGCCCAAGAGTTTGTACATCAACGAGCCGTATCCGGCCGGATACTCGTATCCCACTAGCCCGGCCGCGATTTGCACGTCAAACAGCCGCTCGGGCGCCCGTCCCACGGCGCCCAGACAGAACAACAATTCCTCGCGCCCGGCATGCACGATCGTCTGCTGGCCGCCGGCGGCCAGCAGTCGCCAAAACGGCGTGATGTCGGCGATAGCTTGCGGGTCGATAACGGCCAGGTGATCGCCGGCCGCGACTTGGATAAGGCACAATTGCGGCCGATACGTATGTTCGGAAACGAACTCGGTATCAAACGCGATTGCCGGCTCGTCCGCCAAATTCTGACAGAATTTTTCCAATTGGCGGTCGGTCGTGATATAGTCGTAGTCCACGCGGAGGAAACCTGCCGAACGTCTAAAAACGCGATTGTCGATTCTCAGGCGCTTCAATTGTATCACCCGGCGGTGAATTGAACACGAGGGAACTCGGCTCCTCACTCGAGGAACAACCACGCATTCAGCGCCAAAATCGGCAAGAGAATCGCGAAGCTGTAGACCATGTATCCGAAGAAACTTGGCATCGGCACGCCCGACTTTTCGGCAATCGTCTTGACCATGAAGTTTGGACCGTTGCCGATGTAGGTCATGGCGCCCATCGTCACCGAGCCCAGCGACACCGCCACCAGCAAAGACTCGGTCACGCCAGCAACTTGGCGCGTCGCGTCGACGGAGATATTGCGCGCGGTTTCGAAGAACACCAGGTACGTCGGTGCGTTGTCGAGCACCGAAGAGAGCCAACCCGAGGCCCAAAAGAATTTTTGGGGCGTATCGATCCCCAGGCTCGCGCCGCGGGCATTGAGAATCTCGAGCGCGGGCTGCATGGCCACGAAAATCCCGACAAACAGCGCACCAACTTCGACGATCGCCAGGTAGTCGAAGTTATTGGCGTCGCGGACCACGTGCGGACCCGCCAGCAGCGAAATGGCCACCAGCGCCAACTGCACCATTTCGCGCAAGTAAAGCCACGGGTGCCAGGCCGTGAACGGAAAGGGCTGGGCCGGATCCAGAAGCGCCACCGACAAAATGATTCCCAGCAGCAACAGCCCGTTGGGCCACAGGCCGGAAAAGGTGAGCTTGCGCACTTGCGTTTCGTCGGCGACGATGTCGGCCTTGGTCTCGCGCGGATAAAAATAGAAATGGTCCATCGCGAGATAAATCGCGAGCAGCGAGGCGTTGACGAATAGCCAGCTTTTCCACAGCGAAAGCGTCCACAGAAAATCGACGCCGTTCAAATACCCCAAAAACAATGGCGGGTCGCCGATCGGCAATAGCAATCCGCCGCAATTGCAGACCACGAAAATAAAGAAGACCACGGTGTGGGCCACGTGCTTGCGTTGGTGGTTTGTCTCCAGCAGCAACCGCACGAGCAACATGGCGGCGCCGGTCGTGCCGATAAAACTCGCCAACGCTCCACCGCTGGCGATCAGTAGGGCGTTGGTCAACGCGTGCGCCGGTAAGTCGCCTTCGATGCGAATTCCGCCGCTGATCGTGTACAGACTAAACAGCAGGACGATAAAAGGAATGTAATCCTTGATGATCACGTGCTCGAAAGTCTCCGCCGCACGGCCAAGGCTTCCCTCCGGATGCAAAAACGCCAGATACAAAAGAGTAATCAGCGCCAGGTTGCCGGCCACGTAGAATTTGTTCAGGTTGTGCTCCCACCAATGCGCTGTCTGGTCCAACAGCGGCAGCACGGCGATGGCGCCCAGCAGCAGCGTGAAGGGAATCACGGCCCAAAAATGGGGCACGCCGGTGGCGGCAGCGTGCTCTTCGTGCGCCGGCACCGGGGCAACCACGGTCGTCCAGCCGGCCAACGTGGCCGCTGTATAGCCCAACAGAATAACGCCGATTACCAGAATGACCGGTCTGTGAACGTTGGATTTCCAAGCGGCGGCATCTAGCATGAACGCGCATCCCGAACGGAAGTTGCGGAATCGATTTTCATGATCGCAACCCTGCCGCCTGGCGACGGCCGCGACTCATCATGTGGCCAACAAGAGAACCCACTATCGTAAAAAATCATGGGCGTATCAACCCCCGCGTCAATAGCTCGCAATCCACCGCGGACCTGACACTCGCGATGAGCATTTGCTACATTGGGCTCTCGGGGTCGACAGATCGTCGACCGGCAAATTTATCCTGTGCGGAATGACCGTGGAGATCTGGTTGCGCACAAACGTTCGTGCGGTGTTGTTCGGCATGGTGCCGCCGCTGGCCGTTGGGCTGCTGGGGCTGGTCCTGTGGGTCGGTCTGCCTGGTCGC
>JBGQHN010000283.1:0-5634 GCA_041497975.1 Planctomycetia bacterium | reverse complement strand
GACATGAAGCCCGAGGCGCCCGCCGAAATCCGCGGGCCGTTCAAGTCGATCGCCTCGGCAACTGCCGGCATGGGCTTTTGCGAGCACTTGCCGAAGCTGGCCGGCCAGTCGGGCAACCTGGCGATTTTGCGTTCGGTGACGTTTCCCAACAACGATCACCCCTTCATGATTTATCACACGCTCACAGGGCGCGAGTCGCGCGTGCCGCTAGGAGCCAACACGGTGCTGCCGCCGTCGCGCTCCGACGATCCACACATGGGTTCGGTCGTGGCCCGCTTCCGCCATCGCCAGCCGGGCGTGCCGGGCTATGTGGCGATTCCGGAAGTACGTGTGCGGATGATGCCGATTCCGGTCTCCGGCGGCGGCCGCGCCGGCTTGCTGGGCGCGCCGTTCGATCCGCTGGCCGTCAACGACGACCCGCGCGAGCCCCTGACCGGATTGAAGCTGCCCGCGGAGCTCTCGGCCGAGCGATTCCACAATCGCCGGTCGCTGTTGGCCATGCTAGACGGCAATGCGCCGCGTTCTTTGTCGTCGCAAGATTATCAATCGTTCCGCGATTCGGCCTCCCAGCTGATCGCCTCGTCGTCGGCCGGCGGAATGTTTTCGCTTGAACAAGAGCCCGCGGAGCTGCGCGAGCGATACGGCCAGCACCGCTTTGGGCAAAGCCTGCTGTTGGCCCGACGGTTGGTGGCCGGGGGCGTGTCGTTTGTCGGCGTGCACTTCAATTACATGACCAAGTGCGACGGTTGGGACACGCACCAGAAGAACTTTGACGCTCTCGAGGGCGAATTGTTGCCGATGCTGGACCAGGGGCTTTCGGCTCTTATCGAAGATCTCAAGCAGCGCGGCATGTTGGACGACACGCTGGTGGTTACGATGGGCGAATTCGGTCGCACGCCGCGCGTCAACAAGGATGGCGGCCGGGACCACTGGGGCCATTGCTCGAGCGTGCTGTTTGCCGGGGGCGGGGTGCGGGGTGGCCGCCTGGTCGGGGCGTCAGACCGCATCTGCGCGTTTCCGTCCGAGCTGCCCGTCGGTCCGCCCGACGTCGTGGCCACGATCTATCATGCCCTGGGCCTGCAGGCGCACACCACGATGTACGACCCCTTGAATCGTCCGATGACCATTTGCGACGGCAAGGTCATCTCTCAGCTTTTCTAGTAGGCGGTCGGCGTGCGAACAGGACAAGCGTGGTTCCGCCGCCGCGCTTGAAGTACAATCCGGCTTATTGGAAGGGTCGGCTCGAACGAAACCACGGCAGCGAGAAGCCTTATGTTCGGAGGATACTTATTTCCACCAGGCGCGGACGGGCGACCTTTAACCACCGAGGTCACGGAGGCCACGGAGAAATCGGTGGGTGTTCGAGCGGACATACTTCTGCCGTCTCTGTGTCCTCGGTGGCCGGATTGGCGAGCAGCGATTTCAAAACTGCGGGGACTGTCCCGATTTTGCGGAGTCTTCGGAGCAATATGGGACTGTCCCCCTCTCCCCGCAGTTTTGAAACCGCTGCTAGTTGCGCGTCGCGAGCGGCGACGCAATCGCGTCTTGCGACGGTTGGCGCCGTGTGCCCTCGGCACACTATTTGTTGTTAACTTGCTTGTAGGCGTGGCGGAATTCGCTTTTGCGGAAAGCGGCTCGGTCCAGCCGACGGGCGTGGCGGCCATCAGCGTTCCCTCCGGCTACACGGTCGAACTGGCCGCCGGGCCGCCCCTGGTCGAGCGACCTATGCTGGCTGCCTTCGACGAGCAGGGCCGGCTGTATGTGTGCGATTCGGCCGGCGTCAATTTGCGCGGGGCCGAGCTTGCCAAGAACCCGCCGCACGTGATTCGCGTGCTCGAAGACACCGACCGCGACGGCCGGTTTGACAAGAGCACGGTGTTCGCCGACAAGATGCTGTTTCCGCAGGGGATCGTGTGGCACGACGGCGCGGTCTTTTGTTCGTCGCCCCCGAGCTTCTGGCGACTGGCTGACACCGACGGCGACGGAGTTGCCGACCGGCGCGAAGAGATTGTGACCGGCTTTGCCAACACGGGAGTGGCCGACGACATGCACGGCGGAAGCTTGGGACCGGATGGACGACTGTATTGGTGCGCGGGCCGCTTCCCACACGAAATCCGTCGGCCTGGAGGACCGGTCGTTCACAAGGGAACCGCTCCCTTGGTGCTGCGGTGCCGGCCGGATGGATCGGATCTGGAAGTCGTGTGCGGCTCGCAGGGCAATGCCGTGGGGGTCGCCTTCAGCGACGAGGGCGACATGTTCGCCAGCGGAACATTCCTGGCGCCCAACTCGATGGGCGCGGGCTTGCGCGATGCGCTGGTGCACTGCGTCGACGGCGCAGAGTATCCTGTGCGCGACCGCGTGCTCAACGAACACAAGCGCACCGGCGACGTGCTGCCGCCGCTGACCCACTTGGGAGTGTCGGCAGCCAGCGACCTGATGATCTGCCGCTCGGGCGCTCCGAGCGACGAAGGCCACGGCGATCTTTTCTCGGCCCAGTTCAACATGCACAAGGTCATGCGGCACAAGCTGGAACGCAACGGTGCTACGTTCGCCTGCCGCAACGAGGACTTTTTGGTTTCCAGCCATCCCGACTTTCATCCCACCGACGTGTTCGAGGACGCCGACGGCAGCATCCTGGTGATCGACACGGGCGGCTGGTTCCGCATCGGCTGCCCGACCTCGCAAATCGCCAAGCCCGACGTGATGGGAGGCATCTATCGAGTTCGCAAGACCGACGTCAAGAAAGTCGACGACCCGCGTGGGCTTGAAATCGCGTGGATGTCTCTGTCGGCAGCCGAGCTGGCCGGATATTTGGGCGACGAGCGGTTCGAAGTTCGCGAGCGCGCGGCGCGGCAACTGTCGCGGATGGGTGTAAGCGCCGTCGAGTGCCTGTCCGGCGTCCTGTCGGCCGACGCGGGGTTGCAAACGAAATGCGCGGCGGTCTGGGCATTGGCGAGCATTGACGAACCGGGCGCGCGCGCCGCGGTTCGCGGCGGTTTGAACGATTCGCGCGAAGGAGTGCGGCAAGCGGCGGCGCGCGCGGCGGGGCTGAACCGAGACGCGCTCGCCCGCGAGCCGTTGATGCGGATGGTGACGTCCGACGTGCCGGCGGTGCGGCGCGAAGCGGCGACCGCGCTGGGGCGCATCGGCCATCGCGACGCAGTGCCGGCCCTGTTGGATGGATTGAACGGGGCCGAGGACCGTTTTTTGGAACATTCCCTGATCTTTGCCTTGATCTCGATCGACGATCGCTCGAGCACCGCAACGGGGCTAGAGGTCGCCAGCTCGAAAACCAAGCGCGGGGCGCTCGTTGCGCTGGATCAAATGGACGGCGGACAATTGACGCCCGAGGCAGTGACGCCGTTTCTGGCGCCGGACGATCCCTTGCTGCGGGAAACGGCGCTGTGGGTCATCGCTCGTCACCCGCAATGGGGCCACGCGATGGTCGATTTCTTCCGCCCGTGGCTCGCGCGGCGGGACATGGACGACAAGGGGCGGGAAGAGCTGGCGCGGCAACTCGTGGCGTTTTCGGCCGACCCGGCCGTGCAGGAACTGATCGCGGCGCCGCTTGGCGACTCGAGCACGCCGCTCGAGACGCGCTTGCTGCTCTTGGAGGTCATCGGCCAATCCGCCGTTTCGACGCTGCCGGCGTGCTGGGCGCGTCCCTTGCGGCAAGCCCTGGACGACGCCGATGAGCGTGTCGTTCGCCAGGCGGTGGTCACGCTGCGCGTCCTGCCGCTCGACAAACGGCCGCTCGTGTCGCGCGTCGATGCGGCCGTCAACTTTCCCATGACCGAAAAGCGCTTCGCCGGCACTCGGCTGTCGCAAAACTTCTGCGTGCGCTGGTCGGGTGTCATCCGCTGCCCTCGCGACGGCGAGTATACGTTCTTCACCAATTCGGACGACGGCTCGCAATTGTTCATCGATGGCCGCCTGGTCGTTGACAATGGCGGATCGCACGCGATGCGCGAACGCTCGGCGCCCGCGCGACTTTTGGCCGGCGATCACGAGCTGCGGCTCGATTTCGTGCAAGGCGAGGGCGAGGCCGGCTGCATCCTGTCGTGGGCCCAAGAGGGAACGGCCAAGCAGGTCGTCCCGGCCGACGTGCTCTTTCATCGGCCGCGCTCGGCCAATCGTTCCACTTCTTCGGCGCCGCTCGAGCCGGGCTTGTCGGCCGAATTTTTCGAGCTGGGCGGGGCGGTCGAAACGTTTCCCGATCTGGCGGCCGGCCAGTTCGACCAAGCGCTGGTGCGCGTGGCCATGGACGAGCGCCGCCCGAAGGACGTGCGCGTGCAAGCCGTCTCGGTGGCCGCCGCGCGACTCGCCAGTATCGAGCCGGCGCTGTTTGGCTTTCTGCTTTCGAGCGTGGACAAGGAATCGCCGCCGTTGGTGCGATTGGAGGCGGCCGACGCGCTGGGCAAGGCCAGGCTCGATAGCGCGCAATTGACCCAGCTCGCGCGGGCCGTGGCCGACGGCGGAGTGTTGGAGGTGCCGCGGCTGCTGCGGGCCTTCGAACAATCGTCCGACGCCGAGGTGGGGCAGGCGATGGTGGCGGCGCTGACGCGCTCGGAAGGTCTCAAAAGCGTGCACCACGACACGCTGGCGTCGCTCGTCGAACCGTATGGCGAGGCAGTTCGACAACAGGCCGAACCGCTCTTGAAACAATTGACCGTCAACAGCGACAAGCAAAAGGCCCGGCTGACCGAGCTCGAAAGCGTGCTTGCCGGCGGCGACATTCAGCGCGGGCGCGAATTGTTTTTTGCCAACAAGAAGGCCATCTGCGCCACCTGCCACGCCGTGCAAGGCCAGGGCGGCAAGATCGGACCCGATCTGACCAAGATCGGCGCCATTCGCGCGCCGGCCGATCTGCTCGAAGCGATCGTCTTTCCCAGCGCCAGCTTCGCGCGCGGCTACGAGCCCTACGCGGTAGCGACCATCGACGGACGGGTGCTGGCGGGAATCATCGGACGGGAAACGGCCGAGGCGATTCACATGTTCGACAACGCGCGGGTCGAAGTTCGCGTTGCGCGCTCGACGATCGAATCGCTCGAACGCACCGCGGTTTCGATCATGCCCGAGGGGATGGACGCGCAGCTTAGCCGGCAGGAATTGGCCGATCTGATCGCCTTTTTGCAATCGCTGCGATAGTGCCGGCGGACGAGCGAGCGGCCGTCGATGCGGCACACGGCTAGTATTCCGTTGGGCGTGCAACACGCTCGGCGACATGGTACCTTGTGGGCTCAAAAGCGAACGGGGTTATGCGGCGACGCGCAGGCATTTAGAAATCGTGATGGGCGCTGTATGAGAGCGATTATTTTCACCGTGTGCGTTGGCTTGTTGTCGGCGATGGCCATGGCGGCGGCCCCCACCGAGCCGGCCTCGCAGGCCGAGCGGAACTGGCCTCATTGGCGCGGGCCGCTGTCCAACGGCGTGGCGCCCTTGGCCAATCCGCCGATCGAGTGGGATGAGAACACGAACATCAAGTGGAAAGCAAAAATCCCAGGAGAGAGCAGCGCCACGCCGATCGTGTGGGGTGATCAGATCTTTCTGATCACGGCCGTGAAAACCGACCGCGAGGTCGACACGCCGCCGTCGGCAGCCGACGCCCCCAAACCCCGGTTCAACATCCAGCCG
>JBGQHN010000282.1:0-5664 GCA_041497975.1 Planctomycetia bacterium | reverse complement strand
GCCTCGGGCTTCATGTCCCACATGTCGAGATGGCTGGGACCACCGTTTAGGAAAATAAGCACGCAGGAGTCGGCCCGGGGGTTGGGTCCCTCCGGCCGACTCGCCGATTCGGCGGCCAGCAGGCGCGGCAGCGAGAGGCCCATCAACCCCAGACCGCCAATTTGCAGCATGTGGCGCCGCGAGACAACCGGTCCGCAACCGGCCCTTGCAATGACGCGATTCGAGTGCCCGTAGCTCATGCTCTTTGGCCCGTTTGATTTCGTCGGGTGCACACTCACCTGGCAGCGGCACCGGGCATCAGGCTGACGAAGCCTTGCGCAAAGCCGATGGCCTGGTGCGGCTTAGAGCTTAGCACAAAACACCGCGGAAATCGACTTCGCCGGCACTAGGGCGCCGTCGGCGAGGCTGCAGCCAGTCGCTCGGCGGCCGCCTGGCGAGCCTTGGACAGCACGCTTTCGATCGTGACCGGCGCGCCTCCTTGGCGCTTGCTCTCGTCGGCGGCCTCCATAAACGCGTAGATCTCGAGCGTTTCCGCGGCGCTGACCGGCGGCTTGCCGGTTTTGAAGAACTTGACAATCTCGACCACCAGCGGCTGATAGCCGTCGTAGCCGCCGCTGGGAACGATGCCTTTGCTCCCAAAAACCGTCGCACCGTAGCCGTGCGCGCCGTCGCGCAAGCCGCGAAACGTGCCCACGCGTCCGTCGTTCCAACGACCAACAACGAATTCGGTGCCGTCGGTTTGCACCCGCGATACGGCCACGCAGCCGGTGCCCATGATGGTAAAAAGCGTCTCCACGCCATGAATGCCGTACCAGTACAAATCGGGATGGTGCGGCTCGAGGCTGCAAGGGCCACGGGCTTCGCAACCCAACACCTTGCCGACGCGAGGATCGTCGCGCATCCCTGAAATGCCGCTGCTGAATCGCAATGACGAACTGGAAAAGCAGGGCACATCGAGCTTCTCGGCCAATTGGAAAATGGCCACGGCGTCGGCCAGCGAACCGGCGACCGGCTTGTCGATGAAGACCGGCTTCTTGGCCCGCAACACCGGAATCACCTGGGCCAGGTGCGGCCGTCCGTCGACGCTCTCCAACAGCACCACGTCCACCTTCGGCAACAGCGCCTCGACCGAGCCCACGATTTCCACGCCCATCTCGGCAAATTTTTTCGTGTAGTCGCCCACGCGATCGGCGCTGGCCGGCAGGTCGGGGCTGCCGCCCGGAAACGCGGCCACGACTTTGACGCCCGCCAGTTCGCCCTTGGCTTCGGGCCCGTTGAGCAGTTGGGCGAAAGCCGGCGCGTGCGAGGTATCCAGGCCGATGACGCCGGCCCGCAGGGTCTTTTGTTCCTCCGCGCGGGCCGGATTCCCGTCAAGCGTCATCAGCAATGCTCCCCACAAAATAAACGATGACAGGTTTCGCATTGCCAACTTGCGCCCCCTTCGTAGCGTGAACCAATTGGATTGCGCGTAAATGAGTCATTGAGTGTGCTGTAGCAACCGCCGCGGGTCAAGCGCCCACAGCTTATCACGACTCCCTAGGGCGCCGATCCCTTTTATTCCTCGCCCCCAGACCGTAAAATTTTGCTTGGCCGAGTGGCTTCGATTTGCACAGGACAACGCCGGGGAATCCACCAATGGCAAAAGAATATGCGCATCCTGAGGTGTTGGTCAGCACGGCCTGGGTCGACGAGCACCGGCAGGATCCGTCGGTGCGCGTCGTCGAGAGTGACGAAGACGTGCTGTTGTATTCACAGGGCCACGTCCCCGAGGCCGTGAAGGTCGATTGGCACACCGACTTGCAAGATCAAACGGTTCGCGACTACGTCGACCGCGAGCGGTTCGCCGAATTGTGCCAGGGCAAGGGAATCGCCAACGACACGACGGTCGTGTTCTACGGCGACAAGAACAACTGGTGGGCCTGCTACATATATTGGGTCTTCAAGCTGTACGGGCATGCCGATTGCCGCATCATGAACGGCGGACGAAAGCGTTGGGAGCTGGACAATCGGCCTTGGTCACGCGAGAGCGAGCCGCAATACGCGCGCACGCATTACGTTGCCCAGGAACCGGACCACTCGATCCGCGCCTTCCGCGACGAAGTGCTGAAACATCAGAAGGCCGGCAAGCCGCTGGTCGACGTGCGCTCGCCGGGAGAGTTCAGCGGCGAGCTATTGCACATGAGCGACTACCCGCAAGAGGGAGCGTTGCGAGGCGGGCATATTCCCGGCGCCGCCAACGTCCCCTGGTCGCGCGCCGCCAACGAGGACGGCACGTTCAAGAGTGCCAAGGAACTGGAAAAGATCTACGCTGGCGAGGCCGGATTGAAGCGCCGCGCGCCGGTCATCGCCTATTGCCGCATCGGAGAGCGATCGAGCCACACCTGGTTCGTGCTGCACTACCTGCTGGGCTATCCAAAAGTGAAGAACTATGACGGCTCTTGGACCGAATGGGGCAATACCGTCGGCGTTCCGATCGAGAAGGGGCCCGGCCAGCCGGCGGCTCCTCGCGAAGCATTGAGGACTGGTCCGTGAGCGGCACCGTCGCCGAAAAGTTCGACCAGATCGCCCGCGAGTTTGCCGAACTCGATCCGCGCGAGCGATTGGAACTGCTGCTGGAATTCGCCGAAAAGCTCGCGCCGCTGCCAGCGCGTTACGAAGCCGAGCGCGACGCGGGCCTGGGCCGCGTGCAGGAATGCCAGACGCCAGTTTTCTTGTGGGTAGAAATCGAGAACGGCCAGGTCCGAATCTTCGCCGACGTGGCTCCAGAGGCGCCTACGGTAAAGGGCTTCGTCAGCGTGCTGGTCGATATTTTTTCGGGCGCGGCGCCGGAAGCAGCGCTGGCTGTCGAGCCCAACCTGGTGCACCGCCTGGGATTGGCCGAGGCGCTGGGCATGGTGCGGATGCGCGGACTGCAGGCGATCGCGCGCACCATCCGCCGAAAAGTCGCGCTGGCTAGCGCAGCCTGATTCTTCTCGAACCGTCGCGCGAGAATTTTGCCGGCGATAGGGAATAAAACAATCGTTCCTCTGCGAAAGGATTGTAGCAAATCTAAAGTCGGCATGTCTTCCATGCCTTTGGGGGGCAAACGATCGCCAATCGGCGACTTCGATTTTTTCCGAATAATTTACCCTTGCATCTCGAATTGCGCAGGACGCGAAGTTAGCATAGGTAGACGTTTCTGTTGGCATCCGCTTCATGTCTCTGGCGGATGCGGAACTTGGGCGGAAAAACTTTCTCATCTATCCCTTTTCTAGGACGTGGGTCGGCGTGTTTCGGCACGCCCAGGAGGAGCTTACCTATGCTGGCGTATCCGAGAGTCGATTTATCGTTGGACCGCTTGCGGCGAGGGGGATGGGCCATGGGTGATCTTTGCGTGCAACGGCCCCAGGGGAGAGTGTGGATCGTTACCGGACAGCGTCGCAAGCACTGGATTATTGCCCAAGCGCCCAGCCAGGCCGCGGCCTGGTGGCTGGCCTGGGAACAAGCGGCCAAGTTAGCGCGCCCCAAACGGCGCAGCGCGTAAACCAAAACGAGATTCATTACCGCCGGTCCGCTCGGAGCTCAATGGGTTATGCAACCTTGATTCCCCCTCGGGTTCCTGGCATTCGGACGCCTTGCTGTAGAGGGCCGAGGCGTTCTGCCGGCGATCATCGGCCCCTACCGTGATCTTCTGCACGGTAGGGGCTTTTTGTTGATCTGCCCACCGCGCGGCGGCGTTCTAACCGATCCAAGCTCCCGCCTTGCCGCTGGCAACCACCGCTTCGATCACTCGCATATTGGCCACCGCGTCTTCGATCGACGTCGGGACGGGCCGGTCCTCGAGCACGGCGCAAGAGAACAGCTCGCCCTGGATCGTGTACTGATTGCACATGGGTAACGACATTTCCTTGATGTGGCCGGCGCGCTCGTGCCGCATCGTGCACGGTCGATCACCAGGAGCGTTGAACGGGATGTCGATCTCGATTCGCCCCCGGTCGCCGAAGATGTTGACTCGCTGATAGGGCGCCAACTGCGTGCCGCAGGTAAATGTTGAGGTGCCGGCGCCGAAGTCCAAGATGCCCGAAGCGAGAGAATCGGTCTTGAAATTCGGATCGTATTCCACGATCCCCATCACGCGGCGCGGTTCGGCGTCGAAGATGAACCGCGACAGGGAAATGCAGTAGCATCCGATGTCCGCCAACCCGCCGCCGCCGATATCGGCCTGGTTGCGAATGTTCCGCGCGTCGTCGTTGTAATAGGAAAAGAACGATAGAATCGTGCGGAGTTGGCCGATGCCCCCTTCGCGCATGATCTGCTTGGCCGCCTGCCACTGGGGGTGATGCCGATACATGAAGGCTTCCATGACCTTCAGCTTCGGATGGCCCAACGCCGCGTCCACCAGTTTTTGACCGTCGTCGGCCGAAAGCCCGATCGGCTTCTCGCACAACACGTGCTTGCCGGCCTCGAGCGCGGCGATCGACCAAGGCACGTGCAAGTGGTTGGGCAGGGGGTTATAAACCGCGTCCACGTCGGGATCGGCCAACAGTGCTTCGTAGGAACCGTGGGCCTTGGGAATGTCGAGCCGCCTGGCGGCCGCTTGCGCGCGGTTCAAGTCGCGCGAAGCGATTGCCACGATAGCGCAGTGTTCGGCGCGCTGCATCGCGGGAATGACTTTCTCCAATCCGATCTTTGCCGTGCCCAGAATTCCCCAGCGAAGTTTGGCCATGATGCGCTCGATCCAAGAAAGTGCGGCGAGAGGGAGAATTCGCGCCCGTGCGCGTCAGGACAGAATCGGCCGCACGACGTTTCCAGCCACGTCAGTCAGGCGAAAATCGCGCCCTTGAAACCGGTAGGTGAGTTTCGTGTGATCGATCCCCAGCAGGTGCAGGATCGTGGCGTGCAGATCGTGGACGTGCACCGGGTCTTCGACCGCCGCATAGCCCAGCTCGTCGGTGTTGCCGTAGGAAATGCCTCGCTTGATGCCCCCGCCGGCCAGCCACATGGAAAAGCCCTTGATGTGATGATCGCGTCCGTTTCCCTGAGCCATGGGAGTGCGCCCGAATTCGCCGCCGTAGATGATCAAGGTCTCGTCCAGCAGGCCGCGTTGCTTCAGATCCTGGATCAAGGCCGAGGCGCCGCGGTCCACTTCCTTGGCCGTGCCGGTGATGTTGCCCTTCACGTCGCCATGGTGGTCCCAATCGCGATGATAGAGCTGGATAAATCGCACGCCCCGTTCGGCCAGTCGCCGGGCCAACAGGCAGTTGGCCGCAAACGAGCCATCGCCGCCTTGCGTGCCGTACATTTCGAGGATGTGAGCCGGTTCGTTCGAAACGTCCATCAAGCCCGGCACGCTCGATTGCATGCGAAAAGCCATTTCGTACTGGCTGATGCGGGTGGCAATCTCCGGGTCGTCCACCGTGTCCTGATGCAGACGGTTGAGCGCCTGCACGCCGTCGACGACGTCGCGCTGCTGCTGGGCGGTGACGCCGCCGGGCCGGCCGACGTACAGCACCGGGTCGCCCTTGCCGCGGAACTCGACTCCTTGAAAGCGGCTGGGTAAGAATCCGCTGTGCCACTGCCGCGAAGCGATCGGCTGCGCCTGGCCGAATTTGCCCAGCGAAGTCAACACGACAAATCCCGGCAAATTGTCGCTATCGCTCCCCAGCCCGTAGGTCAGCCATGATC
>JBGQHN010000281.1:0-5678 GCA_041497975.1 Planctomycetia bacterium | reverse complement strand
GTCGCCGTCGCTGCACATGGCGTAGATGTTGTAGTCGAACACCTCAAAGCCAGGCCGGTTGAAATGCTCGGCCGACCACCGCTGGGCGATCGCCATTCCCACGCTGTTGCCCAGACCTTGACCCAACGGGCCGGTGGTCGTCTCTACGCCGGACGTCTCGAAATGCTCCGGGTGTCCCGGGCAGCGGCTGCCGAGTTGTCGAAAGCGACGAATCTCTTCGAGCGGCACCGCCAGCTCGTCGGTCGGCCGACCGTCGACGACGCGCTTCACTCCCGCCAGGTGCAAGAGCGCGTACAGCAGCATCGACGCGTGGCCGCACGAGAGCACGAACCGATCGCGGGCAGGCCACAGCGGATCCGCAGGATCGTAGCGCAGCACGTCGTTCCAAAGCGTGTACGCGACGGGGGCCAGGGCCATCGGCGTGCCCGGATGACCACTGCCAGCGGCCTCCACGGCATCCATAGCCAGCGTGCGGATCGTGTTGATCGCCAACAGTTCGATCGAGCCGACTGGCGACGCCGGGAGCTGGTTCGTTTGACTGGCCATTCAGATTTCCGCGGTCCGACTTGCTTGCCACCCAAGGAGTTTGCCGATTGTCGGGCGTTGTGGCGCCGGGTGCGTCGAGTATGCTTAATTTGCTGAGTTTAGGGGCTGTGGCGCGTAGCGTCAACGTGGCCTCGATTCGCGTGCCGCCGGCTCGCGCGCTTCAGGTCGTCGCGTTCGGCGTCCTACGCTTGTCAAGGCAAAGCCGACCACGCCGACGTCGTCGCCCGACACACAAGCGCGTCGCCCAAAGGTTGGCAATGGAGCCGAACCGACGGCGGCGCGAACGAAATCTCTCCGGAGGTGAGACCATGTATCTTCGACGAGTTATGAAGGTGGCTGGCGTTTTGTTGTTGGCCGTTGCGGGCCTCGTCCGCGCGATCGGCGCCGCGCCGGCCGACAAGGTCGACGCGTCGCCGGCGAACCTCGAGCTCCGTTACGCGAAAGCTCAGTACAAGCTGGCCGAAACGAGCCTCAAGAAACTCGAGCTCACGAACCAGCGATTCCCCAAGACGGTGTCGGCATCGGTGATTGCCGATTACGCGGAAGACCTGGCGATTGCCAAAGCACAACTCGAAAGCGCGCGGCAGAACGCCGGCGCCGACCTGTTTGCGGGTTGGGTGCGCCGCGTCGAATCGAACTTGAAAACCGCCGAGGCAAGTTACACGAGCGCCCAAACCGCCAACCAGCGCCAGCCGGGGACGGTCGACACGCTCGATCTCGAGCGGCTGCGACTGCGCGTCGAAATCAGCAAACTGCAACTCGAGCGCGGCAGGATGTTGGCCAGCGCCCCGCTCGATCAAAAGCTGGAATGGCAAGTGCAAGTCCTCAACGATGAAGTGGCGCGCCTCAAAGAACAGACTTCGCGCATTGCCCCGCAAACGCGAGTCTATCCCTGGCGCTATTGAGCAATGGACCTCACCCTGCCCATCCCAGCTTTTCCGATTCGCGATAGCGGAAGCCTGCTAGCAGACGGATGGCACACTATCGTTCAAGTGCGCGCCTCCGGCAGGCCGATCTTTGGTGGCTGAATCGCCGCTCAAGCCGGATCGATCCAGCGGGCACGTGCCATCTCGACGAATGACGCCCGAGGCGAAGGAAGGGAATCCGATGAACAGGCGACAGCTTATCCGAGCCGGGTTCGTGGGCCTGGGCGTGCTGATTCTCAATGGCTGCGGCACCCAGCAGTCGCTCACCTCCGGCGCGCCGCGACTAAACCAGCGCAACCCTGCGCCGTTAACCCAATCTTCGGGTGAAGCCATGCTCACGCTTCGTGAGCATGCCCATGCATTCACGGCATGCTTGCGCGGCGCAAGCATGGCACCCAAAATCGACGACTCGTGCGCCGTTTCTGCCTCGCTGGAAACTCATTCGATTCCGACCGGTTCAATGCCCAGCGGTTCGCGGGTCTGGTCGGTGATGATTTTCCAGGTGGCGCCCATTTCGCGCATGGCGCGGAAGTCTTGCGCGGCATATTTCACGTCAAGCTGCGGCGTGTCGACGTTTCTTCCGCCGGCGAGTCGCGAGTCCATGGCGGCATCGAGAATGCCGCTGGTAAGCAGGGTTCGCTCGACCGGGTACGGTGACTTGCCTTCGCGAAAATGCGATTGGATCGCATGCGACAGGGCCTTGAACAGGTTGCGATTCTGCCACGGGCCGACATAAAACGACGTGGCCGGCCGCGTCGTCTGGCCTGCCAGTTGGCAGGCGAAGTTCCAACGGATGCCATTGTTGCCCACCTTCATGGCAACGCCCCGGGTCTTGTCGCGATAGTCGACGATGATCGCGTGAATCACTTCCGGTTTAGCCGTGGGCGTCTTGCCGCGCGATTGAATGTGGTGCACTAGCTCGTGATCCGGCCCGACTTCGACGGCCATGGCGGCGGCGGCCAGTTCGTTCGACCAGCGACCCTCTTCGGCCGCTTTCCACAGGGGCTCGCCCTCCAGAAACTGCACCTGCCGCACGCCCGTTTCGCCGCCCGAGCGCGCCTCGACAATCGACTGCAAAACTTCGATCGCATGAAAGTCATACCCTTCGAGTCCGCCGCCGTGGATTGAAACCGCCTCGACAATGCGGGCGCCCGCGGGCAGTTCCAACGCCGGGCGTCGCTCCGCCAAAGGCACGGAGCTGCCGGCCATCAGCGGGATCTTCATCGCCCGCGCCGTGTCGAACATTTCCTTGGCCCAGTCCCACCGATAGGACAAATGCTTGTCGCAAAAAACCGGCACGATGCGCCCGCTGCGCTTGAATACGTCCACGATGGCGTCGAAAAACTGCTTGCGCGGATACTGGACTTGCCCCTTGGCGTTGGTCGGATAATTGCCGTGTTCGCCAATCAATAGCACGGCGTCGACCGCCAGCCGCTTGTCGCCCAAACATAGCGCGTCGGAAATAGTCGGATAGATCGGAATGTTGAACAGACGGGCCACGTCGCGCGACATATCGTTGGGGTGAATCTGATCGACGAAAAAGCTTGCGACCTCCATGCCCGGCTGCACGACCTTTCCGTTGAAGAGATAAGGAGCGAGAAAATTCTCCAGAATGACGTGCGCGTGGCTGCGCAAGTAAAAAGTATTGATCAGCGTCGCGACCTTCAGCGGCCTTTGGTCCGCGGCGCCCCGAGCCGAGGCGGCGCCCAGCCAGACCAGACCGGCTCCGCCAACACCGCGCGCGGCATGGGCCAGAAAATCACGACGATTCGCTTTTCGCTTGCAATGCATGATCGCGTTCCCACTTGATTTGCCGTCGGGTTGATCCCATCCAATTCAAATTGACTGGCGCGGCGATTGCAAGTCGCAATCTGCCATCTGCAAGACATGCTATCGAAGCGTTTTTACTTGCGGTGGTGAATCGGCCGTTCCTCGTTAGAATGGTGGCTATGGCGACTCGATCCGGCAGCCGGGCATCGGCCCGCAAAACTAGTGCTCCGGGGGCTTGCGTGGGCATGCGCGCCCCCGATTTCAGCTTGCCCTGCACGCCGCGCCGCGACACCCAGGAGCGGCAAGCGTCGCTTGCCGACTATCGCGATCGATGGCTGATCTTGCTGTTCTATCCTCGCGACTTCTCGCTGGTTTGCCCGACCGAGCTGACCGCGCTCGGTCTTCAATTCGACGAGTTCGCGCGACGCGACTGCGACATATTGGGCATCAGCACCGACAGCGTGGCCAGCCATGAGGAGTGGATCACGACCCCGCGCAACCAGGGTGGGCTGGGCGGATTGGCGTTTCCCCTGGCCAGCGACGAAGACGGCTCGGTATGCCAGGACTATGGCGTGTATCTGCCGCGACAGAACATGGCGCTGCGCGGGCTGTTCATCGTCGATCCCAACGGCGTGCTGCAGTACCAGGTCGTTCACAACCTGAGCGTCGGCCGGCGGAGCGAGGAAGTCCTGCGCGTGCTCGATGGCTTGCAAACCGGCGGCTTGTGCCCCGAGAATTGGGCCCGCGACGAACCGACGCTCGACCCTACGCAGGTGCTGGGCGAAAACAGCGTGGTGGGACAGTACCGCATCGAGGCGCAGATCGGCAGCGGCACATTCGGCGTCGTGTTTCGCGCTCGCGACTTGACGCTTGAGCGCACCGTGGCATTGAAGATCTTTCGCCCCGGTTCGAGCACGGCTCCCCGGCGGCTGCTGGACGAAGCCCGGGCAGCCGCGGCGCTGAATCATCCCAATGTGTGCACGATTTTCGCCGTCGACGACACCGACGGCATTTCGATGATCGTGATGGAGCACGTCCAAGGGCAGCCGTTGAAAAAAATCCTCGGAAACGGCAAGCTGCCTTTAGAGGACGCCAAGAACATCACGCGGCAAATCGCGCTGGGCATGGCCAACGCGCATGCCCACAAAATCGTGCACGGCGACCTGAAGCCCGGCAATATAATGGTCACTCCCGAGGCAGTGGTCAAAATCATGGACTTTGGATTGGCCCACCGCGAGGCATTCACGTCGCCGACGGCCGAGACCGGCAGTTGGGAGACGGCCGATCCCGGCGGCATATCGGGCACGCCCGACTATATGTCGCCCGAACAGGTTCGCAGCGAGCCGGTCAGTTGGCAAAGCGACGTGTTTGCGCTCGGCCTCGTGATCTACGAGATGTTGACCGGCCAGAAAGCGATTCGCGGCGGCAACTTGTTGAGCGTGCTGCGGCAGATCGACACGCTCGACGCGGCGCGCTATGCCGAGGGAATGCCCGAGCCGTTTGCCACGGTCCTGCGGCGTTCGTTGATTACGGACCCAAGAAAACGCGACATCGCCATGAGCGACATCGTGGAACTGCTCGAATGGCGCGACGACACCATCGCATCGGCGTAAGGTGAGAAAAGTCGATCGCGACGCGTCCCCCGGTGGCGCGTCGTCCTACGCCTCGTGAGTGCGATCGCTGGATCGATCTTCCGCGACACCGCTGGGTTTCTCGCTGCCCGCGCGCGGGCCATCCGGTTGGGTAAACCACCAGGCCCAGGCGATCAGCACCGCTTGCAACGGCAATCGCCAAAAATGCATCGCCGGGTCGAGATCCGGAAATATTTCGCGCGAATGTTGATAGGCATAGATGTTGGCCGGGAACACCGCGATCAATAGCGCGATCAAACCCCAGGCGGCCCAGCGCGTCGTTCGCGGGACAAGCAGCAGCACGCCCAATACCGTCTCCGCCACGCCGCTCACCTGCACCGCGGGCAGGTGCAAGCCGCGAGGAATATAGTCGGGCATCAACTTCAGATAAAACGCCTCGTCACGAAAATGGTTGATCCCCCCAAATATGAAGGATACCGCGAAAACGATCTTGAATACGGTTTTTACGATGCGCATGACACCCCGCTGGTTGCAAGAACGGACCAAAGCACTGCGCCACGCACTCGAAGCCGGCTTATCGTAGCACATCCGGCGCCGGCGTTCGATTATTCGACACTATTGACAGCACGCCAGACGCTCAACCCGCTGGGCAGTGACCCGTCGGCTGCTAAAATGCACGCTTCGAACGCAACCGCCACGCGCTGGACGAACTCGACATGAATTCGACGCACGCTCTTGGCCCGTCACGGGCACGACCCGAGTTATTGGCTCCCGCGGGCGATCTGCAGTGCGTCCGCGCGGCGGTCGAGAACGGGGCCGACGCCGTATACTTCGGGCTCGATGC
>JBGQHN010000280.1:0-5705 GCA_041497975.1 Planctomycetia bacterium | reverse complement strand
GAGCGTTGGTTTTTGGATACCGAGCGATTCCGCCGTCGCTGGAAAATGGAGATCGAGCGATATCTCAACAGCCCTTCGCGGCCGGCGGCCCACGCCGGCGCGGCCTATGCCGCGGACCCACAAGCGCTGCGCGAGCAATTGGCGACATTGTTCTCCGACGAAACGGGTCCGGGGCTGCCGGATCAAAGCTCGTCCAGCGGCCCGGCCAAGAGCCTGTGTGGCGTCTTGAGCCCGCATATCGACTTGCATCGCGGCGGGCCGGCATTTGCCTATGCGTACAAGCGCTTGATCGAAGACAGCGACGCCGACGTTTTCGTGGTATTTGGGACGGCGCATAATCCGATGCGCAGCTTGTTTTCGGTGACGCGGAAACATTTCGACACTCCGCTGGGGACGGTCGAAACCGATCGGCCGTTTATTGCGCGGTTGGCGGCCAACCTGGCTGCCACGCCCGATGGCAAGGAGTTGAACCTGTTTGCCGATGAACTGGCGCACCGGCAGGAACATTCGATCGAATTCCAGGCGGTGTTTCTGCAGTATCTGCTGGGCGATCGGCGGCCATACACGATTGTGCCCGTGTTGACCGGTTCGTTTCACGAGTTCATTGCACAAAAGGCATTGCCGGCCTCTTCGCCCCAGGTGGCCGCGTTTGTCTCGGCCATGCGAAAGACGGCCGCGGAGCGTGGGCCTCGGATTTGTTACATCAGCGGGGGGGATCTGGCCCATATCGGACAACGCTTCGGAGACCGCGCGTTTTTGGACGCCGCGAGATTAAAAGAACAGGCCGAGAGCGACCAGCAACTGTTGGCCACCCTGAGTCGGGCCGACGCCGACGCTTTCTTCCATTACGTGGCCGGCCAAGAGGATTGCCACCGGATATGCGGGCTTTCGCCGACCTACACCATGTTGCAAGTCGCGCATCCGAAGCGCGGCGAACTTTTGAAGTACGACCAGGCCGTGGAACTCGACGGCACCTCCTGCGTCAGTTTCGCCAGCCTGGCCTTCTACAACGAATAACACGTTGTTGCTTCGAAATCGTCGGACGAGGATTGCGGTGAGCTTTTCCTCGCACGACCTTTCCTCTAAAATTCGGGCGTTCCATGGCATCCTTCCTCAAAGTCTCAGCCAGCGGCACTTTCGGTGAGCAACAATAAAATCCACATCATCGGCATCGGCGACGATGGTCTGGAAGGCGTCATCTCGCCGGCCCGCCAATTGATCGAGCAGGCTCAATTGGTCGTCGGGGCAGAATCGACGCTCGCCAGGTTGCCAGCGGTGAAGGCCGAGCGATTGGTGGTGGGCGGCAATCTCGATGAAGCGATCGAGCGCATCGCACGTGCCGGCGATAAACGCGTGGTCGTGCTCGCTTCGGGCGATCCGCTTTTTTATGGCGTCGCGCGGTACTTGTGCGACAAATTGGGCAAGGACCGCTTCGAGGTCGTCCCGCACGTCAGCAGCATGCAGTTGGCATTCGCGCGCGTGAAGGAAAGCTGGGAAGAAGCGTATTTGACGAATCTGGCCAACCGTCCGTTGGAGCAGGCCATCGAAAAGATCCGCGTGGCCACGAAAGCCGGGCTGTTCACGAGCGAGGACTTTCCGCCCAAAGTCGTAGCCAAGGCGCTGCTCGATCGCAGGATCGATTATTTTTCGGCCTATGTGTGCGAGAACCTGGGTTCGCCCGACGAGCGCGTCACACAAGGCGCGCTGGCCGAAATCGCCGCGCAGGATTTCTCGCCGCTCAACGTGATGATTCTGGTCCGCCGCCCGAACGCACCCGACCGGCCGAGCGAAGCGATCGGCCGCCGGCTGTTCGGCAATGCCGACGAGGCCTTCTTGCAATCGAAGCCCAAGCAGGGGTTGCTCACGCCAGCCGAAGTCCGCTCGATGGCACTGGCCGAAATGGACCTGGGACCGGCGAGCACCGTGTGGGATATCGGGGCGGGCAGCGGCTCGGTGGCCATCGAAGCGGCGCAAATCGCAGCCAACGGAACCGTCTACGCCATCGAAATGGATCCGGAAGATCATCAACTCATCACGGCCAACGCCCAACGATTTGGCGTCGCCAACCTGGTGGCCATATTGGGCCGCGCGCCCGACGCTTGGAAGGACTTGCCCGACCCCGATAGCGTCTTCGTGGGCGGCAGCGGCCGGGAGATCAGCCGGGTCGTGGAACTGGCCTACGCGCGGCTGCGTACCGGCGGTCGGCTGGTCGCCAACGTGGGGAGCATCGAAAGCTTGTCCGCTGTCCATCAGACCCTCGAGCGGGCCGCCAAGAACGTGAACGTGTGGATGATCAATGTTGCCCGCGGCACCTACCAGCTTGAGCGCGTGCGATTCGAGGCCTTGAATCCCACGTTCCTGTTGGCGGTGGTCAAGGGCGACAGCGAACCGGGGAAGCAGCGCAAGTGAGCACCAGCGAATATCCGCGGCTCGACGTCATCGCGGTCGGCGCCCACCCCGACGACGTCGAAATCGCTTGCGGCGGCACGTTGGCCCAGCTCGCGCGCCAAGGCTACCAGGTGGGCATCATCGACTTGACCGACGGCGAGCCGACGCCCGCGTCGCCGGGGCCGGAAGTCCGGCTGGCGGAAGCCAAGAAGGCGGCCGAAAGCTTGGGTGTTCAGGTCCGCGTGCAGCTCGATCTGCCGAATCGCCGGTTGTTTGATACGTTTGAAGCCCGCGTCGCCTTGGCAAAAGAGTTTCGCAAGTATCGTCCGCGGCTGGTGCTGGGTTTCGGCGAGAAGACGCCACTGGCTTCGCCCGATCATTGGCAAGCGATGCAAATTACCGACGCGGCGATCTTTTATGCTCGGCTGACGAAATGGGACGACTATTTCGACGGATTGCCGGTCCACACGATTTCGGCGCACCTCTACTACACGCTTGGCTTCGGCACGTTGCAGTTGCCGCTGGCGGCCGGGCATTTGGTGGTCGACATTGGTGACACTCTGGACGCGAAAATCGAAGCGGTTCGCTGCTATGCCACGCAGTTTCCCAAGGCGAAGGAATTCATCTTCGAGCGAATTCGGGCCGCCGCCATGCACGACGGGATCGCAGCCGGCTACGACGCCGGCGAACTGTTCGCCAGCACGCGCGCGCTGGGCACGCGCGACCTGGTCCACTTCTTGTTCGGCCGCACGCCGGCCGACGAGCCCCGCAAGCCGGAAGTGCGGTAGCGTCATCGGCGGGACGATCGCGGCGAGATGCAACCGGCACGGCCGCTAAGACGCCCGAAATCTGCGCAACGCGTCGAGCACGCTTTCGATGTCGGCGGGCAAGGGCGCGACAAATTCCATCGTCTCGCCCAAGACCGGATGAACGATCTTCAATCGGCGCGCGTGCAACGCCTGGCGATCGAGTAGCACGTGCTCGTCGAGCGGATCGCGGGCGATCTCGCCGCGCGTAATCACGGCCCGGCCCCCGTACAGTCGATCGCACAGCACCGGGCAGCCGATGCTCGCCAGGTGCAAGCGGATTTGATGCGTGCGGCCCGTCTTGGGGACCACCTTGATGCTCGAAAAACCGTCAAATCGCTCGCTCACCTCATAGAACGTTTGTGCCTCTCGACTTGTCGCGTGATCGCGCCGCACCGCCATTTTCTCGCGCTGATAGGGATGCGCGCCGACGGGCAGGTCGACAACGTCGCGGTCGCGGTTGACCACGCCGGCACACACGGCGAAGTACTCTTTCTCCACGGTGCGCTTCTCGAATTGATGGGCCAGGTGCATGTGCACCTGGTCGGTCTTGGCCACGACCAGCACGCCGCTCGTGTCGCGATCCAGGCGGTGGACAATGCCCGGCCGGGCGGGGCCTCCCGCGGAGCTCAGCTGGTCGAAATGGAATTGCAGCGCGGCGGTGAGCGTGCCGGCCCAATGTCCCTTTGCCGGATGGACGACCATGCCCGGCGGCTTGTCGATCACGGCCAGGTAGGGGTCTTCGTACAGGATGTCGAGAGGTATGTTCTCGCCCTGCGGTCCTTCGCGCGCGGGCGGCGGCAGGACGATCGCGATGCGCTCGCCGCCGCGCAGTCGATGCGCCGCCTTGACGCGCTGATCGTCGACTTTCACGCCTGCCGCGTTGATGGTTCTGCGCAGGGTCATGCGACTGTAGCTGGGAAACTGTTGGGCAAGAAACGAGTCGAGCCGCATGCCAGCCTGGGCCTCGGGCACGACAAGTTCGACCCTCAGATCCGGGAATTCTTCGCCAGTCATCGCGGTGTCTTCGCTCTCGCCAGCTTTGCAGCGAAGAGCCAGGCGGCTCTCCGCGCCAAAGTTTGCGCCAGTCTGGCGGCTTACTTGGGCCTGGCGGCTTACTTGGGCACTGGCGCCGGTTCGCCGGAGGCCGGTTCCTTTGGCGCAGATTCGCTCGCGGCCGCTTCGGGTTCGGCAGGTTGTTCGCCGGCCGGCTTTTCTTCGCCCGCCGGCTCGGTGGTTGCATCGGCCGGCGCCTCGGCGGCTGGATTGAGCAGAGAAGATTTGTCATCCAAGAGCGACGGCAGTTTCAGGCCCGCGTCTTCCAGCGGATCCTTCATGAATTCGGGGCGCACTCCCGGAATGCCGGGCTCTTTGGACATGGGGCGCGGCGGCTCGTACTTGGCGAACCAATCGTAGAAGTCTTTCGTCTCCAGCCGGTCCAAGTCTTTGGCCCGGGCCTCGGCCGGTGCCGCGAAGGGGCTGTTGGGCCACTTCGTGGCGATCGAGCGGTAGTCCTCGCGCGCCTTGACCAGCTCTTTTCCCAGCGCTTCGCGGGCGCGGGCCATTCCGAACGTCGCGCGTTCCAAAAGATTCTGTTGGTCCGATTCGGCGAGAATGGCCTGATAGGCTTCAATCGTTTTTTGCAGCTCCTCGCGACCCGCCGCCTTGTCGACAAACATCCGATTGGTGCCGTCGTCGAGCTGAAGGTCGGCCAACACGACCCGCGCCCACTGGGCGACGCTTGTGCCGGCGTACCGCGCGACGACGTCGGACAGGCCTTCGCGCGGGTCGCGGCTCATCATCGCGTCGTAATACTCGGTCCATCCGTCGGCCTGTTGGCGGCTCGACTGAGACGAGTAATAGCCCCAGGCGAAAATAGCGCCGACCAGCGCGATTACAACCGCCAGCGCCGCGCGGCTATAGGGCTTGGCCGCCTCGATCCAATGGGCCAACGAGTCCGCCAACACGTTGGTCTGAAGTTCGTGGCGTCGCTCAGTCTTCATGTTTCGTGTTCTCGATGGTCGCCATAGCGCGTAACGGCATGCCGCTCTTGCGCGCTTGAAGAACGCCGCCGCGCGCCGAGAGTGGACTTGAAGTATAGGACTGCCGGCCAAACGAGGTCAAGGCCGCGCGGCGAGTCCCGCCGGGCTCGAGGCGCCGCTCTCAATCAACCGTGACTTACAGAGGCCGGCGCGGCAAATGCCGCCGGAATGGAGGATCGTCGGCCGCCGGCAGCGGCTCGGAAACGTCCTCGGCCCACGCGCGTCGCTCTTGGGGCGTGGCGTAGTAGCGCAGCCACGTCGTCGGATCGCCGCCGACGTCCGCGCAGTCCCAATGCAAGTAATTCGTCAACGAGTCGATCTTCTTCTCGGAGCAAGGAAGAATGTCGCGCAGGATCAAGCAGTACAAGTCGCGGTTCGAAAGATGGTCAGTGAAGTCCAACACGATCCGTCGCTCGAACAATTGGTAAATCGTCTTCCACAACAAGTCATGCAACGCTTGCTCGCCGAG
>JBGQHN010000279.1:0-5855 GCA_041497975.1 Planctomycetia bacterium | reverse complement strand
CCCGGTCCGATCCATGCGAACAACAGCCATGCTTCGCCCACGCCCGTGATCGAGGGCGACCGCGTTTACGTCCATTTCGGAGCTCACGGCACCGCGTGTCTGTCGACGCTCGGCCGTGTGATTTGGAAAACGCGGGAGTTGAAGTACAACCACCAGCATGGTCCGGGCGCGTCGCCGGTCGTCTGGAAAGATTTGCTGATCATCAATTGCGATGGCGTCGACGTGCAATATGTCGTTGCGCTCGACAAACGCACCGGCGAAGTGCGCTGGAAACGCGATCGTCAACATTCGAGCGAAGCGCGGCGCACCGGCAAGCTCGAAGTGCCGATGGCCTATTGCACGCCGCTGGTGATCGAGGTGGACGGCCAGACGCAACTGGTGAGTCTCGGCAGCGACGCCATCGTGGCCCACGACCCCGACAGCGGCGAGGAATTGTGGTGGTTCACCTTCAGCGGTTATTCCAACGTTTCGCGGCCGGTGTACTCCCAGGGAATGCTGTTCTTTGCCTCCGGATTCGGCACGCCGGTGTTTTACGCCATCCGGGCCGGCGGGCACGGCGACGTGACCGCGACGAACAAGGTGTGGAGCGTCAACAAGGGCGGCGTTGTGCCGCTGGACGTTTCGCCGCTGGTGGTCGGCGACGAACTGCTGACGATTACCGACTCGGGCATTGCGGTTTGCTACGATGCCGCCACGGGCAAAGCACACTGGCAACAACGGTTGTCGAACAAGTTTTGGGCTTCGCCGGTGGTTGCCGACGAGCGCATCTATTGCTGCGACGAAGCCGGCACGACGACGGTCTTGGCCGCGGGAAAGAAGTTCGAGAAGTTGGCGACCAACAAACTCGACGGTCACGTGCAAGCCTCGCCCGCCATTGTCGACGGGGTCATTTTCTTGCGCACGGATACGCACCTGTATCGAATCGAAAAATCGTAGGCGATGCGTCGTGCCCTAAGCCGCTTCTTGAAGAAGTTCTCCATGCGGCAGCCAGCGTGGTTGCTCGGATTATTGCTGTGGCCGCTCGTGGCCGGCGGCGCCGCGGCGGACACGCTGGAAACGATCCGCTCCCGCGGCACGCTCGTGTGGGGCGCCGATGCCGAGGGAGGCGGTCCCTACGTCTATCCCGATCCGGACAATCCGCGGCGCATGATCGGTTTCGAGGCCGAGCTGGCCGATCTGCTGGCGGCCGAAATCGGCGTGCGCGCCGTGTTCTTTCAGGGCCCTTGGCAGAACCTGCCCGCCCTTTTGGAAACCGGACAGATCGACGTCGTGCTCAATGGCTACGAACTGACGCCGGCGCGGGCCGGCGAGATGGAGCACACCCGGCCATACTACGTCTATTCGCTCGTGTTGCTGGCGAGGGGCGACAATGCCCGCGTGAAATCCTGGCAGGACCTGGAGGCGCCCACGAGCGGAGGCGAGGAGCTGAAGATCGGCGTGCTACAGGCGTCGGGGGCACACCACTATCTCAACGATCACTTCGCCGGCAAGCTCCAAATCGTGGTCTACGAAGGCACCACCGACGCGATGCGCGAAGTCGAAACCGGCAAGCTCGACGCCACGTTGGCCGATTGGCCGGCCAGCGTGTTCTATCGCCAACGCTTCGCCACGCTCACCGCGATCGGCGAGCCCGTGGGCCGCGGCTTTTACGTCATGTTCGCGCGCCGGGGCGACACGGCGCTGCGCGACGCGCTGGACCAGGCGCTCGACAAGCTGCTGACCAGCAGCCAATTGCAAGAGCTGTACGAGCGCTACGGCCTGTGGAACGCGCCGCAGGGCGAGCTGGCGTCGCTGCGCGGGAAAAGCGACGAGGAACTTGGCATTCGGGCCACCAGGCTGCGCGGCTGGGCGGCCATCCGCAGCCGCGGGCGGCTGCTCGTCGAATCGGCCGGCATGACCGTGCTGCTGGCTGTCGTGTCGATGCCGCTGGCCATCGTGCTGGGCTTGCTGGTGGCGATCGGCCGCCTGTACGCTCCCGCGCCGGTGCGCTGGATGCTGATCGCCTACATTGAAGTCCTGCGCGGCACGCCGCTGATGTTGCAGTTGTGGGTGATCTTCTTTCTGTTTCCGGAGATCGGATTGGCAATTCCCGCGTTTTACGCCGCGATCGCGGGACTGGCCATCAACTACTCGGCCTACGAAGCCGAAATCTATCGCGCCGGCTTGCAGGCCGTGCCGCGAGGGCAAATGGAAGCCGCACTGGCCTTGGGAATGTCGCACGGCCTGGCCCTGCGGCGAATCGTCATTCCCCAGGCCGTGCGGATCGTCATTCCGGCCGTGACCAACGATTTCATCGCCCTGTTCAAGGACACGTCCGTCTGTTCCGTCATCACGGTGATGGAACTCACCAAGCAGTACAGCGTGCAGGCCAACGATACGGGCGCGACGCTCGAGCTCGGAGCGCTGACCGCCCTGCTCTACTTGCTGATGAGTCTGCCCCTGGCCCGCCTGGCCACGCTGCTGGAAAGGCGCATGAACCGCCGACCCAAGCCATGAGCATCGACGTCGACAACCACCGAATCGTGCTGGCCGTCAACGGGCTGGTGAAGCGGTTCGCCGATCACGACGTGCTGACGGGCATTACGCTGAGCGTGCGCCGCGGGGAAGTGTGCGCCGTCGTCGGGCCGTCAGGCGGTGGCAAGACGACGTTTCTGCGCTGCCTGAACGGATTGGAAGCGTTCCAAGGCGGGTCGATCGAGCTGGCCGGCGTGCGGCTGAGCGCGGAGCTGTCGCCCAGGGAGCACGCCAGCACGGTGGCGCACATCCGCAAGCGCGTGGGTATGGTGTTTCAACAGTTCAACTTGTTCCCGCACCGCACGGCCCTGGGCAACGTCATCGAGGCCCCTACGCAGGTCTTGGGAATGTCGCGCGAGCAAGCGACGCGCGAGGCTACGCAGTTGCTGTCGCGCGTGGGGCTGGCCGATAAGCTGGGTCACATGCCCGACATGTTGTCCGGCGGGCAGCAGCAGCGGGTGGCGATTGCCCGGGCTTTGGCGATGAAACCGGAAGTGATGCTGTTCGACGAGCCGACCAGCGCGCTGGATCCGCGGATGGCGGGCGAAGTCGAGTCGGTTATCGCCGACCTGGCCGCGTCGGGGCAAACGATGATCGTGGTGACGCATTCGCTGCGCCTGGCCCGCCGCGCGGCGCACACGCTGCACGTCTTCGAGAGTGGCCGCGTGCTCGAAAGCGGCCCGGCCCAGCAGGTCTTCGACGCGCCGCGGCACGAGGCCACGCGCCGGTTCTTAAGCGAAGTCGACGGCAAGTGACGCGCTACGCGGCACGGTTGGCGCGGCGAGCTTTTCCCTTCGCCTTGCCCTTGGCGTTCGCCTTGGCCGCGCGCGCCTGGCCGCCTTGCCACAGCGGAGCCTTTAGCTCCGTGTTCCACTGGTCGAACGTCTTTTGCAGCTGCGAGACAAGTTCAGGATTTTGAGCCGCCTGGTCGTGCTCTTCGCCGACGTCGTGGGCCAGGTCGTAAAGCTGGACACCACCCTGCGGCGGCTTGAGCAGTTTCCAATCGCCCTGGCGGATGGCCCATTGAGGGCCAAAACGCCAATATAGGTTTTCGTGCGGCGATCCGCTCTTTTGCCCGCTGAGATACGGCTGCAAGTCGACCCCGTCGAGCGGCTGCGACTCGGCAATCGCTCCGCCGGCGGCCATGACGGCCGTGGGCACGATGTCGAGCGAGGACACGGGCTGGTCATAGATCTTGCCGGCCGGCAGCTTGCCTTTCCACTGCACCATGTAGGGAACGCGAATGCCGCCTTCCCACACCTGGGCCTTGAAGCCGCGCAAGGGTCCATTGCCCGAGGTGGTCCGAGGCGTCGGACCGCCGTTGTCGCCGATGAAGAACACCAGCGTGTTCTCGTCGAGCTTTTCCTGCGCGAGCTTATCGAGCACGCTGCCGACGTTATCGTCCATGGCCGAGAGCATGGCCGCGAACGTTCTCCGCCGCTCGTCGCTCGTGCCCGAAAAGCGGGTCAGATATTTTTCGGGCGCTTGCAAAGGGGCGTGCACGGCATTGAACGTCAAATACAAAAAGAACGGGTGTTGCTTGTGCCGGTCGATGAACGCCACGGCCTCGCGGCCGAAAGCGTCGGTCAAATAGGCTTTGTCTTCGACGGGTTCATTGCCGCGGTAAATGCGATTGTTGGGATCGACCTGGCTGTCGATGTACGAATGGGCCCCCCCCAAGAATCCAAAAAACTCGTCGAAGCCGCGCTTGAGCGGGCGGAATTCGTTCTTGTAGCCCAGGTGCCACTTGCCGACCATGCCGGTGGCATAGCCCAGCTTCTTCAAGCGGTCGGCCAGCGTGACCTGGTCGAGCGGCAGCCCAAAATTGTCCTCGGCCTGCGCGGCCGGTCCGGGATTGAACTCGTGCCCGAACCGCTGTTGATACCGCCCAGTGATCAGGCCGGCCCTGGTCGGGCTGCACACCGGGCAGGTGACGTACCCGTTGGAAAAGCAAACTCCATGTTGCGCGATCGACCTGACTCGCGGCGTGGGAATGTCCTGTTTGCCGTGACACGTGATTTCGCCGTATCCCAAGTCATCGGCCACGATGACGATAATGTTCGGCTTGCGCGCGGGCGCCTGCGCGGCGGCGGCGAAACAGTCGGCGGTCGTCAACCAGGCCGCGGCACTGGTCACGACGAGGCTGAAGAAAACAATCGTGCTACGGATTCTAGAGTATCGCATCGCCTTCACCTCCTTCGCTGAAATCGTCGTCGTGTTTGTCGAGTGGTCTCCGAGCGAACAAATTCTGTCGCTCCTTGCGGCGGGCCGATTCGCAGGTTGCGGAACCAGACCTCCTCGCTGTGATTTTGCAGTCCGAGATATCCGTTCACAAACCTGCGCCCCAGCTCCGAAAATTGTTGGGCCGTGGCATCGACGATCACCACGCCGTTGTGCGTGACGCGATAGTTTGTCCCTTGGCAGTTGATTTCCATCGTGTTCCACTGGCCGGGCGGCCGCGAGACGTGTGCGCTGGCCGGCGCCACCTTATAAATGCTGCCGCAGTACTGGGCCGGCTCGAGCTTGCGATAGCGATCCGCCTGGTCGTCGAGAAGCTGAACCTCCGCGCCGCCTCCTTCGCGATGCGCTCCGTCGGCGGGCACCCGCACGTAGATGCCCGAGTTGCCGCCGGGCCGCAGCTTGTACTCGAAGCGCAAATTGAAATCGCCGTATTGCCGCTTGCTGCGCAACCACGTGCCGGGCTGGCCCGTACACACGATCATGCCGTTTTCCACTTTCCAGGAAGCCGAAGCGTCGCTGGCCACACCCTCCCAGCCGCTCAGGTCGCGCCCGTTGAACAGTGGCGTGAAGCAAGGCCCACCGCCTTCGAGCGCCGTAGCGCCGAGCGCGATGATGCCAAGTCCGAAGATGCCGATGGTCAACCAGTTCGCAAATCGCACCGGGCGAGGCCCCCTGAAACGAGTATTGGCAGTCAAAAAGCCGCCGTCATCATGTCGCGTCGCGAAGTGACGTGCAACTATTTGCCGTGGTGATTTCCCGATCCCCCGGCGTTCGACTACAATGGCCGCGGCCCCGCCAAGAGACCCTGCCATGCCCTCGCCGCAACCGTTTTCCGCCCGAGATATCGCAGTGCGTCCGCTGGGCCGGCGGGAATTCTTGCGCTGCGGCATCTCCGGATTGACGAGCTTGAGCTTAAGCGGCCTGCTCAAGCTGCGGGCTCAGGCGGGCGAAACGCCGCGCCGCCAGCGCACGGCGCTCGTTGTCGTGTGGCTGCACGGCGGGGCTTCGCATCTGGAAACGTACGATCCCAAAGGCGAGGCCCCGGACGAAATTCGCGGGCCGTACCGGCCGATCACCACCAAAGTGCCCGGCTTGCAGCT
>JBGQHN010000278.1:0-5905 GCA_041497975.1 Planctomycetia bacterium | reverse complement strand
GTCGATGACCACCCACCGCAAGTTGCTGAAAAACCGGCTCCACTTCGGATGGTAGGGCAGGATCGAGGCGTGGAGCATGTCGGGATTGGAGAGCACCAATTGGGCTTCGGCCTGGATGCGCCGCCGCTGTGACGTGGGCGTATCGCCATCGAAGACGCCCGAGGCGACTTGCCGGCCGGCTTCGCAGCCAGCAAGCAGCTCCAACAGGTTCTTGTGCTGATCCTGGGCCAACGCCTTGGTGGGAAACAGGTACAAGGCGCGCGACTCGCGGTCGGCCAGGGCGGACTCCAGGATCGGCAGGTTGTAGCACAGCGTCTTGCCGCTGGCGGTGCCGGTGACTACCACCAGGTCCCGACCCTCGCGCGCCGTTTCAAGCGCGGCCACCTGATGCTCGTAGAGCCGCGTAATCCCGCGCTGGGCCAAAAGCTGCTCGAGCGCCTCGGGCAACGGATCCGCTGGCCGCGAGTACTTTCCCGGCCGCTCGGGCAGGATTTCGACGTGCTCCAACTGCCCGTGGTAAAACTCCGCTCGACGAATCGATTCGAGAAACGCGGCGACGTCCATGGCGCACTGTCTCCTGGCTACTACGAATGGCACTAGGTTAAGGGATGTGCGTGGGATCTGGCGGGGGTCTTAAACCTTCAGCGTCCCCGTCGTGCTTCGTATGCGGCGCTAATTGCTGAGGTTTCTGGCGCTCTATCGTTCTGGCCACATGCTCGATGCCTTTAGCCATAACCCACACTCGTGCGTAACCCACAACCATGACGCACATCATGCCAATGCCGAAGAAGCATCCGAGAAATATCGCCGCGCCGATCGGAGCATGAGGGACGAATATAACGACGGCAGCGATCACGGCCGCGGCGATGACCAAGCCAACCCAGCCAGCGACCCAAAATATAGTACGAGGCATTGCAGATGGTCTCGGATGCGGCTGTTTGGTTCGGAGGTATTTCGTCTCAGCCTTCGCTCATTCCGGCATTGTAGCAGGGGACGGGGTGCGAAGAGAAAGCCCTAAGCAGCAGAATCAGGGCTCTTCAGTTCGTAAAACTGCGGCGACTTTGCCGACAGCCAGAAACAACGCAAGTCCTTGGCTCTCAACACAACGATTGGCGAAACCTCGTCGGCAAAGTCAACCCAGCTTAGAACACTGGATAGCCCTGGCAGCAGAATCCGAAACGAGTCGAAGGTGATAGTAGTTCCGCGGCAGCATCATATGGGAGTGCGGTTTGGAGCGACGCTTGACCATATACGGCTCTTTGCGGTTCGGACGAATGCGAAGCGCTCAGTCCAACCCAGCAACGGCAGTTGCGCCGGCGTCTCGAAACCACGCACCGGCCGCGTGTTTAGAAGGGCCAAACCAGCGGCGCCAGGGCGACCGTCACGATCCCCACCAGGATGTCCAGCGGCACGCCGATCTTGACGTAATCGCTGAAGCGATATCCGCCCGGCCCGTAGACCATCAGGTTGGTCTGATACCCGATGGGCGTGGCAAAGCCGGCCGAAGCGGCCATCATCACGGCAATCACGAAGGGCATGTAGTTCACGTCCAGCCCGTGCGCCGTATCCATGGCAAAGGGGAACATCAATGCTGCCGCGGCGTTGTTGGTGATCAACTCGGTCACCACCAGCGTGACGCCGTAGACGACCGCCAGCGAAATCCAGGGATTGCCGCCTGCCAGGCGGATCATGTTCTCGGCAATTTGACGGGCCGCCCCCGATGTTTCCAATGCCGTGCCCACGGCGAACGACGCCGCGATGGCCAATAGCACCTCCCAATCGATGCTGCGGCGCGCCGCTTCGGTGCTCACGCAGCGGGTCATGATCATCAAAGCGGCCGTAACCAGCGAGGCCTTGAGCATGGACATCCAATCAAAGCTCACCAACAGAACCATCGCCAGCATCAGGGCCACGGCGATCAGCGCCCGGTCGTGCCGCGGGGGATTCGTATCTTCCAATCGGCTGACCAGGAAAAAATCGCGCGAGTTGCGCTGCTGATCGGCAAACGAGGGATGCGCCTCGACCAGCAGCGTATCGCCGGCGCGGAGCACGATATCGCCAATTTTCTTTTGCAGCCGCTCGCCGTTGCGGGCCACGGCCACGACCACGGCGTTGTATACGTTGCGAAACCGCCCGTCGCGAATCGTCTTGCCGACCAGCGGACAACTGTTCGACACCACGGCCTCGATCAGACAGCGCTGCGGGCGGGGCACGCTGAGCTGGGAAATCTGGTCCGTGGCCGGCACCAACCCGCGAATGCGCTGCAGGTCGACGACCGATTCGACAATGCCCACGAACAATAGCCGATCGTTGGCGCGCAGCACTTCGAGCGGCGAAACGGCCGGCAACAGGTTGCCGTCGCGGTCGATCTCGGCCAGGTAGGCGCCGGGCAAATGGCGCAGGCCGGCCGATTCGATCGTCTTGCCGATGAGCGGGCTGTCGGGGGCGATTTGCATTTCGACCGTGTATTCGCGCGAATCGTCGAGCGTGCTGATGGGCGGCCGGCGGTCGGGCAGCAGCCAGCGGCTGGTGGCGACGATGAACAGCCCACCCAATATTGCCGCCGGAATGCCCACCCAGGCAATATCGAACATCCCCAGCCCAGACGTCCCCGGCAAAGTCTTGATCAACATACCTTGCACGACCAGATTCGTGCTGGTGCCGATCAGGGTGCAGGTGCCGCCTAGAATGGCCGCGTAGCTGAGCGGAATCAGCAGCTTGGAAACCGGGAAGCGGTTCGCGCGGGCCCAATCAGTAACCGCCGGAATGAGCATCGCCACCAGCGGCGTGTTGTTCATGAACGCGCTGAGTCCCATCGTGGGAACCATCATCCGCGCGATGGCGCGGGTGGGAGTTTTGGGACGTCCGAAGAGACGCGTGGCGATAAAGTCGACGCCGCCCGTCTCGCGTACTCCCGCGCCCACCACGAACAACACCCCCACGGTGATCATGCCCTCGTTCGACATGCCCGCCAGCGCCTCGCCGGGCGTCAGGATCCCGGTCACGAGCAACAGCGTGACCGCGCCGATCAGGATCACGTCGGCCGTGACTTCGCTGAAAGCCAACAACACGAAGATCAGGAACACGACACCCAGCGTGAATTGCGCCGGCGTGAGCAAGCTGTTTTCCCAGGTAAAATCCGGCCACGACATGTGAGAATCGCGCAAGCTAGTTAATGAGCCGCGGGGGAGACGGTGCGGGCCATGTTAGCCCTGATCCTTTGCTCTGAAAAGAGGCGCCGTCGCACCATGCCGATTCGAGCGAGCAAGCTGCAAGTCTAGAGACTGACGCGACCGTCCGCGCCATGCTACGATGGGGTGGCCTGACGGGCGTCAGGAGTCCGCGGTGACAGGGCGTGCTGCAATTGCGACCCTCCGACCGTCCGCGTGCTTGCCGGAACCGCGTCCCAATTGTGAGGCGATCATGTCGAGGTGGAGTTTTCTGTTGCTTCTGGCCATGAGCGTCCTGGTTCGCTCGGCGCAGGCCGAGAACTGGCCCGCGTGGCGCGGCCCGCGCGGCGATGGGACCAGCGACGAGCGCAATGTTCCGACTCACTGGAGCGGGACCGAAAATGTTGCTTGGAAAGTCGCCGTGCCGGGCGTCGGCCATGCCTCGCCCATCGTGTGGGAGGACAGCATTTTTGTCGTCTCCTGCCTGGAAGACTCTCAGGAGCGGATCCTGCTGCGTTTCGATCGCTCGAGCGGCCGGCTGCTGTGGCAGCAGGTCGTGCTGACCTCGCCGCTGGAAGAAAAGCACCAGCTCAATAGCTTTGCTTCGAGCACGCCGGCCACGGACGGACGGCGAGTGTATGTCACGTTTCTGGACCGCCACGAAATGGTGGTGGCGGCTTACGAATTTTCGGGCCGCCGCGCGTGGCTCGTTCGGCCCGGCGCGTTTTCCAGCAAACACGGCTACTGTAGTTGCCCGGTGCTGTTCGAAGACAAGGTGATCGTCAACGGCGACCACGACGGTGACGCGTATCTGGTCGCGCTCGAGGCATCGACCGGCAAGACGCTCTGGAAAATCGACCGAGAGAATAAGACCCGCAGTTACTCGACGCCCATCATTCGCGAAATTGACGGCCGCACGCAGATGGTCCTGTCCGGCAGCAAGTGCGTCGCCAGCTACGACCCGCGCGACGGTTCGCGACATTGGGTGATCGACGGGCCGACGGAACAGTTCGTGGCCTCGATGGTGTATGACGGAAAGCTGTTGTTCCTCACCGCCGGGTTTCCCGAGTTGCACATGATGGCTATTCGGCCTGACGGACAAGGCAACGTGACGGACACGCACATTGCCTGGCGCACCAAGCGGGGAGCCAGCTACGTCCCCTCTCCGATCGCGGAAGGCGAATACTTTCTGGTGGTGTCCGATGGCGGGGTCGCCAGTTGCTTCGAGGCCGAAACCGGCCGGCGCGCGTGGATGCAGCGCCTCGGCACGCATTTCAGCAGTTCGCTCGTTTCGGCCGGGGGGCTGGTGTATTTCACGTCCGACGACGGCGACACCACCATCGTTCGGCCCGATTCGAAGCTAACCATCGTGGCCGAAAACAAGCTGGGTGAGCTCTGCTACGCCTCGCCGGCTATCAGCGGCGGACAAATCTTCTTCCGCGGCGAAAAGAACCTGGTTTGCATCGGCGCCAAGAAGCCGAGCAACGCCTCGGCGGCAAAATAGGCCGATCGAAATAGGCTGCCAGCAATGGCTGCAGGTCGGCATTTTTTCCACGGCCGCTTGCGTATAGAATTCCGCGTCCCTTCCGGCCCGACGACACGGTTTTCAAAGCAGCGATGGAACGATTGCGCCCCTGGTTGTTGCTGGCAGTGTTGTTCGGCGCCGCCGCCCACGCTTCCCGTGCTTCCGCGAACGACTTTCTTGATTCCCTCTCGAAAATCGTCACCCGCGAGGCCCGCAAGCAGCTTGCTAGCAAGAAACTGCCGTTCAAGGTTGGTCCGTTGGCAGGCCACATTCAGGCGGTCGAGCCCGAGCGAACTCTGGCGGTCGAAGTCAAACAATTCGAATTGGCCAACGACCTGGCGGGCGTATGCTTAAGCGGCGCCGGCCGCTTCCAGCTCACCGGCAAGGTGAACGACAGCGTCGACGTCGTCGGACTGTTCGACGCGCGCGTCACGATTGCGGCGGAGGCAATGTTCACCAAGGAGGGCAACGAGTTTTTTGTGACTCCCAGGATCACGGACGTGGAGCTGGGCGTGACGATTCTCGAGGTATTGCCCGCCGAACTGGCCGGCAGCGAAGAGTTTCTGACATCGCTTGTCGTGGCCGTTTGCAACAAGAACAAGACGGCCATTGTCGACGAGCTGAACAAGCATATGCGCAAACAGCGGCTATGAACGGAATAATCATGGCTCAGCAACGACTCTGGCAAACTAACCCGAAGCGCGAGCGAGGGTTCTTCGTCTTACATCCCTCGCTTGCGCGTCGGGTTAGTGTCGGATTACTTACCCTCGTTTGGGGCGCGTGCCTCGATGGACCAATTTTCGCCCAGGACAACCCCGTCTTACGCGAGTTGCTGAAGCAAAAAATCTTGGCCGAGCTAGCCAGGCACGATTCGGAAAGCACGGCCTGGCACAACGAAAAGTCCAAAGACAAACAAAAGTGGGCGAAGGCAAATCTGTTTGGACGGCGAGTGAAGGTGCGGCTCGCGTCCTGGACCGAGGAGTCGAAAACCTGGTTGTGGCTGGAAGACCCCGCTCACTCGCTATCGGTCGATCTGCGCGAGTTTGCCATTCGCGAAAACCGCATTGATTTCTCGCTGGTGGCTGTGGCCAAAGCGCGGTTCAAAGCGTGGGGGCACGTTCCAAAGCTGGGGCAAGCGGCTGCCGGCGGCGTCTTGTGGCTGAAAATCGAGATTCAAGGCTCGACCGCCATTGGCGACGGCCGACTGGAG
>JBGQHN010000277.1:0-5952 GCA_041497975.1 Planctomycetia bacterium | reverse complement strand
GTTACGGGCGTTGCGATCCTGATGCTGGTCGAGGAAGGGAAGGTTCGCCTGTCGGATCCCGTGCACAACTTCATCCCGGAATTCAAGGGAATGAAGGTTGCCGTCCCCAAAGCGGGCACCGCGACGTCCGACGCTCCACCATCCGCCGGACAGCAAAGCGGCACGGCCGAGTATGACACCGTGGAGGCCAACCACGAGATCACGATCCGAGACTTGCTCACGCACACCTCGGGCCTGGTTACAGGCGGGCTCGGCAGCGCTGCCGCCCGGCAGATTCAACGCACTGGGGATACCACCCTGGCCGATTACATTCCCAAGTTGGGCGCGGTGCCCCTCGACTTCCAGCCGGGTACGGCCTGGCGCTACAGCCCGGGGGCTGGCATCGATACGTTGGCGCGGATCGTCGAGATTGCCTCCGGCCAATCGTTTGATCAATTCCTGCGCGTGCGCATTTTCGAGCCGTTGGGCATGAGCGATACGTTTTTTGCGCTGCCCGACGATCGCCAGTCGCGCTTGGTGACGCTGTATCGCGCCACACCGAACGGGCTGGAAAAAAGCCCGCTGCAGTCGGGCTTTTCCAGTCGAAAGTATTTTTCGGGCGCGGGAGGCCTGATGAGCACGGCCGGCGATTATTTGCGCTTCGAGCAAATGTTGCTCAACCGAGGCCAACTGAACGGCAACCGCCTGCTTGGCCCTCGGACCGTGGAGCTCATGGCAACCAATCACGTCGGAGACCTCTTTGCGGGGCTCGCCGCGGGCCAAAAGGGCATGGGGTTCGGGTTCACCGTGGCCGTGGTGCTCGACGCGGCCAAAGCGGAATCACGTCGCTCGAACGGGGCGTTCGGCTGGGGAGGGGCCTTTGGCACGATTTCCTGGACGGATCCCAAAGAGCAAATGTGTGCCGTGCTAATGCTGCAGCAGCGCGACCAGCAGGTGCAACGAGATTTTGAAAACGCGGTGATGCAGGCAATCGTGGATTGACGGCGGCGCGCACGAGCGGCAGGGAGCAACGATGGGCGAGAACCAGTCCGACGAGCCGATCAAAAACACCGCGCGGGATGTCTCTCGAAGAAAGTTCATCACCAAGGCAATGACCGGCGCGGGCGTGACCGCGGCGGCAATCCTGGCCGACGAGCGCGCCGCGGCCGCCGACGCCGCCAGCGGCAACTCGATCAAAATCCCCGCTGAATTCGACGAGGCCGCCCGGCTGCGCGCGGTGAAGGCCGAGTTTCCGATGAATGGCGCCCAGGCCTTTGCGCGCGTCTGCAAGGAGGAAGGGCTGGCCGCGCTGTTTTCCTGTCCCGGCAATTACGCCATCGTCAACGCAATCGCGCAGGAAGGCATCCCCACCTACTCCGGCCGGCACGAAGGCGCGATGTGCCACGCCGCCGACGGCTTCTGCCGCGTCACGGGCGAGATCGCGGCCGCGTCGGGCACGGAAGGCCCGGGATTTACCAACATGATTAATGCCATCGCGGCGGCAAACGCGGCCCGATCGCCGGTGCTCGTGCTGGCCAGCAACGTGGCGCTGCGCACCGAAGACACGGAGGCCGGCATCCAACTCGGCTATCAGCAGCCCAATACCGAAGGCTTGAAGAAATACGGCAAGCGCTTGATCAACCCCGCACGCGTGCACGAGTACGGGGCGTATGCTTTTCGGCAGTTGCGCTCGGGCGTTCCGCGACCCGTGCACCTGGACTTTCCGGCCGAGGTTTCTCGCGCCAGCTTCAAGGCGTCGAGCGATTTGGACTACTTCTACGACAAAACAAAGTACCGCACCGACGCCAGACCGCATCCGGACCCCAAGGCCCTGCGGGCCGCGGTAGAACTTCTCAAGACGGCCCAGCGGCCGATCATCGTTTCGAGCAACGGAGTGTTTTACAGCCGCGCTTGGGACGCGCTGAAAAAGCTGGCCGAGAAGGGGGACATCGCGGTCGTCGAATCCGGCGCGATGAAGGGACAATTTTCGGACGCGCACCGGCTGTCGGCCAACGCCGCTCCGGGGGCGCTGGCAAGCGCCGACGTCGTGCTGCTGGTGGGCCAGTATTGCATGCCGACCATCGGCGAATTCGCCTTTGGACCCGACGCGCGAACCATCCGCATCGATCCCAACCTGGAAGACATCGGCCGCAATTTGCCGATCGACGTCGGCATCGTCAGTTGTGAGCGAGCCGCGCTCGAAGCGCTGGCCGACGCCGTGCCCACGATGAAACACGACGCCTGGATCGCAGAGGTCGCGGCCGCGCGGAAAAAGTTCGAGGACGAGCTGGAGGTCTTTTATCGACAAGGCGCGAGTTACACCGATGCGGTGCATCCGGCGGTGATCGCCAAGGAACTGACCGATTTTATGTATCGCGGCAAGCTTCCCAAGGAGCAAACGACGTTTGTTTCCGGCGGATATGGCATCGCCCGATACGTGCGACGCTGGCTGCGCGGCTATCGCCCGGGCCAGATCCTCAACGGCGCGTATCAATATGGCGATATCGGCCCGGACTTGGGTTACGCGTTCGGCGCCGCGGTAGCGGTGCGGCACGGCGTGGGCCCGCAGGGCCCGTACCAGGGCGCGCCGGTGATCTGCGTGACCGGCGACGCGGGCATCGGCTACACGATCATGGAGCTGGAGACGGCTTCGAAATACCGCATGCCAATCATCGTGATCGTTTACAACAACAACGCCTGGGGAACGTGGACGGGGAACGCCCGCAGCCCCCTGACTTTGAGTCTGCACTTGTTCCAGGAGAATCTTCGTTACGACAAGGTAGGCGAGGCACTGGGCGCGCACGGCGAATACGTCACCACGCCGGACGCTTTCCGAGGGGCGCTGGAACGCTGTTATCAGATCGCCGCCAACGAGAGCCGTCCGTCGATCATCAACTGCCAGGCGAAAAAGGAGTTCTGGATCAAGCAGCGCTACGAACCGGGATTCTTGGGCACCGTCGAGCCCGGCTGCATGTCCTACAACCACTAATGGGAAAGCCTTCCATGGTCCGCGCCCGGCCGTCATCGCGCGATGCGCTAAGCATCGTGAGGGAAAAGCTCCAGGCATATGCGGAGCGGGGCGTGTTTCAAGGTTTTTGCGAACACACCACGCGGCGCGGCTTGCCCGTGTTCAGGTTCGTGTGGCTGGCCGGACGGCCGATGGAGCTCACCGTGGACACGGCCAAGCACGTGCTGCGATTTCAACAAATTCTGCCGGGCGTGCCTGCCCGCTCGCCAATGTACGCCCAGCTCAAGGGCTTCATCGCCGATCGGCACGATCGCGACCTGCCGGAGCATCGACGCGTCGATCGCCGGCGCGCGGCGGCCTCTTGCACCAGCCGCTCGGGCTCGGTTTCCATTTCGCTCGCGGTCAAGCACAATCAATACGCCTACGGGGCCAACCGAATCGTCAACCTGGTTCACGAGCTGTTCGTGTACCTGCGCGACACGTGTCCCGAATATCTTGTGGAGAATTTTGATGCTCCTCAGGAGTAGCGACCGCGCCGGCGGCGCGCTCGTCCTGGCCTTGGCGGTTTGTGCGGCTGCTGCATGCGGCGGTCGTCCCGCGGCGGCGTGGGAGCCGGAAAAGCCGTACAACGCGGAAGCAGCCAAACTGAAAAACCCCGTGCCGAGCAATCCCGAATCGATCGAAGCCGGCAGGAAACTTTATCGGCGGCATTGTGCTTCTTGTCACGGCGCCGGTGGGAAGGGAGACGGCGGCCAGGCGCTATCGGGCGGTGAACCGTCTGATTTGACCGACGACGTCTGGGACACGGGCGGCACGGACGGCGAAATCTTTGTCGCCATCCGTGACGGCCTGTCCAGCGACATGCTGGCCTACAAAGACAAGCTCAAGGAAAAAGAGATCTGGCAGGTCGTCGTGTTCGTGCGCACGTTGCGCGCCAAGCAGCCCAAGTGAGGTGAAGTCGCGCGCTTTCAATGAATTAGCGCGCGTCGCGCAATCGAGTAGTGTTCCCCTCAGCGCGCGAGCTGCCGCTCGCTGCCCTCTCCCGCGAGGAGAGAGGGCCTTGTGATACGTGCTGTGACGTAGTCACACCGCTATTGGGCCTCTTCGCCCGCGGCGGCTTGCGCCTGTTCTGTCGGCGCGCCGGCGGCATAGCCGTCGTCCTCGGCCGAGAGCGTCGCGTACCAGCCGATCATCATTTCGTGCCAGGTTTGCGGGCCGAAGCGAACCGTGTCGGTCGGATCGGGGTTGGCGGGGTTATTCTCCGAATTATCGAAGTAGGCCGTGCAAACCAGCTTGGTGCCCTTGGGCAACGGTTTGGGCTCGGCAAATTCGTAGGTGATCTGCCAATTGAAATCGTACTTGGGTACGTCCAGCAGGATTTCGCTTGTGCCGTCGGGATAGCGTGCTTCGTAGCGGAACGATTTGCCGCGCAAGTGCATGTGTGGCGACATCCACAGCATCAGCTTGTCAGTCCGCATCGTCACCTCGGAGGTGACTTCGTAGTTGTCGGCGTGCGGCGGAATGACAAACGAGCTGTTGCCCGCACGGCCGCCGTGCAAGCGTTTTTTGACGGTCGTGGGATCGGCAAACACGAAGCCAATGTAGCTTTGATCGTCCTGCTGCTTGCCGTTGGGAGTGTAGTGCATCTGGAACGCGATCTTCGAACCGGCCGGCACGAACATCGCCACGCCGGGCCGATTGGTGTTCGCCAGCCGCCCGGGCACGTAGGCCGTCAGCTTGATGCCGCGCAGTTCGCCATCGTCACTGGCTCCGCGGGGCTGCGGTTGCGCGCTTTGAGGCCGCTCTGGTCCTTCCGCGTCGATTGCCGGGCGCGCGGCTCGCGCGGCGCCGGGCGGAATTGCGTTGGCGATGATGTGATGGACCACGGCACGGTTTCCTGGTCGGACTTCGGCCGCTTGGATCCACTTGTCCTCGGTCCAGCCCGGATCGACGACAAAGTTTTGGTAATCGACAACGCCTTCGGCGGGCACGGTAAACGGCTGTTCCATGCGCACGACCTCGTGCGGTTCGGCGATCTGCCAACCGTCCGTCCAAATCCGCGGAGCCGGCAAGTCGGCCAAATCGCCCTGCGGACAGCCATTGTCAACCCAGGAATTGATCAACTGTTTTTCGGCATCGCTCAGTCGGGCATCATTGGCAAAATGGCCGAACTGGGGATTGGCGGACCAGGGCGGCATGCGGCCTTCGGACACGACTTCCTTGATCATCGCGCCCCAACCAGCCACCTCGTCGTAGTCCGTCAGCGCGAATGGCCCAATCTGGCCGGGCCGATGGCACGCCACGCAATGATCCTGCATCAAGGCCGCGATGTGCCTGGTATACATGACTTCGCCGCGCGGCTCGCTCTTTGGCGCGCGGCCGATCAAGCAGCCCATCGGTTGCGTGAGAGGTTGAGAAACTTGCTTGCCGGCCAGCAATTCGTCCAACGCGTTGCCCAGATTGCGGGTCTTGATTTGCGTGCGCGCATAGCCTGAGCTGGAACCGAGTCCGTATTGATCGTCGATGCGGCCGCGGTAGCGAATCGCGCGCTGGGCGTCGAGCACGAACACCTCGGGATTGCGAACGGTTCCGAACTGGTCAGCCACCGACTGATCGCGGTCCTTGAGCAGCGGAAACTTGATGCCGAACTGCTGCGCGAAGGCGGACATGTCTGCCAGCGAATCTTGCGCATTTGCGTCGATGCCCACAAACGCCACACCGCGCGCGGCGTAGCTTTCGCTCAACTCTTGCAGCCGCGGGGCATACTGGCGCGACAGCGGGCATTCGGCTCCCAGGAAAACGACGACCACGAGCGGCTTTTCCGCCAGCTCGCCCAGCTCGCGCGACTTTCCATGAATATCGGGCAGCGCGAAGCCGTCGATGCGAGTTCCCACTTCGGCGGCGGCCAGCAGCGTCGCCGAGAAGCACGCAGCAAGCAGAACAACCAATGTCGCTAGGCGTGATTCGAGCCGCAACCCATGCAAGGCGCGTGACATGCTTCGGTT
>JBGQHN010000276.1:0-5975 GCA_041497975.1 Planctomycetia bacterium | reverse complement strand
TGGCCACGGCGCTGGTGCTACAGGCTTCCTCGGCCTCAAACGCCGCCGAGCCGAGGCGGCAGGCCATTGTCGCCATTGACCATTGCCTGCTGTGGACCGAGGACATGGACGCCTTACGCTCCTCGGTAGCTCGAGCGACCGGTCTCGATCTCGATCAACTGCACATCACCTGCTCGCACACGCACGCTGCCGGCCTGATGGATCCGCGCCGCGCCTACTTGCCAGGCGGAGACTTGATCGCCCCGTACCTCGATTCGCTGGCTGAGCGCATCACCGCGGCGGTTCACGAGGCGGTCGAAACGATTCGCCCGCTGCGCATCGTCTATGGCAGCGGGCGTTCGGCGCTTGCGCGTCATCGTGATTTCTGGGACGCGGAGAACCAGCTATTTGCCTGCGGCTTCAACCCGGCCGGCCCGACCGATGAGACTGTGTTGGTTGCCCGCATCACCGATGAGCGTTCGCGCGTCGTCGGCAGCGTGGTCAATTACGCGTGCCACCCCACGACGTTGGCCTGGGACAACACATTGCTGAGTCCCGACTACGTGGGAGCGATGCGCGAGTTAGTGGAACGCGAAACCGCCGCGCCGTGCTTGTTCCTGCAAGGAGCTTCCGGCGACCTCGGTCCGCGGCATGGATTCGTGGGCGACGTAGCCGTGGCCGATCGTAACGGCCGAGAGCTGGGCTATGCCGCGTTGGCCGCGCTCGAATCGTTGAGCGAACCCGGCGTGCGTTTCCGGTATTCGGGGCCCGTGGTGTCGGGCGCGACAATCGGCACGTGGGACTATGTGCCGCTGACCGCCGACAAACTTTGCCGGAAGCACCTTTGGCGATCGAAGGCGTTTGAGATCGCCCTGCGCTACCGGTCCGATCTGCCGACGCGCGAGGAAACCGAGTCACGGCTTGCCCAGTGGCAAGCGGCCGAGCTGGCGGCCCACAGCCGAGGCGATCAGGCGCTGGCGCGCGAGTGCCGTGCCCAGGCCGAACGCATGACGCGTCAATTGGCTCGACTTCGCTCGCTGCCGCCGGGCACGAGCGTGCCGCTGGCTGTGTCGCTGTTGCAAATGGGCGACGCCTTCTGGATCTTGCTTCAAGGAGAGCACTACCACTTGCTGCAACGCGCTTTGCGCGAACGATTTCCCGACCACCCCATCATCGTCGCCACCGTGACCAACGGCTGGCGCCCCGGGTATGTGCCAACGGTCGACACTTACGGCAAGGGGATTTACCAGGAGTCGATTGCCATCGCGGCGCCAGGCTCGCTCGAGCGTTTGATCGAGGCCATCGCGGGCGAAATTGGCGCGTGTTGCACCGGAGACATCTGACGCCTGACGGCTGACCACGGCTCTAGGACTCGAAGTGCCGCCGTTTCCCTAGCTGTGACAGCGCACAGACCGCGGGTTCATGGTTCTGAAATCCCGCGTGGGCGGCCTCGGCTTGAAGGGCAGCGCATGCTGCAACGGGTTGGTAATCGATCCGCAAATCGATTATCATAAGTCCGTCGTTGCCTGCCCGATTCCCACCTGTGGTCGCTTGCTCCACGCGGGACTTTTCCATGCGGCGTTGCTTATGCCAGAGCGGCTGGTTGTGCGTCCTGCTGGCGGTGTCGGCGGTGGCCGCGCGTGCAACGGCTGATGAGCCGTATGGCCGGCACCAAATCGAGCCCTCCGCGCGCGACCACTGGTCATTCCAGCCGCTGGTGCGGCCCGATGTTCCCGCACTCAAAGACGGCGCCCGGGCCGAGAATCCGATCGACGCCTTCGTGCTGGCGGGGCTCGAGCGCGCGGGCCTTGCTCCCACGCCGCCCGCGGATCGGGCAACGCTGTTGCGACGCGTGTACCTGGACTTGATTGGGCTGCCGCCGACGCTGGCCGAACTCGATGCGTTTCTGGCGGACACTTCCGCCACGGCCTTTGAGCACGTTGTCGACGATTTGTTGGCCCGGCCGCAATACGGCGAGCGCTGGGCCCGGCATTGGCTCGACGTCGTCCGCTATGCCGAAACGAACGGCTATGAACGCGATGGGCTGAAGCCCCAGGCCTGGCGATATCGCGATTGGGTGATCGATGCCTTCAACGCCGACCAGCCATACGATCAATTCCTTACCGAGCAGTTGGCCGGCGATGAAGAGCCCGGGGCAAGCGCCGCCACGCAAATCGGCACGACGATGTTACGGCTGGGACCGTGGGACGATGAACCGGCTGATGCGTTGGTTGATCGCTACGACCAGTTGGACGACATCGTGGCCACGACGGCGGCGACGTTCATGGGACTGACGCTGCGTTGCGCCCGTTGCCACGATCACAAGTTCGAACCATTTACACAAAAAGACTACGCGCGTTGGCAGGCCATCTTTGCGCCGTTGAAACGGCCGCAAAAGGATCGTGCCGACCTGGACCGCGAAATTGGTCCGCCGGCGGAAGTCGCCGCTTACCTGGCGACCGTCAAGGGCCTGGATGCCCAAGGCGTTCGATTGCGCGAGGAGCTTACCGCGCTTGAGTGGCAAATTTGCAAGTTGGCCTCGGCCGAGGGTCGTCTAGCAGCCTCGGCCGAAGCGCCGGCTGCGTCCGCGCCTGGCGCGGCCGCAACAGGCCAGGCCGCAAAGAGTCAGCCCGCCGCCGACAAAACGTCCGGCGAAACGTCCGCTGAAACAAGCAAGGGCCTGCCGGCCGACGTGCTGGCTGCCGTTGCTGTCGAGCCGGCAAAGCGCAATGACGCTCAGGTAAAACTGTTGGCTAAACACCGGACAAAGCTCACTGCGATCGCTCGCGACCTGGCAAACGATAGTCAGCGCGAGCGACTGGACGCGCTGGACAGCGAAATCCAGTCCAACAAGGACCATTATCCGCCGCCCATGACCAAGGCGTACGTCTGGTACGAGGAGGGTCCGACCTTCGGCGCGAGCCACATCTTTCGGCGGGGCGACCCGCGCGCCGCCGGCGAGGAAGTGTTGAGCGGATTTCCGGCCGTGCTGGTCGATCGGCCCCCTCTCCCGCCCTTGCCTACGACTTACTCGACCGGCCGTCGCTTGCAATTGGCTCGCTGGCTGACATCGAGCGATCATCCGCTGACCGCGCGGGTAATGGTCAATCGATTGTGGCAACACCATTTCGGCGACGGGATCGTGGCCACGGAAAACGATTTTGGAGTGATGGGCGCCGCGCCGAGCGACCAGGCCCTGTTGGATTGGCTGGCCAGCGAGTTTGTCGCGGGTGGCTGGCGAATCAAGCGGATGCATCGTTTGATGGTGCTCTCCGAGGCGTATCGCATGGCCTCGATCCAGAATTCCTCGACCGCGGAAACTGCCTCCGAAGAGCCCTTGGGGGCGCGATTCCGGCCGCGGCGGCTGGAGGCCGAGGCGCTGCGCGATGCGATCCTGGCCGCCAGCGGGCAGTTGAATCTCGCGGCCGGCGGGCCGGGCGTGTTCCCTAAGATTTCGCGCGAGGTGCTCGAAACGCAATCGCGACCCGGCGACGGTTGGACGGCTTCCGATCCCATTCAGGCGGCGCGGCGCAGCGTGTATGTATTCGTGAAGCGAACGCTGCCGGTGCCGGAATTTGAGGTGTTGGACTTTCCCAGCACGGAGGAGAGCTGCGAACAGCGAGTCGTTTCGACCGTCGCCCCGCAGGCTTTGACATTTCTCAACGGAGAGTTCATTCACGAGCAAGCGCACTCGTTTGCGCAACGCCTAGTGAGAGAAGGGGGCGGCAACAACGCGGATCGCGTGGTGCGGGCCTATCGCCTGGCACTCGCGCGGCTGCCCTCCGATCGAGAACTTGCTGCGGTATTAGCTTTTTTGGCGACGCAGCAACAACAGATCACCGCCGATTTCAAGGAGCCGCTTTCTCCCGAGACGGCACAACTTAAGGCACTGGCGGCCTTTTGCCTCGTGCTATTGAACTCCAACGAATTCGCATATTTACAATAGGGATCGGCATGAGACCTACATCCGACGAGACCGCCATCCTTCATGATCAATGCGGACAGGTCGCCACTGCGATCAACCCTGCGGCACGACTCACGCCCTGCGGCCGCACGCGACGCGAGTTCATTTGGCAGGCCGGCGGAGGCTTCGTCGGAACCGCGCTGGCCTATCTGTTGACCCAGGATGGATTTTTGCCGCGGGCCAGTGCCGCCACGGCGGCCAAGACATCGTCGCTTGCACCCAGGCCGGCCCATTTCGCCGCCAGGGCCAAGAGCTGCATTTTCCTGTTCATGTACGGCGGACCGAGCCAGGTCGATCTGTTTGATCCGAAGCCCGAGCTCACGCGGCGCGATGGGCAGCCCATGCCGAACCTGGAAAACGATCCGCGATTCGACGCCACTCGCACCAGCGGCAAGCCGCTGCTGGGCAGCTTGTGGGATTTCAAGAAACACGGACAATCCGGCATTGAAGTTTCCAGCCTGTTTCCGCGGGTGGCCCAGTGCGTCGACGACATGGCGATCATCCGCTCGTGCCATGCCGACAGCTTCGCCCACGGGTCGGGCTTGTTGCAAATGAATACCGGCAGCTTGCGTCAGGGCTACCCGAGCTTGGGCTCGTGGGTGACGTATGGCTTGGGCACAATCAACCAGAACTTGCCGTCGTATGTCGTGCTGTTGGATCACCGCGGCGGCCCGATCGGCGGTGCCCCCAACTGGGGCGCCGGGTTCATGCCCGCCGGCTATCAGGGCACACAATTTCGCACCAGCGGCGATCCGATCATCGATCTTTCTCCGCGCGGCGGGGTCACGCGGGTGCAACAACGCCAACAGCTTGACCTGCTGGCGCAATTGGGCGAGATGCACCAGGCAAAGTTGCCGCACGACACTGAGCTGGCCGCTCGGTTGGAAAGCTACGAGCTGGCCTATCGCATGCAAGCGCACGCGCCCGAGGCGGTCGACTTGTCGCATGAGACGGCCGACACGCTGGAGCAATACGGATTGAATCATCCCACGACCGAAAAATTCGCTCGGCGATGTCTCATGGCCCGCCGCCTGGTCGAGCGCGGCGTGCGATTCGTGCAGGTCTATTCGGGCGGTGGCCACTTCGACGAGAATTGGGATGCCCACCAGGGCATGAAGAAGAACCACGAGTTGCACTGCGCCGAGACGGATCAGCCGATCGCCGCGCTGCTTAAAGATCTGAAGAGCCGCGGTTTGCTCGACGAGACGCTGGTCGTCTGGGGCGGCGAGTTCGGCCGCACTCCCACCAGCCAGGGAGACAACAAAGGGCGCGACCACAACCCGCGCGGTTTCACCATGTGGATGGCTGGTGGAGGCATTCGGGGCGGGCAGGTTTACGGCGCCACGGATGACTTTGGCTACGCGGCCGTCGAGAAAAAGGTCCACGTTCACGACCTGCACGCCACGATCCTGCACCTGATGGGTCTCGACCACGAGGCGCTTACGTATTTTCACGGCGGCCGCGAGATGCGCCTGACCGACGTGGAAGGCAACGTGCTCGACGAGCTGATCGCGTAAGGGTCCCCTACCGCGTTAAACTCTCCAAGAACGCTGTTGCGCGCTTCGCCAATTCCTCCGCTCGACGGGTGAGAAACTCCTCGAATCTATCGAGCACCAGGTACTGATCAGGTGGAATCGCTTGCTCATCCAATCGACTTCGCTGGACGCTATGTTCCACAAGGTATTCTTGGGGCGGCTTCGCGCTAAAAGAACGGTTTGCCTTCTCATTAAGCACGACAATGTTGGCGAGCGCATCGGCCTTATGGTCGCCGAACACGTCCTTGACGATCTTCCTCGGAAAAAAGTGGTGCCATTCAGGCTTAAAGCCCTCATTCAGTTGACTGTCTTCTCGATCAAAGCCGAGACGGACATCCTGGTAAACCCAGTCCTTTGCTTCACCGTGGAACGCGGTGAGGTAGAGCATGAGGCGGAGAAATCTGTCCGAGTAATCTTCAAGGAAGTTAGCTGCGGAAAAACTACGTTCCGCTGACAGACGCTTCGTAAGTTCTTCGATCGCTTCTGCGAAGGACTTT
>JBGQHN010000275.1:0-6026 GCA_041497975.1 Planctomycetia bacterium | reverse complement strand
CCCGGCGGGCGAAATCTTCCTGGTGCCTCCGGCCATCGGTATGTCCACGGAACTTTTGCACCACGATCATCATGCCGTCTACTTCGAGGGAACGCCGGCCGGCCCGCGCGGCGAAACGCTGCGACGTCACGGCGACGCCATGGAGCGACTTGGCGGTGGGTATTATCGCGCGCTAGGCCGAGTGGACGACACGATGAACCTGGGCGGAATCAAAATCAGCTCCGTGGAAATCGAGCGCGTGCTGAATGCCACCTCGGGCATTCGCGAAACGGCCGCCATCGCCGTTACGCCGCCGGGCGGCGGTCCCAGCCTGTTGTGGATCTTCGCCGTATTGCAATCCGAGTGCGCGCTCGATCGGCCCGCGATCTGCAAGGATTTGCAAGATTCGATTCGAAAGCACTTGAATCCCCTATTCAAGATCCACCAGCTTGTTGTCGTGGACTCGCTGCCTCGCACCGCGTCGCAAAAACTCGTGCGACGGCTGTTGCGCGATAACGCGGTGGGGAGGACGAAACAGGCGACATCCAGTGGACCGGCGCGATGAGCTTCGCCGGGCGCAAGTGTTATGCATCTCGATGCACCAGGCCCGGGGAAAACGCCGGCAGGCACACGGCAATGTACTCGGCGCCCTCGGGCGACGGAGTGCTGTACTGAACCCATTGGCCGGCCTCGACGATGATCGCCTCTGGGGCCGCGACGTCGAACTGCCCGTCGCGCAACTTTACGCGCAGCGAGCCGCGCAACACGACCGTGTATTCGTCGAATTCGGGCGTTTGGCCAGGTTCGCTCCAGCCCGAGGGACTCTTCATGCGCGCGATGCTGACCTGATGAGTGCCTGAATTAACCCGTCCGATGAATTCTTCAATCGATTTGGGTGGTTGTCCGGCCGCCTGGATTTTTGTCGGATGCGGGATATGCGTGGGCATGGGATTACCTGTGTGTGCTTGTGGCGTCGTCAGCGGGCCAGCGAAACGTTGTACCGTGTGACCGCCCGCGCAATCAAGCATCGGTCGGCGGAGAATTCGCCGGTCGAACAGCGTTGTCAGGCGACCATCGCGAGTGGAACAGCCTCGCAACGGACGATTAGCCCGCCTTCGATGACCCAGTGGCTAGCCGGCCGTCAATTCGCCGCGGGCCACGAGCACCGCGTCGCCACCCAAGAGCACCCGCTCGCCACGAATGCGCACGCGCACGATCCCACCGCGTCTGGAGGCCTGAAAGGCCGTGAACTCGCTCTTGTCGAGGCGGCTTTGCCAGAAATGGGCCAGCGTGCAATGCGCCGAACCGGTTACGGGATCTTCGTCGATGCCCGAGGCGGGCGCAAAGAAACGTGACACGAAATCGAACGATCCTTGCGAAGCGCGCGCCGTCACGATCACTCCGCGGGCGGCGATGGCGGACAGCTTTCTGAAATCGGGCGACATCGCGCGCAGCTCGCGCTCCGATGCCACTAGGACCAGGTAATCGAAGCGGCTTTTGCCGACGTATTGCAGGGCAACTCCCAAAGCATCCGCAAGTCCGGGCGGTGGCGAAGCTGGATTTTGCGGCTCCAAGGGAAAATCAAGCTCGATCGACGAACCGCTTCTCGCGGCGGTCAAAATGCCGCTGCGCGTTGAAAACGCGATTTGCTGTTCGGCTGGCACGCGGCCGGTGTGCCATAGCACGAAGGCAGAAGCCAAGGTGGCATGGCCGCAAAGATCGACTTCGACCCTGGGAGTGAACCATCGCAATTCAAAATGGTTGCCGCCTGGCACAAGAAAAGCGGTCTCGGACTGATTCATTTCCGCCGCCACGCCGTGCATCCATTCGTCGAGCGGCCACTGGTCGAGCAGGCAAACCGCGGCCGGATTGCCGGCCAACGGCTGGTCGGTAAACGCGTCGACCAGAAACAACGGCAGCTTGGGGGACGAGGTCATCGTGTTCGACTCGCTAAAGGCAGATGCAATCGTTCAGCACGGCCGGCCAACGCACCGCAATGTCAACGATGACACGGCTCATGCGTGCGGGGTTCGTGGGGCCAGGGCCGGTTCTTCCGGCCCTTACATACGACGCGTGGGAGCGACGCCCGAGGTCGGCCGTGATAGCTTAAGCCCTGGCCGCCAGACTCATTGCCCACTCCGGCGCACATTCACCTGCACGCCGTACTTTGGTCGCAGCGTGAACGTGGCATCCGGGACAACTTGCTGATTGGGAACCAACGTGAATTCGAATTGTTGGGCCAAGGCGGCCAGCACCAACGGACCTTCGACCATGGCAAAATGATTGCCGATACACACGCGCGGCCCGCCGCCAAAGGGAAAGTACGCAAAGCGGTGCCGGCCTTCGCCGTTGGGCGGCAGAAACCGCGTCGGGTCGAATCGCTCGGGTTCGTGCCAGAAGTCGGGATGCCGGTGCACGATGTCCTGGCTCACGATGATCGTGGCCTTGGCCGGAATCGGGTAGCCGCAAATCGTGCCCTCGTGAATCGTTTCGCGCGGCATTCCCCAGGCCGGCGGATACAGCCGCATTGTCTCCTCGAACACGGCCGCGGCCAACGGAATGGAACTCAAATCTTCAGCCGTCGGCAGCCGACCTCGCAGATGGGACACCGCCTGCTCGCGCAAAGCGCGCTGAATCTCGGGATGTTTGGCCAACAAATACCAGGCCCACGAAAGTCCGGCCCCGGCGGTCTCGTGACCGGCGGTCAACAGCGTAATCGTCTCGTCCTTGAGCTGGACGTCGTTCATCGCCACGCCCGATTCTTCATCCTGCGCGGCCAGCAGCCGGCCCAGCACGTCGTCCTTCGCCGGCTCCTTGCGGCGCCGCTCGATCAATTCCAGGACAACGCGGTCCAACAGAGTCTTGGCGCGGCGAAATTCTCGGTTCCGGGCGGTGGGAAGCCACAGCGGCTGAAACATCAACCGGCCATTCATCTTCAAGCTGACATACTCAAACGCGGTCCGATACGCCCGTCCAATTGAGTCGGCTTCACCGCTGATGTCGGTGCCCACCAGCGTCATGCTGCCGATGCGCAGCGCCAGTCGCATCATTTCCCCCAGCACGTCCAACGTGCGTTCCGGCGGTGCATTTTCCCATTCTCGAACGAACCGATCGATCGCGTCGATCATATGCACACTGAGCTTCGTTACGGACTGCTTCAGAAAAGCCGGCTGCATCAATCGCCGTTGCTTGCGCCAATAGTCGCCTTCGCTATTGAGCACTCCGTTGCCGGTCAACAGGTCGATCGACTTGTTGAACGAGTCCGGCTTGCGATAATTTTTGTGGTTCGAATGCAAGACGTGTTCGACGGCGTCGGGATGTGCCAGCAGGTAAAAGTAAAAGCCGGGAAGAGCCCGAAAGCGAACGAAGTCGCCGTGGCGTCGCCAGGCGTTGCGATACAGGCTCAACGGCTCGCGCTGCAGCTCGCGCATGACGCCCCCGAGCCAGTGACCGGGCACCAGCGGCCATTGTTTTTGGATCGGTGCTGGCGCGGCCGGGCGCACCGCGGTGGCATTGCTCATGGGAGGTCCTCCAATGAATAATGAATCCGAAGGTTCATTATTCATATTTCGGGGGCGTTGGCAAGCGTCCTTTTTGCCTGCGTCGACCGCGCCCCTCGTCACTCAAGCGCCCGTTCGACGGCTGCAAAGACGGCGCTGACGGCGCTTGCCCCGCGGGCGCCGTCTGACTAGTTTATCGAAGGAACGCTTGCCCTACCGATTCGCTCCATGCCAGATTCGAGGAACTCTCCCGTGATTCACGCATTGTTTTGCTGTCTCGCTGTGCTGGCCGCACCCGATGAAAAATATAAGACCTGGGTCGCCGAGCCAGCGGACATCGCCACCCTGCCGGCCACGACCGGCCAGCGCCTGTCGCGCGCCGAGTTGGAGTCCCTGGCCGCCGGCAAGCCCACCCTGCCCTTTGCCGATCCGACAGCCGGCGTGCGGACCGAAGACGGCAGCATTTGGGCAGGCTCGCCGAGTGGACTGATGTACCTTGCGCCGGGCGCCGCGCGCTGGCGGCTGTTTCATTCGCGCCGCTGGCTCCCCAGCGATGAAGTAACCGATCTGGCGGTGACGCCGCAAGGCGACGTTCTGGTCCAGACCGCTGCCGGCATCGGCAAGCTCGCCGAGCGCGAGACGTCCCTTGAGCACAAGATGAACGACATTGACGCCATGCTGCAAAACCACCATTTGCGGCACGGCATGGTCGCGGCGATCCACATGCAAGTGCCGGGCAAGGTGGAAACGGGCCGCGTGCAACCGTCCAGCGACAACGACGGGCTGTGGACCAGCATGTATGTCGCCGCCGAGGCGTTTCGCTACGGCAGCACCCTCGACCAGACGGCCAATCGCAATGCCCGACGATCGCTCGAGGCCCTCATGTTTCTGGAGCGTGTCACGGGCATACCCGGCTTTGTCGCTCGCAGCATTATTCCGATCGACGAGGACCCAAACCACTATCGCGGCGAGTGGCACCGCTCGGCCGACAACCGCTGGTGGTGGAAGGGAGACACATCGAGCGACGAAGTGGACGGACATTACTTCGCGTACTCGATCTATTACTCCGTGGCCGCCAACGACGACGAGAAGCAAGAGATTCGCCAATACGTGGCGCGCATCACCGATCACATTTTGGATCACGATCTTTATTACGTGGGTCCGCCGGGAAAGCCGACGACGTGGGGCGTTTGGGCGCCGGAGAAGCTGAACCACGACTTGCGGCGCTTTGGTGACCGGGGTCTCAACTCGCTCGAAATCCTTTCGTTCTTGAAAGTGGCCGAACATATCGTCGGCAAGCCGCGCTACAGCCACATGATCAAGGAACTGATCGAGAAGCACAGCTACCACATCAACACGGTCGGCCAGAAGCAAGTCTGGCCCGCCGAACGGGTCAATCACAGCGACGACGAACTGGCGTTTTTGGCGTACTATCCGCTACTGATCCACGAGCACGATCCGGACCTGCGGACGGTTTATCTGGCCAGCATTCGGCGAAGCTGGCTGATCGAGCGGCCGGAACGCAGCCCGTTTTTCAATCTCATCTACGGCGCGGCGCTGCAAGCCAGCGACCGGACGGACCCCTCGAAGCGCCCCGAGCGGGCAAGGGTCGAACCTGGCGAGTATGACCGCGACGAGTGCCTGGAATGGTTTCGCGACGTGCCAGCCGACACGATCAACTGGACGGTGACGAACAGCGCTCGCGCGGACGTGACCATCTCGGGGTTGAACCGTTTTCGCCGTCCGCGCGGCCAGAGCGTACTGCCGGTATTCGAGCGCCACGTGATGCGATGGAACGGCGACCCCTACATGCTGGACGGCGGCTCGGACGGCCGCGGCCGCGACGACGGCGCGGCCATTTTGTTGCCCTACTGGATGGGTCGCTGGCACCGGCTGATCGAGTAGCCAGGCTGGGCGAGGCCGACAAACTTCTGTTGTGGTATCAGCCCGAGGGGAGCAAAACATTTGGTGCCATCTACGCCGACCTTCACGCTGCTGATGTTACGGCCGATCAACTTCCGAGAGAATAGTTCAGCCCGGCGTACTTCAAAGGCGGTCTTGCGGTTCATACCACAGTTCGACCACGCCGTTTTTCAGCGCGCGGCAATGGGTTTGTGCCAGCCCCTGCAGGCCGCGCGAGTGCTTTGGGAAAAGCGGAATACCGTCGCCTAACAAGATGGGCATGATGCCCATCTCCAGCCGATCCACCTGACCGGCGGCAAGAAACGCGTCGATCGCCTGGCCGCCGCCCATCAACCAAATGTCCTTGCCGGTACCTGCCAACTGGCCCCGCATTCGGTCCGCCAATTTGCTGACGTCGCCGCCGAACGCTTCGACGCCCGAGGGCGGACGTTCGAGCGGACGGTGGGTGAGGACCACGCATTTTCCCTGGCCGGTCAAAGAACCCCCGCCGCCGCGGGCCACGGCGTCGCCAAACGTGTTGCGCCCCATGATGACCGCGCCGATCGAGTTCATGAAACCGACGAAATCCATCTCAGGCGAGAAAAACGGATTGAGCCATTCCACGCCGCCATCGGCATCGGCGAT
>JBGQHN010000274.1:0-6142 GCA_041497975.1 Planctomycetia bacterium | reverse complement strand
TAATTCTCGGAATTCTGATTTCAGACTGACGCACTACCGGGCCCTTCGTTCCCGCTCGGCAACCCGCTAGAATGCTAGCGTGTCGTGTTGTCGGGAATGGACTTCTGCAGCCAGGGAATCGCGATGAGCGCGCCGCCGTTTGTTCACTTGCATTGCCACAGCCATTTCAGCCTGTTGGACGGAGCCGCTCCGATCAAAGGGCTGGTCGAACGGGCCAAGGCGCTGGGCATGTCCGCCCTGGCGCTTACGGACCACGGAAATCTCTACGGGGCGCTCGACTTTTATCAGAAAGCCCGCGCCGCGGGCATCAACCCCATCATTGGCTACGAGGCCTATATCGCACCGGGCAGCCGGTTTCAAAAAGATGCCGGCGGCATGAAGGAAGCCAGCTACCATTTGACCCTGCTGGCCCAGAACAAGATCGGGTTCAAGAACCTGATCAAGATGGCCTCCCAGGCCTTCTTGGAAGGCTTTTATTTCAAGCCGCGCATCGACAAGGAACTGCTCGAGGCCCACAGCGAAGGAATTGTCTGCTTGAGTGGCTGCGTGTCGGGCGAGTTCAGCCGCACGATCCTGCAGCAGCACGGCGACATCGGCGATCTCGAGGGGGCGATGGCCATCGCGGCCTGGTTCCAGAAAGTGTTCGGCCAGCGCTACTTCATCGAGATCCAAAACAACGGGCTCGAGATCCAGCGAATCGCCATGCAGGGAGCCGTCGAAGTCGCTCACCGGATGGGCATTCCGCTGGTGGCCACCAGCGACGCCCACTATATCCATCGCGAGGACGCCGAAGCCCAGGACATTTTGCTGTGCATCAACACCGGCAAGTTCCGCACCGACAAGGAGCGGATGCGGATGGAGGGAGACCAGTTTTACCTCCGCAGCGGCGAGGAGATGTACGCGGCGTTCGCGGGCCATGAAGAGGCGTTGAAACAGAGCCAGTTGATTGCCGACGCCGTGGACATCAAGCTCGATCTCGGACAGCGGCACTTTCCGACCTATAAGCTGCCGCCCGAAAAAACGGCCCAGGATTATCTGCGCGAGTTGTGCCTTGCCGGCTTGCAAGAGCGCTACGCCGCCGACGCCGAGAAGTGCCCCGGTGGCGTGTTGTCGCCGGCGGTGATGGAGCGGCTCGACTACGAGCTGTCGGTCATCAACAAGTTGGGCTTTCCCAACTACTTTTTGATCGTCTGGGACTTCGTGCGCTACTCGCGGGAACAGGGCATTCCGGCCACGGCCCGCGGCAGCGGCGTGGGTTCGCTGGTGTCCTACGCGCTGTATCTGAGCCATGTTTGTCCGCTGAAGTACGACTTGCTCTTCGAACGGTTCCTCGACGAAAGCCGCAAGGAAGCGCCGGACATCGACATCGACTTTTGCAAGGACCGCCGCGGCGACGTCATCGCCTACGTCAGGGAAAAGTACGGCGAAGCGAACGTGGCCCAAATCGGCACGTTCGGCACGCTGGCGGCCCGGGCGGCGATTCGCGACGTGGGTCGCGCGCTGGGAATGCCCATCGTGCGCGTCGACTCGGTCGTGGCGCTGGTGCCCGAGGAACTGCACATTACGCTGGCCAAAGCCCTCGAACAAAGCCCGGACTTGAAGAAAGCGTACGACAGCGACGCCGAAGTGCGCGAATTGCTGAACCTGGCCATGAAGATCGAGGGGCTGGCGCGCAATGCGGGCACGCACGCGGCGGCCGTGGTGATCGCGGACCAACCGCTGGTCGAGTACGTGCCGCTGGGCCGCGTGCAAGGCAAGGAGGAAGTGATCACGCAGTGGGCGATGGGCGACGTCGAGGCGGCCGGCTTGTTGAAAATGGATTTGCTCGGATTGCGCAACTTGACGATTCTCGCCAAGGCGGTCGACCTCATCGAGCAAACCACGGGGCGACGCGTCGACCCCCATAAATTTCCGCTCGAGGACCGCGAAACGTTCGCCCTGCTGTGCCGCGGCGAAACCAAGGGCATCTTCCAGCTCGAAAGCGGCGGCATTCGCGACCTGCTGCAAAAAATGAAGCCCGACCACTTTCGCGACATCATCGCCACCAACGCCCTGTATCGTCCCGGCCCGCTCGAAGGCGGCATGGTCGACGACTACGTGCAGGTCAAGCACGGGCGGAAGCAGGCCGAGTACTCGCATCCGGTGATGAAGGAAGTGTTGGAAGAGACCCACGGCGTCATGGTCTACCAGGAACAGGTGATGCGCATTCTCAATCGCCTGGGAGGCATTTCCCTGCCGAACGCCTACACCTGCATCAAGGCCATCAGCAAGAAAAAACTGCCGGAGATCGCCAAGTATCGCGAACAGTTCACGATCGGGGCCACGGACAAGGGGATGGACAAGAGCGCGGCCAGCGAGCTGTTCGGGATGATCGAAAAATTCGCCGGCTACGGCTTCAACAAGAGCCATTCGACCGCCTACGCGCTGATCGCTTACATGACGGCCTATCTCAAGGCCCACTATCCGCTCGAATTCATGGCGGCCCTGCTGTCGGGTGACATCGACGCGCGCAACTTCAAGAAGAAAGACTCCCTGGTCGAGCACCTCGAAGACTGCCGCCGGATGGGCATTGACGTGGTGCCGCCCGACGTCAACCGGTCGGACGCGGATTTCACCGTCGCCGACGGCAAGATCTACGTCGGCCTGTCCGCGATCAAGGGCTGCGGCAACTCGGCCGCCTCGGCGCTCGTTCAAGCGCGCCGCGCCGGGGGGCCATTTCGCGACATCTTTGACTTCTGCGAACGCATCGACCCCTCGAGCCTCGGCCGCGCGACCATCGAGACGCTCGTCAAGGCCGGCGCGTTCGACTCGATGGGCGCTCGCCGCTCGCAGAATATGGCCGTGCTCGAGCGGGCGATCCAATCGGGAGCCGCTCTGCACGCCGATCGCAAAAGCGGACAAAAGGGCCTGTTCGACATGCTCGACGACGATCAGCCCCCAGGCGCTCGCGCCTCGGCCGGCCTGCCCGACGTCCCGGAATGGGACGAGCGCCAACGATTGGCCGGCGAAAAGGAAGTCCTCGGTTTTTATCTCACCAGCCATCCATTGGCCGAGCACGAAAAGACGTTGACCACCTATTGCACGCATACCACGGCCGACGTGGCCACCGCCTCGCCGCGCTCCGAGGTCGTCTTGGGCGGAATGCTTTCGGCGATCAAGTTTTCGCAGACCAAAGCCGCGCGCGCCGGCGCAACGAACACGAAATACGCGATGTTCGACTTGGAGGACATGCATGGCGGCGTGCGCTGCATTCTCTGGCCCGAGCAGTTCGCCCAGTTCGGCCAGCTAGTCGAGTCGGACGCCACGCTGGTGGTGCGCGGCACCGTCGACCGGCGTCCGGGAAGCGACGAGTCGAACGTGATTGTCAACGAGCTGATCCCGCTGGCGGACCTGGCCGGCCGCTTTACCAGGGGAATTGTGGTCCGCGTGAGCGAGCAGCAGCACGCCGAGCGGGGACTGGAAGAACTGCATGAAATCCTGCGCGGCTATCCTGGAAGTTGCGAACTGCAGTTGGTGGTCTGTCTGGCCGACGGCAGCCGCGTGCACATGAAGAGCGACCGGATGCGCGTCGAGCTCAACGCACAAATGCGCGAGCGGGTCGATGCCCTGTTGGGGCCGGGCAACGTGCGGCTCATCGCCGCGCCGCCACCCTCGCCTGGCCAAAACCGCGCCGCCGGCCCGGTGCGAGCTTTGGCCCGACGCTAAGGCCGGATTCGTGCGGTTTTCCCCGAGTTTTCGGCACGCGTGCGCGCTCGCCAGGCGGCGTAGCCCTTGGAACTAGTTGCTTTGCCTAAACTGCCTAATTAAGATCGATGGTGTATCTTGCAGGGACGCTTTCAAGGTCGTCCAATAGCGCGCTTCCACCCCCCGTTCTGTGAAATGATTCGTGGGGTGGAAGCGTTTCCGGAACACACGTCTTTCTTGTCGCGGAGCCTCGCGCATGCGTTGTCGGCAAATCCATTGCGGCATTTTGTGGATCGCGTTGGCAGTGGTGGCGATCGCCTTCCCCACGACAGCCCTGGCCCAGGTCAGCGGCGCCGACGGCGTGATCGTGGATGCCGAAGGCGTGCTGCGGCTACAGCATTTTGAGGATCCCCATGGCGCGTTGACAAAAAAGCGCATTGCCGAGGCCCGCGCCCGCTTGAATCCTGAAGTGGCCGCGGCCAGCCAACTGCGCAAAGTGTCGCTCAATCGCCTGGAGGCGGCCGTGCGGGCCGAGCTTGCCGCGGGCCGCGCCCCGACCGACGAAATGCAGTTGTTGGCCGGGCTGACTCGCGTGCGATACGCGTTCTACTATCCCGAAACCAAGGACATCGTGCTGGCCGGGCCCGCCGAGGGTTGGGCCGCCGATGCCTCCGGCCGCGCCTGCGGCATCGACAGCGGCCGGCCCACGCTGCAACTGCAAGACCTGATTGTCGCGCTGCGCGCCTTTGCGCCCGGCGATCGGCAAGCGTCCGTGATCCTCGTCTCGATCGATCCGACGGCGGAGGGTCTCGCGCGCATGCAACAGTTCTTGCGCAGCGTCGGCTCGCACGCCACGCCCGAAGACACGCAAGCGATCGTCGACGGACTGCGGACGAACCTGGGCATGCAGAATATTCGCGTGGGCGGCGTCGCGCCCAACACGCATTTTGCGAAAGTGTTGCTCGAGTGCGACTATCGGATGAAGCTCATCGGCATCGGGCTGGAAAAGCCGCCGGTGAAAATGGTCAGCTATGTCGATCGCGCCACGCCGGCCAGCGGTGGCCGCAATGCCCTGCAACGCTGGTACTTCGTTCCCGACTACAACTGCGTGCGCGTCGCGGCCGACAGCCTGGGATTGGAGTTGGTGGGTGACGTGGTGAAGCTCGTCGGTGAAGATCAGATTGTCGGCAAGGATGGCGGCCGCAGCGTGACGGGCAAGAGCAACAAGGCCAGCGACCTGTTCACCACGACGTTCACCCGCAAGTACGCCGAATTGGCTGCCCGCGTGCCGGTGTTCGCCGAGATGCGCAACTGCATTGACCTGGCGATTTGTGCCGCGTTCATTCACCAGCAGGATTTCTACGGCAAGGCTGATTGGCGTGCGCCCACGTTCAACGACGAGGGTGCCCTGGCCGTCGAAACGCACAGCACGCCCTTGCAGGTCGAAACCGTGTGCACGGCCATCTGGAAGGGCAACAACCTGATGACGCCGGTGGGCGGTGGCGTCACGATTCATCCGCGGCAGGCGTTGCTCACCAAGAACACGCTGAGTGACGAGGACGGCAAGGTTTCGGAAGTCCGCGAATCGGTGAGTTTGCAGGAATTGCCGGCCGACCGCTGGTGGTGGGACTAAGACCCCGCCGCGCCGCCCTTGCGTTGCAGGCCGTTGAAACATGGGACTGGCTCCGAGCCAGATGGCCCACAACGCCTGAACAACCATGTCCGCGAGGTGCCCGTCCCAATTTTTCAACAGGCACCTAAATCTCGCACACAGGAAATGGGGCAGCACTGTGCCGCGGGGCTTTGATGCTGTACGGGACCGTGGCTTGGCGGTCGAATACCCCGCCAGTGCCAAAAATCGGTCGTTTGTTGGGACATCTCACGTGCCCTGGATAGTTGGGAACGCCAATAATGTCGGTGGCTCACGTTCCCTAGCGCGTCGGTGCGTTGGACCGACGCGCGCATGGTCTTGGTCGGCCTCCAACCCCAGTGCATCCTTCGCGCTCACGCTGCGGATAAGATGATCGGCGGAGGCCCGCCGTGAAGATACTTCTCGTCGAGGACGACCCGAGGACAACCAGCTACCTGAAGAAGGGGCTGGGAACACGGGTTTGTCGCGGACACGGCCATCAATGGTGACGACCGTGTTGAGCTGGCTCTTCGGCGGGCACTAATTTCCGTGTGCCGACGTGAGCCGAGAAGGCCCTCGCCTTCGATCCCCTCTCCGGTGATGCCATCAGTCACGACAGCGCCGTAGTGTAGCCGACCTCGAAATACGGCCACATCACCACCTTCTCGCCGACCTTCGTCGCGGCCTTTATGCCGCCGTCCTGGGACATGATGAAAGCGACCGACGGTGCCACGCTCTCGACGAAGCGGAAGGCCGAACGGTGCCTTGTTCCGTAGCCAGTGAAAGGGGCGGCTGAGAGATCGCCACCGTCCGCGTCCTTGGCGGCGT
>JBGQHN010000273.1:0-6198 GCA_041497975.1 Planctomycetia bacterium | reverse complement strand
GGCAGCAGCGATGACGATGGTGGCAACGCTTAGCCCGGCAGCACTTGGGGGCGCAACCGCAGCTCGGCTCGGCAGCGCAGCAAGTGGGCTCGGGAGCGCAGCAGCTCGCTTCGCAGCAAGTCGGACGGCAGCAGCGGTGACGATGGTGGCAACGCTTAGCCCGGCAGCACTTGGGGGCGCAACCGCAGCTCGGCTCGGCAGCGCAGCAGGTGGGTTCGGCAGCGCACGACGGGGCAGCCGCGGCGCAGCACGAGGGCTCGGGCGCACAACAAGAGGGTTCACAACAACCGCCGCCGCCAAAAATGCGAGCGTGCGCATTTGAGGCGCTGGCCAGGACAAACAGGCCGGCGACGAGCAGGGCCGGCAGAATTCGGGATTTCATGGACGGAGCTCCTAAAACAGAAACTTGAGGGTTTTACAGTTCTCCTTCGCTGGGCAGCCGTATGCCTCTGGCGCATTGTTCTGCGTAAATCAGGCAGGCTATGCAGCGATCATGAGACCCTGCCGGCGGCAGAGCCTCGCTGTTGGTTATCGTCGCCGCAGTCTAGGCGTCTTAGTCTGACAACGCATTTTGCCCACTCTTCCAATCGCGGCCGCGTCAAGAAATGGAATCTGACGGTTTTGCGGCAAATCGTTCGCGCCCGGCCGCCGAGTCGACGCCGTACGGTCGCCAAATTCCGCACGCGACGCGCGGACCACAAAAGTGGAATACGCGGTCCAAACGCTCGGACCGGGCCGTCGGAGAATCCGAGGCGCCCTGAAATTGACTCGACGATCGAGCGACACCACTTTGAGCTAACTCGGGAACGGCTAATTGGGCCGCTCGGCCGCCATGCTCAGGGCGACCAAGTAAGGAATTGGCTCGTCGCCCAGGACGGCCAGCACGGTTCCGCCCGCGGTAAACACGTGGGTGACGTAGCTTGGATCGCCGTACTTTTCGAGCGCGGCGCCCCCTTCGCCACCACCGACGTAGACTTCGACGCCCGCGTCCTTCAGACGCTTCAATTGAGCGATGAATCGCTTCGTGCCTTCGGCAAACCGCGGGTCTTCGAACATGCCGAATACGCCGTTGTAGAATGCCACGGCCCGCTGGCCTGTATGCCGGGCGATGAACTCGCCCACCTTGCATTCGAATAGCTCGCTTGATTTGGGGCCCACGTCGAACTGTTGATCGTGGGGGCCGATCGTGTCGCTCGCGCCGCCGTCCTGCAGAATGAAGTCGACGGGCAGCACGAATTCGATGCCTTTTCCGCGTCCCTCTTCGATCATCCGCCGGGCCTGCTCAATGCGCTCGCGGGGAATGTAGTACGGCTTGTCCTTATGAGAGAGATCTTCCGCGACGCCGAGTGACAATTGACGGCCTTCCAACTCGCCCGCCGCCTTCAAGAGTGCCATCGCCAGCGAGCCGGCCGCAATGACCATCGTGACTTTGCCGCGTCCGATCATCGCTTCGAGGTCGTCAAGTTTGTCGATCTTCAAGCCGCTAAAGATCACGAGCTGCGCATCCAGGCAGCGGAGGATGGGCCCTTCGAATTCCTGGGCTAAATAGGCTCCCAACGCAACCCGTCGCATGGCGGCCGGTACAATCGCGGTGGACGAATCCAAGCTTCCGGCCGACAGGGCCTCGTTGACATAGGTGGTGGCCACTTTCTCGGCAAACTCGTTGGCCAGCCGCGCCAGCCCTCCGGCCAGTTTCGGCAGATCGTCGGCCTTGGCTTTCCACAACACGCGTTCGATCTCGTACCGCCGCGTGTTTTCCAAAAGCAAAATACCGCCCGGTGGAGTGGACTGGATTCTTTGTCGAACGGAATCACGGATGGTGATCGTCGGCTCGTCCAGCCAATCAGTCACCAGCGGCACTTCGCAATTCATTAATTCGCCGATACGGCGGGCGACCTTCTCCAGCGATTCCTCGCCCTTGCGGCCGACGTGGCCGAAAATGACCTGTTTCCAACCATGCTGGCGGCCGAACTCGAGCGTCTGGGTCATCGATCGGAGACGTATATCGCCCTCGCCGATTTTGGGACCCGGCTTGGCGTCGACGTCGCCGCGCACCAACACCGCGGTGCCGTTGGGCAAATCGGCCAGAGACGCCAATCGGCCAATCGCAGCCAGATACTCGCTAAGCGGTCGCTTCGGACGCCGACCGCCAATACCCAGCAATGCCTGGCACCACGCGAGCATTTCTTCAGTCGACACGCTCATCAGGCCCCCCGAGGCTGCAGAAACTCGATCAAACGGGCAAACAGGCGGCCACCAATTTACCCAAGTGTCGGTCTGGGCAGAAGTGCCCCTGGCGCAGCCAGCGGGGGAGGGCGCGCGATCTGGCGGCAATTTGGGCGATCGTCAGATGCGAATTGCAAAAAACCGCGCAAGCGCCGCGCCGCTATTTGGCAGCCGAGTTTTTTCGCGCCACTTCGGCCGCCTCGCCGGGCGCAGCGTCGCCCGCGTCAACCAGCACTTCGGCCAGCCGCTGTTCGTACGCGTGCTGCTCGCGCCGATACGCTTCAAGCTCTTGCTCGGCAAGATTTTCGCCGGCGAGCAGTTTTTCGATTTTTTGCGGCAGCGTTGTGACCAGTTGCGGATCGTAGCCGACGTGATAATCCTGCACGCTGCCGTCCATTCCCAGCACTACGCTTGTCGGCAGGGCTTGCACTTCAAAGACGCTGTCGGAAACCTGTTGCAGATCGCGGACAATGGGGATCGTCAGCTTGTGATTTTCGAACGCCGATCGCACTTTTCCGTCGCTCACGGCCGTCTCGTCCTTGCAGACGGCCAATATCACCACCTGCGGATTATCCTTGTATCGCTGGTACACGGTCTCTAACAGTGGAAGTCCTTCGAAACACCAGCCGCACCACGTGGCCCACATGTCGAGCACGACGACTTTGCCCGCGAGCGATTCGCGGCTGACCGGCGCTCCTTGGAAATCGATGAACGTGAAATTGCCGGCAGGCTGCGACAAGAGCCGCGGCGGAGCGTCAGGCCGCGGCAGAATGAATCGCTTCACCAGCTTGGCGCCCGGCGGAATCTCCATCTGAAACGCCAACGGGCTGATCGACGTATTGACTCGCGCGCCCCTGAAGTCGACCCATACCGAGTCGAGCGGAAACTTCTCGCGAATCGCCGCCATGGGAAATTCGAATTTGCGGAGCAGGTGGCTCCGCGGCGAAATCCAATACACGGCCGTGCCTTGCGGACCTTTGGCTGCCACGCGGTGGAACGTTTCGCCCTGGAAGTCCGCATCGGGCAACTGTTCGAGCACATTGTCAGCGGTCAAAGTCGCGAGCCAGTCGCCATCCAACAAGAGCGCCATTTGCGGCAGCGCCGCGTCGAGCTGGCCGCGCATCGTCTGTTCCAGCATCGCGTCGGCGGAAAACTCGGCAAGCGTCAGCCGCTCTGGGCACGGCTGCACGAACACTTGCTCGTCGAGCGAAGGCGTGCAAGCCCGAAACTCTTGACCGTCGGCCACCACCATGGCCGCCAGCGAATGAACGCGAATCTTGTTCGGTCGCTCCAGGGCCACGGCGAACGGCTTGGGTTCGTCTTCCCGTGAGCCCGAGGATTCAACGTGCAATTCGCCCACGTCCTCGTAGCTCTTGGCATCGCGGTAGGTCTCGGCCATCTGGCGCAGAATTTCCAGCGGACTTTGCGAAGCGCTCGTGGCCGATTCTGCCTCGACCGCCGGGCGCTGCTGACAGCCGAAGCCGGACAGCGCGACTGTCAGCACGGTAGCCGCCAACCAAAGATCCACAGGGGAGCAGTTCGGCGAATGAAATGCGATCATTGGTTCCATCCTTGGAGTTGTTGCGAGGGGTATCGCCGCCAGCGGTGCGTATGCCGGGTCCTCGATTATTCGAAACTTCGAGCGCGGCGTAAAGCTCGACTTCTTGCCCGCTGGGAGGCCAATTCCTATGATGCCCAGCAGGGTTGCAGCTTAGCGATTTCCAAAACCCGATTACCCAGCTTACGAATGATCTCTGTCTTACGTTACGGAACCCATTTGTCGTTGCGGCTCGAGCTGCCGGACGAGGCGTTGCTAGCCTTTTGCGATGCACCGCGCGGCGACCCGCTCGACGACGTTGCCGCGGCATTCGACAGAGTATTGGCCGAACCACTTGATTTTCCCCCGTTGTCGCAAGCGGCCGTGCCGGGCGACAAAGTGGCGATCGTCCTGGATCATGACATACCTCAGCTTGGCAGCGTGGTCGCGCGCACGGTCGCGGTCTTGCTGGCGCGCGGCGTCGCGATCGAAGACATTACGCTGCTGCGCACGCTCGCCGACGCCGAATTGGGCCAGCGGGATCCGCTGGAGATGCTGCCCCAAGAAATTCGCCCGGGAATCGGCAACCTGATCCACGACCCTAGCCACCGCGACGCGCTGCGGTACCTGGGCGCGACGGACGACGCCAGGCCAATCTACATTAACCGCGCCATTCATGAAGCCGATCTCGTCATTCCCGTCGGCTGCCTGCGGCTGGCCGGATCGCCCGGCTACCACGGGACTTCTTCCAGCATCTTTCCCGCCTTTTCCGACGTCACGAGCATCGATCGTTACCGCTCGCCGAACACAAGCCAATTGACGCATCAACGAAGACTCGGCAAGCAAGCAGATCATGTTCGTTGGCTCCTGGGCGTGCAATTCACGATTCAAGTCGTCCCCGGCGCGGGCGACAATATCTTGCACGTTCTTGCGGGCGAAGTGAGCTCCGTGCTGCGAGAAGGGAGCCGGCTGTGTGAACAGGCCTGGCGCTATGACATACCGGGCCGTGCAGAAGTCGTCGTGACCACGATCGAAGGAGATGCGACCGAACAAACGTGGCAGAATGTGGGTCGGGCGTTGGCGGCCGCATCGCACGCGGTCCGGGAGGAAGGTGCGGTCGTGCTCTGCACGGATTTGGCGGCAAGCCCGGAACCCGCGATCGCGCGAATCCTCGGTGCTGACGACGTGAGCGACGCCCTGCGCGACATCGACAAGGCTCGTTCCGCCGATGCGTTGGCGGCCGAGGAATTAGTCCGTGCCTTGCAGCGCGGCAAAGTGTTTTTCGTCAGCCGACTCGACGACGACCAGGTCGACGACCTGGGGATGTCGCCAATCGCATCCGAACAGATTTCCAGGCTGGCCGCTCGATACGACTCGTGCATCGTGTTGTGCAATGCTCATCGTGCGCTAGCCCGAGCGAACGCTTCGCAAGCCGACGAGGCGCCGATCGCCCGGCGAAGGTTGCGCCGATGAACGCATCGACGACGGTCGGCGCCGATTGGATCGCCCAATATCGCGCGCTTGTGGAACGCTCCGGGCTGGTCGATCTTGGCCGGCGTACTCAAATCGAGCTGCGCGGGCCCGATCGAGCCACGTTCCTGCACAATCTGTGCACGAATGAAATTCGCAAACTTCAACCCCAAGCTGGCTGCGAAGCATTTCTCACCTCGGTGCAGGGAAAGACGCTGGCTCATGTATTCGTTTTTGCAGGCCCCGACTCGCTGGTTATCGATACCGTGCCCGGACAGAGCGAGACCATTCTCGCGCACTTGAATCATTATCTGGTTTGCGAGCAGGTCGAGCTTGTCGACCGAACCCAAGAGTGGTCGGAACTATTATTGGCCGGGCCGGAATCGCAGGACATGCTGTGCGGATTGACCGACGTCCGACTCGCTCAAACACGATGCGCTAACGCCCAAGCGATTGTGGGCGGCAAAGCCGTTTGGCTGCGACGGGCCGATCTGGTCGGCCGCGTCGGTTTTCTTGTCAGCGGCCGGGACGAAGATCTGGCGGCGGTGCGAGACGCGCTGTGCAAGGCGGGAGCCGCCGTCTGCGGTCAGCAAGCGTTCGAAGCCGCCCGCGTCGAGTGGGGTTTCCCGTTGTTCGGGCCGGATATTTCCGACAAGAATTTACCGCAGGAAGTCGCCCGCGACTCCTCGGCCATCAGCTTCGTGAAGGGCTGCTACCTGGGTCAGGAGACCGTGGCACGCGTCGACGCTCTGGGCCACGTCAACAAGACGCTCGTGGGCATTCGCTTCCACGGCGCCGCGATTCCACAGTCCCCCGCCCAACTCGACGTCACTGGCCAGAGAGTCGGAGAGGCAACCTCCATCGTCTTTTCGCCCCACCTGGGATCGGTTTTGGCCTTGGGCTATGTGCGCCGCGGAAGCAATGCCCCGGGAACCCGGCTGACGTCTGCCGCGGGCGAGGCGGAG
>JBGQHN010000272.1:0-6215 GCA_041497975.1 Planctomycetia bacterium | reverse complement strand
ATGAACAATCGTGCCGATAGTCCCTGGTATCCAACGATGCGACTGTTCCGCCAGTCGCTGCCGGCCGCCTGGTCCGGTGTGTTTCAAGAAATCGCGGCGGAACTTGGGGCCTTGCTGAAATGAGGCCAGGCCCAGCGCTGAACGATCGACCCGGACATTGTCGTCCAGATCGGCGATCAGGAATCAGTCGGCATTCTGTCCGTCGCGAGCGTCAGTGCGCGTGGCAGCCGCCTCACGCGGCCCTCGCGATTGATGCAGGCCACGACGCTGCGCCCCTCGGCCAACAGGTCGTCACCGCGGAACACCTGGTACTGGTTCACAACCCGGGCGCCGCGTGCTTCGACAACGAGCGTTCGCAGCCGGAGCAAATCGTCGTAGCTGGCCGGCAAGTAGTACTGGCAGGAAATCTCCGAGACGACCAGCATCCATCCTTCTTCTTCGACTTGCCGGTAGTTATAGCCGGCCGCGCGCAATAACTCGGTGCGCCCCAGTTCGAAGTACGTCAAGTAATTGGCGTGATGCAGCCGTCCCTGGGCGTCGGTTTCCTGATACCGCACGCGGATTTCGATCTCGTGTTCCTTGAGCATTTCAGCCTGGCAGGCGGATGTGAGGACCGGGGCCAAGCTCATCTTAGCCGATTGCCGGCCGCGGCCAAGCGGCTCGGGCCGCGCGTAGTCGGCGATCAAATGTTGACGGCACAATCCCAATTCCTTATAGTTGAGCAGTTTGCGCCTTCGCGGCAAACCAGCCGGCCCGGCTGGTTGACGGCGTGTCTGGCGATTGTTCGGCACTCGACGGCGGTGGAATCGATGAGTATCGGTGAAGGAACGGGCACTGGGTTTTCGACGATGCGCGGACGGAATTATCCCTCGATCCGCCAGTTCACCGTGTTCATGGAAAATCGCGTCGGCCAGTTGCTGGAAGTCATCCGGCGGTTTGAAGGCAGCAAGGTCAAGATCGTCGCCCTGTCGATCAACGATTCTTCGGAATGCGCCTTCGTCCGCTTCTTGCTCAGCCATCCGGAACAAGGGCGCGAGATCCTGGAAAGGGCCGGCCTGGCGCTGATCGAAAGCGATCTGATCGGCGTCGAACTGCCGATGGGCAACCAGCCGCTGTTGCAAGTTTGCACGGCATTGTTGCAGGCCGAGGTCAATATTATCCAAGCCTATCCGCTGCTGGTCCGACCTCACGGTCGAGCCGCCGTGGCGCTGATGGTCGATAACATCGAAATGGGGCTGGAAACGCTCGATGCCAAGGGCTTCACGATGATCACCGAGGCCGATCTGGCCAATGGTGAGTGAGTGGCCTATCCCCGCCATGGCCCCCGGGCGGCGGCGCAGGCCCTTTTAAGGGCTTCGGGCCGCGTTTTTTTGGTGATTCTCCGGGCATTTCGCGCGTTGCTTGACTTGGTTTTTGCCTGTGGGAAACTAGAAATCTCGTCGCATCCGATATAGCGTTTCACGTCCCGAGCCGTTTCATGCCGATTTCGGTTGTTTGTTCCAGTTGTAAGGCGCGCTTTTCGGTGAGCGAAAAGTTCGCCGGCAAGAAGGGCCCTTGCCCCAAGTGCAAGGCCGTCATCACTGTGCCCGAAGTGGTCGCCGAAGAGATCAAAATCCACGAGCCCGAGCAGTTTGCCTCGGGCGGCAAGGACGCCAAGGGGCGCCCGGTCAGCAAACCCATTGCACGACGGGAAACCAAGCTGACCGGGGCACAAATCGCGGGCATCGTCGGGGCCATCGTCGTGGTTTTCGCGGTCGCGCTCCTGTTGCGCGGCGTTGCCAATAAGCTGCCCATTGTCGTCGTGGGACTGGTGATCATCTCTCCAGCACTGGTGGCAGCGGGCTATACGTTCCTGCGGGATGACGAATTGGAGCCGTATCGCGGGCGGGCTCTGCTGGTGCGCGCTGGGCTGTGCGCGATCGCCTATGCCGCGCTGTGGGGAGCCTACTATCCGTTGCCGGCCTATGGAATCGTCACCGGCGAGCCGTGGCAGTGGCTGTTTGTCGCGCCGGCGTTCATCGCGCTGGGAGCGGCCGTGGCGTGGGGCTGTCTCGACTTGGACTTCGGCAGCGCCGCCATGCATTATTGCTTTTTTCTGGTGGTGACGTTGCTGTTGCGGGCCGCATTGGGCTTGCCGCCACTGTGGGCCGTGGTTACGTCATCGTCGTAGTCCTTTCAAGCGTATGAAAGCGTCTTGGGCGCCTGTCACAATGAGTGCACTCGGCGATATCGAGGAAATTGCCGCACTGGACGGCCGCCAGGGGATGTTGCGCATCCCCTCGGAACTCGACGTGCCGCTGACGCGGCGCGTGCGGGCGCTGGTCGATAGCGGCGAGTTTCGTCGCCTGGCCAAAATCAGCCAACTGGGCCTCGTATCGCTGGTCTATCCGGCGGCCATTCATACGCGCTTCGAGCATTCCTTGGGCGTCTATCGCCTGGCTCTTTTGTTCCTGCGGCAGCTTTCCTACGACCAACGGTTCGCGGCGCTCATTTCTCCGCCGGACGCGGAGCTGTTCATCGCCGCTGCGTTGTTGCATGACCTGGGACATTGGCCCTTTTGCCACCCGCTCGAAGACATGCGATTGCCCAGCGTTCCGCAGCACGAACTGTTCTCCAACAGCTTTCTGTTGGAGGGCGAAATTGCCGATGCCCTCCGCGACGACTGGGCCATCCAGCCTCGCGATCTTGTGGCCCTGCTGTCCGGGAAACCGCGCGACGCCCGAGCACGCCTCATGGCCAGCATGCTCTCCGGGCCAATCGACATCGACAAGATGGACTACCTGGCTCGCGACAGTTTGCACGCGGGCGTGCCCTATGGCCGCAATTTTGACCAGGGGCGGCTGATTGGCAGCTTGTGCGTCAACGCGCGAGGGGACGGGCTGGCGATCACCGACAAGGGCAAGACCGCGGCCGAGATGATGGTTTTCGCCCGCTACGTCATGTTCAGCGAAGTCTATTGGCACCACGGCGTGCGAGCGGCCACCGCGATGTTGCAACGCGCCTTTTACCTGGTGCACGATGCGCTCGATCTCGACGCCGTATTCCGCCTGACCGAGGGCCCGATGATCGAAACGATCGCGGCCAGCGCTCGCGGGGGTCCGGCCGGCGAACTGCTGGAAGGACTTTTTGGCCCCCACCGCCGGCTGTACAAGCGCTTGGCTCAATTCAGTTTTTTTGAAGAGCCCGACATCTACGCCCGGCTAGCGCGACGGGGATATCCCTGGTTGGCGGCCTGCGCGCATCAATTCGCTCACCTGGCCAGCACGGCGCTGGGGCGGATCGTGGCGCCGCACGAAATCCTGTTCGACGCCCCGCCCGTCGAGCGCGAAGTCGATTTCAACATCGACGTTTACTTCCCGAAAACCAGAGAATATCGTCCGCTCGGCGAGATCTCGCCCGTCGTGCGCGCGCTGGGGATGCAGTTCGACGACTATGTGAAGCGCGTGCGCATTTTCGCGCATCCTCGCGTGGTGGACGACTTGCGAAATCTGCCCCACCTGAACGAACTGGTCACCGGCGCCATCGACCGCACGGAGTAGTATTTCAGGATCGGTGTGGGGCCGGTCGAATGCCCCGTCAGTGAGCGGCGCGTTTTGCTTCCGGCTCGAGAGCGTGTCGCGGCGCCCCGTTCTCCGCTCCGTTGTTCTCGGCAGAAGTCGCCGGCGCATGGCCCGCGCGCATCGCCAGGAATTCCTCCTGGGAGCGGTGGACCGGTTCGCCGTCCCTGGGTTGTACCCGCGTGTAGCTTCCGTCGCTTTGCAGCAGTCGGGCCCGCACGTTGTCGCGCAGATAGGTGGGGATCACTTCCTTGAGAATCCGGCGCTTCAGAATCGGTGCTTCGACGGGAAACATCACTTCGACCCGACGATGAAAATTGCGCGGCATCCAATCGGCGCTCGATAGAAAAATCTTGGCCTCGTCGTCGGGGCTGAACACGTACAGCCGGCTGTGCTCGAGAAACCGGTCGACGATGCTGGTGACGCGGATGTTCTCGGAAATGCCCGGCAGCCCCGGCCGCAAGCCGCAAATGCCGCGCACGACCAGCTCGATCGGCACGCCGGCCTGGCTGGCCCGATACAGCGCCTCGATGACGCGATAGTCGACCAGGGCGTTGAGCTTGGCGAAAATGCGCGACGGCCTGCCGGCTTTGGCCCGCTCGATCTGTTCTTCAATCAATTCCACGGTGCGGCGATGCAGGTGTTCGGGCGCGGCGACCAGCTTTCGCCAGGCATGTCCCTGCGAGTAGCCGGTCAGCAGGTTGAAGAGCGCCGACGCGTCTTCGCCGATATCGTCGTCGGCGGTGAACAGTCCGAAATCGGTGTACTGCAGCGCGGTGGTCTGGTTGTAATTTCCCGTGCCCAAATGCACGTAGCGTCGCAGCGCGTTGCCTTCCTGGCGCACGACCAGCGAGAGCTTGCAGTGGGTCTTGAGATCCAGGAAGCCGAACACGACGTGTACGCCCGAGCGTTCCATTTGTCGCGCCCAGCCGACGTTCCGCGCTTCGTCGAAGCGGGCCTTGAGCTCGACGAGCGCCGTGACGTGCTTGCCGTTCTCGGCCGCCTGCATCAGCGCGCGGGTGATGGGCGAATCGCCGCTGATGCGGTACAGCGTTTGTTTGATGGCCAGGACTTTGGGATCCTTGGCGGCCGCGGCCACGAAGTCCACGACGGGGTCGAACGAGTCGAAGGGGTGGTGCAGCAGGATGTCGCGTTCGGCGATGGCCGCGAACAGGTCTTCGCCGCGTCGGGAGCGAAGCCCACGCGGCGGTTGCGGCGAAAAGGGCGGATCGTGCAGATAGTCGCGGTTGGGAATCTCATAAAGTTCCATCAGGCCGGTCAAATCCAGCGGCCCGGGAATGCGATACACTTCGCTGTAGGAGTCGCTGGCGCTTTCGACCGCCTCGCGGAGCGATTCCTCCTCGATGATCTTTTGCACCAGCTCTTCGTTGGCCCCGGTAGCCACTTCGAGCCGCACCGCGTCGCCCCGCTGCCGCGCCTTGAGACGTTCTTCGATCAGCCGCAGCATGTCGTCCGATTCTTGCTCCAAGAGCTCGATGTCGCTGTCGCGCGTAATGCGAAACGTCGTCCAGTGCAGCACGTCAAACCCGCCAAACAACTCTGGCAGCCGCGCGGCGACGGCCTGCTCCAAGAGAATAAAGCGGGGTTCGTCGCTCGTCCCCAAGGGCACGAACCGCGGCAGAATCTGCGGCAGCTGCACAACGGCAAACAGTTGTCGAGGACCCAAGCCGTGGTGCCGTTTGAGCATCGCGCCCAGGTAAAGGTGGCGGTTGTGAAAATGGGGGCTGGGATGACTCGGATCGATCGCCATCGGAGTCAGAATGGGAAACGCGCGCTCGCGGAAAAACCGGTCAAGCGACTCGCGCTGCGCGGCGTTCAGCTCGTCGTGGGCCAAGAGCTGAATCCCTTCGGCCGTCAATTGCGGCAGCACCGATTCGTTCCAGCAGCGATAGCCGGCGGCCACGAGTTCCTGCGTGCGCTTGGCCACGCGTTGCAATTGCGTGATGGCTCGCAAACCGTCCGGCGTGTAGTCTTGCGGAGCGCCGTCGCCGAAAGCCTGTTCGCGCAGCCCCGCCACGCGGACCATGAAGAACTCGTCAAGATTCGAACTGAAGATCGATAAAAACTTGACGCGTTCCAAGAGCGGGTTCGACGTGTCCTCGGCCTCTTCCAGCACGCGCGCGTTGAACTCCAGCCAGCTCAACTCGCGATTGATGAAATGCTCGGCTTGGAATGCGTGCTCGATCACGACCACCTCGGAATACCAGCGCTCGACAGAATACTCAATTCTACCCCAATCCCATGGCTTTCCGGCAGTCACTTTTCATCGTACGACCCCGAAGATTAGTCGCCAAGCCGCCGACGCGGCTCGAAATAACACTCACAGGTGGCATAAACTCCCGGATAGCTTCCAGTCGCCCGCCCGCAAGCCCCGGCGCGGTTCGCTCGGAAATCGGGCGCGGCAGCGCGAGCCCGGATCGATGGCCACCGGCGCCATGCTTCGAGTTGACGCGGTCGGAGAACGAAGTTACAAAGAATGACGGGCCAATCACTTCCGCTCATTGCGCGGCGGTTTTTTCTTGTCGCCCGATCTTGAGGCCACGATATGAAACGGCAAGTCCCGCGCCGTCGAAGCGCCTTTACCTTGGTCGAGCTCCTGGTCGTGATTGCCATCATTGGCGCACTGATCGCGCTGCT
>JBGQHN010000271.1:0-6255 GCA_041497975.1 Planctomycetia bacterium | reverse complement strand
GGAGATCGCCTTGAACTCGCCGCGCCGCTCGAGGGGCGCTTGCGGTTTAGGATCGAGCGTATCCATCTGGCTCGGCGCGCCGTACAGGTACAAGATGATGACCGACTTGGCGCGGGGGTTTCTGGTCGTCTGGCTTGGTGCCAGCGCGCCGGTTCGGTCGAGAAAATCGGCACCGCCCAGGCCCACCAGTCCAGTGCCGCTGGCCTCCAGGAAGCGTCGTCGGCTGATGCCGGAAATGGCGTGCGAAATGTTGCCGTGCTGGCTGGCCATCGTGCGCTCCTGGGGTATCAGCCTGTGCCGTACAACGGCCGGACCAGGACATTGACAGGCAGCCCCTCAACAGAGCATATCACGTTACGTCCCGAAGTCGATGAGTCGGTGGGACGCCAGGCAGCTCTCCACAACGCTCCCACCACCGATGCTCCGGCCACTAGTGTCGGATTTTGCCTGGCGGACGTCAAGAATTAGGTGGTTGTCGGGAGTCTTACGAAGACGCCGATTTGACGGGAAAACAGGCACAAACTTCGGCGCCGGCCTGTCGCGCCCTCACTGTGGAAAGTCTTCGATCGGGTTCATGCTGCGATACGTCCGGCATAACCCGTAGAGCACGAGCGCCGCCAGTAAGGACGGCCCGGCGATCATGCCACCAGTGAACACGGTGTACGCATTGATTGTGCTTCCGGTCCAATGCGAGATTCCACGTGTCAAGGCGGCGGCGGTGAAGCCCCAGGTGGACATGGCCGCTAGTCCGGCGGCAAACAGCAGGCCCTTGCCCGTAAACGTGAGCATCGTGCGCAGAAGTATCTCCAATCCCTCTTGTTGCACGCGGTGGGGGTAGAGCAGGAAGATGAGATTGTCGAGGCCGAACACCAGCACGTTCAGCGGAATCATCACCAGCATCGCTATGAATACGTGGTGTGGCGGCAGCGACCGCGCCACAACTGCAAATGCCAACACGCCACTTTGAAACACGGTCGCGATCAGCACGGGCGCCAGGGTCTGGCCGATGGCGGCCGCCGCGGGCCTGATGGGCAGGCCCTTGAGTGTCGCCAGCCGATCGAGATCGCGGCGGAAGTCGAACCGAAGCGCGGTCGGCAATAGCAGGAAAGTGTAGAACGCCAGCGTGCCGGTGGTTGCCAGGAAGGCGATGTGCGGATCCGCAATGACGAAGCAGGGAGCACAAGCGAGGACCGAGGGGGCGATCATCGCCGTCAACAGGCTACCCCAGTGACGGCGGGCACCGACCAGTTGCCGCCAGGCCAGCGCGCCGGCCCCGCCCCAGCGCGGGATGCGACGCAGTCGCAATCGGAACTCGTCGCTGAGTGCCGGCCCAAGTTCGTACTGGGTAGAGCCTGCGAACAAGTCGCGAGCCGGGCCGCTAGTACGGTAGTTGCGTTTTTCTCGTAGGGCCACGCGTCGAGAGGTTGCCGCGTACAAACCGATGACGGCGGCGGCCAGCCCCGTCACCGCTGCCAATGCCGCGGCGGCCATCCCCGCGTTGATTGCCGTCATGCTGTCGGCCAGGATCAGGTCGATGAACGGCTGAAACGGCAGCGCAATGTAGCCGAATACAGAATCGTTCAATTGAACCAGGTTGTCCAGGATGCGTTGGCGCAGCCCCTCGCCGACGTTGAGCCGACCACTGAACACGTCTTCGCGAACGATCGCCGCGCCGACCGCGAATCCCACTGCCACCAGCCCCGCCACGACCGCCGCGCGGTAGGCCAGAAAGGCCGAGCGCCCCATACCCCAGGTGGCAATCTCGATCGCGATGCGGAGCAATTCCAACATCATCATCGCCAGCAACAGGCCTGCCAGACCCATGGGCACGCAGCGTAAATCGGGCAACAGCAGGAGCGTGAACAGTCCGGTCTTGAAAATCGTTGTCACCGTGACCGAAGCGAGCTGGTACGCCACCAGGTCGCGCGGCCTCAGGGGCATCGCGACCACGAGCTCGCGCTCCGCAGGCGCCCAGTCAAACGGGCTTTCGGGACGGAAGAAGGCCGCTTTCGCGAAATGCCAGCCGGCGTAGAGCACCAGTCCCAGCGACAACAGCGAGCGCAGCGTTTCCGGGAATGCCGCTTCGCGGAGCCAGATCGTCATGGCCGCGTTACCGAACCAGACGACGGCCAGTGCACAGGCAACCGCCGAGAGGACCAGCCGTCGCGGCTGGCAGAACCTTCCCCACATGCGACGCCGGCGGCCGCGGCTTTGGAGCCGCAAAAGTAAAACAGTTGCCGGGTGGAAGAGGGTCGCAGTCATGGTGATGTGGCGGCGAAAAAGATGTCCTCCAGACTTGCGTCCGCGTCAATGCGGTCGAAGCTCGTCCGCAACACGTCGAGCGGTCCGAAAAATCGCTGCACTCCACCAGCCAGGATCAAGACGTGCGTGCACAAGTCCTCGACCATCGCCAACATGTGTGAGCTAATCACTACCGCGGCACCTTGTGCGGCGCGCTCTTGCAACGACCGTTTGAATACGCGAATGCCCTGCGGGTCGAGGCCGGTGAGCGGCTCGTCGAAGAGGATGGCTTGGGGATCGTGCAAGTACGCACAGCAGATGGCGAGCTTTTGCCGCATGCCGCGCGAGAGGTTGCTGGCCGGCGTGCGGAGTTTCGAAGTCAGCTCAAACTCGTCGAGCAACCCGAGGGCTTTTGAGTGAGCATCGCTCACCTGGTAGATGCTGGCATAAAAGGAGAGGTGTTCTTCGACGGTCAGGTCGTGAAACACCGGCGCGTCGTCGGGCACGAATGCGAGTCGCGACTTGGCGGCGATCGGGTCGGCATCGACATCAAAGCCGGCAATTGACAACCGCCCGCGGCTAGCCGAAATGATCCCCGCAATCGCCCGCATCGTGGTCGTCTTTCCCGCGCCGTTGGGCCCGATAATGGCGAGCAGCTCGCCCGGCTCGACGCGAAAAGTAATGCCTTGGGCGGCGACCTGGTCGGCAAAAGCCTTATGGAAATCATCGACTTCGATCACGCGGAGATTCCTCGTCGGAATGAATGGTCCATGTCAATCGGCCGGCGGCAAAGAACGGCCACATTCGCCGTTCTGCAAGTCTACGCCGTGCCTGCGAGTCGATCGTATCGGCGACGTAGCGGCCTGCACCAAGGCCGGGATGCGAATGGGCCGAAAGAAAGGATTGCGCGGATTACCCTTCCGCACTTTCGCCGGCCCCCTGTTATATACTGGGGCCACGGGCGTCCAATGGATCCGGGCAAACGGCCCGATCTGACTACCATGAGGACGAATGGACCTCCACACAGATACTGGGAGCCGCACGATGAAGTCTCACCTGTTGACCGCATTGCTCGTCGTCTCGCTGGCCGCGACTATTCGGGCCGACGAGAAAACAGTCCCTGAAAAACGCCCCGCCTCCGACAAGGTCTACGGCGAGTGGTTGATCCGCGTGAAGCCGGACCAGGTCGCCGCCTATAACGAGTTGATCGAATGCCAGGGCCTGCCCTTGTTTCGCGCGGCCGGGGGCCGCATGGTCGGTTGGTGGACTACGCTCGTTGGCGATCTCTACGAGCAGGTGACGATCTGGGAATACGAAAACATGGCGGCGTTTGAAAAGGCCGTGGCTTCGCTCGGCGGAAACGACCGGTTCGCCGCATTCGCCAAACTGCGCGATCCGCTGCTGGCCGGCGAGGAAAGCCGTTTTCTCAGGCTCGCCGACGGCGCACTTCCGCCCAACTTGCCGGAGCTGGCGGCCACGATGGTTCACGAACGCCATCGAGTCCCACTCGAGCGCGCGGCCGGCTACCTCGACTTCATGAAGACGTCGGGACTAAGCACGCTGGGCAAACACGGCTTTCGCCCCATCGGCCCGCTGGTCGTTGAAGTCGGAAAGTGGAGCGAGATCACCTATTTGTTTCCGTTCCAGAGCCTGGCCCAGCGCGAGCAACTGCGGGCCGCATTCGGAGCCCATCCCGATGCCCGGGCCTTTGGCGCCAAGCTCGGCGAGTTCGTCGAGGACGTGACGACGCGGGTATTAAGCCCGGCCCCGTTTGCCCAGCCGCTGGACAAGGTCTCCTGGAAGCCCATAACATCGCCGCTGCTGCCCCATCTGACCGAAGTCCTGCCCGGCGTGTGGGCGACCGGGTTCTCGGATCGGCACGGCTCGGCAAATTGCGGCTGGATTGCGTTGGCCGACCGGGCCGTTGTCGTCGACCTGCCGCGGGGCGTTGCCGCACAGCGGTTTCTGGCCGAGGTGGCACGCATCGCCGGCAAATCGCCCCGCACGTTGGTGCTGACCAATCTGCGAGCCGGCGACGCCCAGATCGTGTCGCAGTTGATGCAACACGGAATCGAGACGCTCGTCACGAGCCCGGCCATCGGCGCGGCGCTGGTCGAAAGCAAAGCGATTTCGGCCGACCGCCTCCAATCAATCTCGGCCACTACCGCAATCGGCGACGACAGCGCCGCGATCGACGTGATCCCGCTCGATGGCATCGTCGGCCAGGGCGGAGCCGTTGTGCATTTGCCGCAAAGGCACGTGTTGTTTGCCGGTCCGTTTGTGATCAACGGTCCTCACGCCGCGCTGGCAGACTGCAACACGGCCCGGTGGGTCGCCGCGCTCGGGAGACTCAAGGCGCTGGCCGCCGATTATGTAGTGCCTGGCTTCGGCTCGTGGGCCACTCCCGACCCCGTTTCCCGGCAAATGCGCTACTTGGCCGAGTTGCGCCGCCAGGTCGGCTTCGTGATCTCCCAGGGTCGGCCGAAGGAGCATCTGACCGACGAAGTGCGCGTGGGCGGCGAGTTTCTGGTCTGGGCGCCGTACGATGCGCCGCGGCCCGACGACCTGGAACACGTCTATCGCGAACTGACCGTGCCCGCCGCGCCGTTTGACGGCTCCGACCCGAAACGCGCGGATGGCCCTCAGGCACTCGTGTTGTACGCCGACCAGCCGCACGAGCCGGGCTACATCACCGAGGGTCTGCCGCAAGTGTTCGAGGCCACCTGCGTCGTGGCCCACTTCACGGTCGACGTGCGGGCCCTGTCGCCGGAAAACCTCGCCAAGGTCGACCTGCTGGTGATCCTGCGCGACGGCCTGCAGCGTCCGCAAACGGGCGCCGACAAAGAGTACATGTGGATGACCCAGGAGCAACAAGACGCCATCGTGCGCTTCGTCCATGCAGGCGGCGCTTTTTTGAACCTGCACAACTCGATGGGACTCTACCCGCCTTCGGGCGGCTATCTCGAATTGGTCGGCGGCCGCTACATTGGTCACGGGCCGCTGGAACGGTTTCGCGTCGAGGTCGTCGACCCGGACCACCCCATCACTCGCGGGGTGAGCAATTTCTCCATCGCCGATGAGCAGCACACGCCTCCCTACGACAAGGACAAAGTCCATCTGTTGCTCGAGAACCGCTCGGACGATGGCACCGTGGCGGCCGCCGGTTGGGTCTACGAGCCAGGCAAGGGACGGCTGTGCCATCTGGCCAACGGACACACCCGCGAGGCTTTGCAACATCCGATGTACCAGCGACTATTGCGCAACGCCGTCGCCTGGTGCCTGCGGCGCGAGTAGCCTGAACCATCCCGCGCGCCCCTTGTTGCTTTACGGCAACATGACTCGGCCGCCGCTGACCACCAGCGTCTGGCCCATCATGACTCGCGAAGCGTCGGAATCTCTGATTAAAGGAGAAAGATTTCTGCCTCGCTCCGCCACTCACGGCGTTCGTAACAATTCGTAACATGCTTGAAGCCCGCCTGAGCGGCTCGCATAATGGCCAAGGCTGATTCCCCCGCAGAGACGGCAACAGGCGACGTGCCATGCGAATTCGCTGTCCACACTGTCACAGCCCGATTGAAGTTGTTGAAGACGCCACTCTGGCCGAGATCTGTTGCCCTTCCTGCGGCAGCAGCTTTAGTCTGACCGGCGGCGACACGACCGAGACGTTTCGTGGCGGCACGCGGCGGCTGGCCCATTTTGAACTGGTGCGCGAGCTGGGCATCGGCAAGTTCGGCAGCGTCTGGCTGGCGCGCGATACGCAACTCGACCGTACCGTGGCCGTCAAAATCCCGCGCAAAGGGGCCCTTGACGCGCAGGAGACCGAACTGTTCTTGCGCGACGCGCGAGCCGCCGCCCAGCTCAAACATCCGCACATCGTGGGCGTACACGAAGTCGGGCGCGAAGATGGCACGCTCTATATCGTCAGCGACTACATCGAAGGCGCAAATCTCAAGGAATGGCTCTCGGGCCAGCGGCTTTCTTTCCGCGAGAGTGCCGAGCTGGTGGTCAAAGTGG
>JBGQHN010000270.1:0-6302 GCA_041497975.1 Planctomycetia bacterium | reverse complement strand
TGCGCTGGCCCAGCCCGACCCGCCGCCAGCCGTGATCGCGGGCCACGCCGAGTTCGTCCGGGCTGAAGCCACCCTCGGGACCCACGGCCAGCGCGATGGCGCCGGGCCGCGCACCTGTTGCCGCGATTTCGTCGAGCGTGCTGCGGAAACTCCTTGCGCCGGGTTGCGCTAACAACCGCGGAGCGTCGCTCGCCGCCGCGAGATAATCCGATAGTTTTTGCGGTGGGGCAATCTCCATCAGCCGGTTGCGGCCGCACTGCTTCGAAGCTTCGATCACGGCCTGGCGCAGCCGAGCCGACGCGTCGCTCGATTCACGATCCTGGCTGCGCGCCGTTTTCAACGGCACCAGGCGGGCCACGCCCAATTCCACGGCCTTGGCCACCAACCAGCGCCGGCGGTCGCCCTTGGGTAGTGCCACCCCCAGCGTGATCGCAACGCACGATTCGCGATCGATCGGATGCCGCGCGACCACGCTCAATTCCACTTCCGAGCGCCCCAGATGTTCGACGCGGGCGACAAATTCCGCGCCGCTGCCATCGAACACCACGACTTCATCGCCCAGCTTGGCGCGCATCACGTGGGCCAGGTGGTGCGCTTCGGCGCCCGACAGGCGGGCCTGCCGACCTTCGATCGGGTTTTCGACAAAGTAGCGATCGGTCATGGGCTCAGCCACATGCTCGTTTGGCTCAAGCGTTCGGTGCGATTCTACCGAAGATGACAATGATGCGGTATTGTCCGCCGCCGCGTGCTAGCACTGCGCATTCGAGCGTTTGCGAGAGACGTATGTATCAAGCCTATTGGGGCCTCAGCCAATCGCCGTTCAGAGGAAGTCTCGACTCGCGGTTCTTCCACCAGGGCCCCACGCAAGACGAGGCCCTGGCTCGCTTGCATTTCCTCGTCGAAGAGCATCGCACCTTGGGACTCCTGCTCGGCGAATCGGGCAGCGGAAAGTCGCTGATGTTGGACGTCTTCGCCCGAGGGCTGGGACGCGTGTTGCGCCAATGGTCGCTGGTGAACCTGGCGGGCTTGGACGCACACGAGTTTTTGTGGCTGTTGTGCGGGCCGTTGGGTATTGAGGCGGCCGCGTCGTCCTCGATGTTCACGCTGGGCCGGGCTTTGTCGGACCACATTACGGCCAATCGCTATCAGCAGGTTTCGACGGTCCTGTTGTTGGACGACGCCGATAGCGCGCGCGGAGAAGTGATCGATCAAATCGTGCGGCTGGCGCAACTCGACACGTCGGCCGACGCGCGCTTGACGATAGTCCTGACGGCCCACCCAGAACGCTTGCACAATCTGGGAACCCGGCTTTTGGAGCTGGCCGATCTGCGGATCGATCTCGAAGGCTGGGACAGCGACGACACGGCGGCGTACATCAAGAAGGCGCTGGCCGCGGCGGGCCGCACCACGCCGGTATTCAGTGAAGCGGCCCTCGGCCAACTGCACGAATTGACCGGTGGAATTCCGCGTCGCGTCAAACAGCTTGCCGACTTGGCGCTGCTGGCGGGCGCAGGTGGAAATCTCTCCCAAATCGAGCCGGAGACGATCCGTTCGGTGTACCGCGAACTCGGGGTCGTCGCGTCCGAAGCTCCTCCGAAAGAAATGGCTCGCCGGTAGCTTCCAAGCGCAGTTGGGGCTCCTAATCCTCTCGTTGCGCGCATTATTTCTGGCGCTGCCTCTCCATGCGAGCGGTGCCGACATCATCGCGCCGGTTTTGCCCTAAGCCCTTGGTTTGCAGCTCGATCTGGTAATTCGCAGGGCGCCGGGTAAAATGTGCGTTGAGTGCCCGCCGCCCGATTTGCCTACTTCGCGAGGTCTTCAGGTGCCGAAAGCAACCGATGTCTCTACCGGCCACGCCGCCGACGTTGTCGATTTGAAGGACCCCGTCGTGGCGGCCATCCTGGGTTGGATGATTCCCGGCCTGGGACACCTGTATCAGGGCCGCACGGGCAAGGGGCTCTTGTTCATGATCTGCATTCTCAGCACTTTTTTCTTCGGGCTATTTATCAGCGATGGCAAGGCCGTCTATGCCTGGTGGAGCCCGGACGACTGGCGGCTGCCGTACCTTTGCCAATTGGGAGTGGGCTTGCCCGCCACTCCCGCGCTCGTGCAAAGCTATCTGGTCAGAAACGGCAAGGCCCCACTGTTTGGCGGCGTCATGGCCCCGCCGGTTGATTCGAGAGAATTGGATAGCTGGTACAAGGAATTGAATCGGTATTTGGAATTGGGCATCGTGTACACGATGATTGCGGGCCTGCTCAACGTGCTGGCGATCTATGACGCCTGGGGCGGCCCGGTCCAACTCGAAGAACAGGCGCGCGAGAAACGGCCCCAAGAGCAAGGGCTGCCAACCGGCGGTTAATTTCCAGGGAGCACTCGATGGCGGGACTACTGCCGCTGGCCGCGATCAATATGATGTGGTACGCCCTGCCGCTAGTCGTGGTGATCAGCCTGGTTTATTCGGCAACGCGCCATGAGCCGATGGATTCGATCCTGTCGCATTCACTCCGCCTGGGCTTCATGATCGCGCTGTTCATGGTCGTGATCATGGCCGTGCTGGCACTTCTCGCCTGGCAGCTTTAGGCACGGTCTCGGGCGCAAGTCCGCCCGGCAACCACGCTACAAGAAGATATCGGTCCTCAGCTTGGCGCCAGGCTCCATCGCGTAGCGATCCAGGTCGGTCACTCCCGCTTCGCGCAACACTTCATCGTCGACGAAGAAATTGCCGGTGCACTCGCGGCTGCTGCGGGTCAGAATTGCATGAGCCGCGTCGGCCATGATGTCGGGTTTGCGGCTGTGACGCACGGCATCGTCACCGCCGAGCAGGTTCTGCACCGCCGCGGTCGCGATCGACGTACGCGGCCACAGAGCGTTCACGGCCACCCCGTCCTTGCGAAACTCTTCGGCCATTCCCAACACGCACATGCTCATGCCGTACTTGGCCATCGTGTAAGCGACGTGCGGCCCGAACCACCGGGGCAGCATCGCCAGCGGCGGCGAGATGTTCAAAATGTGAGGATTCGAGGCCTTGAGTAGATGCGGCAGGCAGAGCTTTGAAGTCAGAAACGTGCCCCGCGTATTGATGCCATGCATCAGGTCATAGCGCTTCATCGGCGTGTCGAGCGTTCCCGTAAGGCTGATCGCGCTGGCGTTGTTGACAAGGATGTCGATGCCGCCGAACGTCTGCACCGCTTTGTCGACCGCCGCTTGAACTTGGTCTTCAAAGCGAATGTCGGTAATACAGCCCAAGGCCTTGCCGCCAGCCGCCTCGAGTTCCTTGACCGCCGTGTAGACCGTGCCGTCCAGCTTGGGGTGCGGCTCGGCCGTTTTGGCGGCAACCACGACATTGGCCCCGTCGCGGGCAGCGCGAAGTCCAATCGCCTTGCCGATCCCGCGGCTGGCACCAGTGATAAAAATTGTTTTTCCTTTGAGACTTACCATGATTCGGTCCTGCCTGGTCGAGGTGGCGCGATGCGTGGGTGTGTCATCCTACCGCACGCGGATTGTCGCTCGCAAATGCATCGACCTGCGAAACGGGGCGTTTCGGTTGCTGTGCCGAACGTGAGCTCGCCGGCCGTCTTGTGACTCCGGCTAACCGCTACGGTCGCGCTAAGCTGAGTGCCAGCCACGGCCTGCGACCCGCCCGGTCGCATGGCGGCCTACGTGGTCGTTGACTCGTTTTCGTAAGCCATTTACAGTGAATATGTTGCCGTAAGTTTCTAGTTCACCGCGCCCGCTATTTGCGGGACACTGCGAGGACACGTGGCTGAAAAGGCATGGGGAGGCGTCTTCAGCGAGGCGACTGACCGCCGAGTCGAAAAGTTCACTGAAAGTGTGAGCTTCGATCGCCGCCTTTACGCGCAGGACATCGCAGCTTCGATCGCCCATGCACAAATGCTGGCCAAGGTCGGTCTGCTGACTGCTGCCGAATGCCAACAGATTGAGCAAACTCTGGGCGAGATACGCCAGGAAATTGAGCAGGGCCGCTTCCAGTTCAAGACTGAGTTGGAAGACATTCACATGCACGTCGAAAAGGCGCTCATCGACCGCTTGGGCGACGTGGGGCGCAAACTGCACACGGCTCGCAGCCGCAACGATCAGGTCTCGACTGATCTGCGCATGTGGGTTCGCGACGCGATCGACGCGATCGACCGCCGCATTGTGGCCTTGCAACGGGCCTTTGTGGGTCGCTTCGAAAAGGACCAGGATTGCATCTTGCCCGCCTACACGCATTTGCAGCGCGCCCAACCGGTGTTGGCCACCCACTACTGGTTGTGCTACTGCGAAAAACTGGAGCGCGATCGTGGGCGATTGGCCGACTGCCGCGCCCGCGCCAACGTGCTTGCCCTGGGGTCGGCAGCGGTGGCGGGCACCAGCTTGCCGATCGACCGCGAGGACGTGGCCCGCCGGTTGGGCTTTGACAGCGTGGCGGCCAACAGCATCGACGTATCGAGCGATCGCGATTTCGTGGCGGAATTCGCCTTCGCGCTGTCGCTGGTCGCCGAGCACTTGAGCACCTGGGCCGAAGAATGGGTTCTGTGGTCGAGCGGCGAGTTCGATTTCATCAAATTACCCCAGGCATTTTGCACCGGCTCGTCGATCATGCCGCAAAAAGTGAATCCCGACGTGCTCGAGCTGGTGCGCGGCAAGACGGCCCGCGTCATCGGCAACCTGACGGCGATCTTGGTTCTGCTGAAGGGATTGCCTCTGGCCTACAACCGCGATTTGCAGGAGGACAAGGAGCGGCTTTTCGACTCGTTCGACACGGTCGACGCCTGTTTGGAGTTGGCTGCCTTGCTCGTGGCCGGTGCCGAGCTGAACCGATCGGGCATCGACGAGCGGTTGGATCGAGGCCACCTGGACGCGACCACGCTGATGGAATACCTGATTCGCCGCGGCATGGCCCAACGCACGGCGCACGGCGTGGTCGGAAAGCTGGTGCGCAAAGCTCTCGATCGCGGCGTAACGCTGGCCGAGTTGTCATTGGACGAGCTCACGTCGGTCGACGCCGCCTTGGACTCTGAGGTGTACAACGTGCTGGGCGTCCGGCACGCGGTCAACGCTTTTGTCAGTTACGGCTCGACGGCCCCGGCTCAGGTTGCAAAGCAGTATTCGACTTGGAGGCAAAAGCTGGCGGCGGAACCGCTCGGCTAGGTTTTTCAGGACCCGATACGTTCCATTTTTCGAATGGCTACCATGCGATTACATCCTCGCAAACTCGTTTGGCCGGCGACGGTCGCGGTTGGTTTTGCATTGTTGGCATTTCCGGGCGCTGGTTGGGCGCGCGCGCAACAGGCTGACGCCGCCGCCGCGGAGGATCCCGCCGCGGACGAACCAGCGGACTTTGAACCGGCGATGGACGAGACTGCCGACGAGGAAGAAGCCAAGCCGGCCGCGCGCCCCAAGCCGAAGGCCGGCGCGGCGGAAGAAAGCGAACAACCCGCTGTGCCTGACGACCCGGCAGTGCTGGCCGTGTTGGAATCACACCCCAAGACTTCGGGCGAACTGTTGCGGGCGGTCGACATTCTGGTCGACTTGGGCCAGGCCGCAAAGGCCAAGCCTTTCGTCGACGAACTAACCAAACGCAAATTGGACGTGACGGCCAAAGCGGCATTGGCCGCCCAGTTTCAATCGGCGAAGCTGCTGAAGCTGGCGCGCAACGCCGAGCTAGCGCCCGTGCTGGGCCCATTTATCGACGATCTCTTCAAGTCGGCCGAAGAATATCGCCGCGACCCCCAGCGACTGGCGGCGTGGGCCAAACAGTTGAGCAATTCGGACGAGTCGGCGCGGGCGCAGGCAATGCTACAACTCTTGCACGCGCGCGAAGCGGCGGTTGCCCCGCTGGTCGCGATTCTTGCCGATCCCGCGCGCGGCAACGAACATCGGATGTCGCAGGCGGCCTTGGTCGAACTCGGCGACGTGGCGGTTGCGCCACTGCTGGGCGTCTTGGAGAGTCCTGACCCGCTGCTCAAAACGTGCGTCGTCGAAGTGCTCGGCCGGCTGAAGGCACAAGAAGCGGTGGCGCAATTGCTGGGGCCGCTGGTGTCATCGGCCAGCACCAATGAGCTGCGGGCGGCGGCGGCCGAGGCGCTGTCCAGAATCGGCGGAGGCGCGCCCAGCTCGGCCGAAGCGTTGCGGCTCCTGGAACATGCGGCGCGACGTTCGTTGGACGCATCCTGCCAGGAAGGCGATGACACATCAGGTCCGAGTGAAGTCTGGCACTGGAACGCGAAGCAAAAACAGTCGATGCCCATCCAGTACGATGCCAGCGGCGCATCGCTCGCGACGGCCGTGCGGCTGGC
>JBGQHN010000269.1:0-6384 GCA_041497975.1 Planctomycetia bacterium | reverse complement strand
CTGCCGTTTGCCTGGATGGGAAACACGAATTGGGCGATGCCGGTCACGACCAGCGGATAAATCACGCCGGTCAACACGGTCATCACCACGATCATGAGAATTGTCGGACGAACGATTTGCCGCAACATGGCAATAGTTCCTTATCTTCTACGTGAAAGTCTGGGGCCGAGATGTCCTCGCGGCCGCGCCGTGCCCGCTCAGGCACCCGTCATATTCAATACGACCAGCGCCATGTCAATCAGCTTGATGCCGATGAATGGAATGATCAAACCACCAACGCCGTATATCCAAAGGTTGTTCCGCAGCAAGGCCGCGGCGCCGATCGGTCGATACTTCACGCCGCGCAGTGCCAAGGGAATCAGCGCGACAATGATTAACGCATTGAAGATTACCGCCGAGAGAATCGCGCTGGTGGGCGTGGCGAGGTGCATGATATTCAGCTTATCCAAGACCGGGTACGTGCTGGCGAACGCGGCCGGAATAATCGCGAAATACTTCGAGACGTCGTTCGCCAGGCTGAACGTGGTCAGCGAGCCGCGGGTCATCAACAGTTGTTTGCCGATCTCAACGACCTCGATCAACTTCGTGGGATTGGAATCCAGGTCGACCATATTTCCGGCCTCTTTGGCCGCCTGGGTGCCGCTGTTCATGGCTACGGCCACGTCGGCCTGCGCCAATGCCGGCGCGTCGTTGGTACCGTCGCCGCACATGGCCACCAGATGGCCGCCCGCCTGGTGCTTGCGGATTAACTGGAGTTTGGTTTCGGGCGTCGCTTGGGCCAAGAAATCGTCGACTCCGCTTTCGGCGGCGATCGCGGCGGCAGTCAGCGGGTTATCGCCGGTGATCATCACGGTGCGGATACCCATCCGGCGCAGTTGAGCAAATCGATCCTTGATGCCGCCCTTGACGATATCCTTAAGGTGGATGACGCCGAGCGTCTTCCCGTTTTCAGCCACGACCAGCGGGGTCCCCCCCTGTTTGGATATCAGCTCGATTTCCCGCTGGACACTTGCCGGAAACGAGCCACCTTTCTGCTTGACGAAGTTTTCGATTGCGTCGGCCGCTCCTTTGCGGATTTCACGTCCGTCCATGTTAACGCCGCTGAGCCGCGTGTGGGCGCTGAAGGGAATGAACTTGGCGTGGATTTGGTTGATGTCGCGCTCGCGCAGTCCGTACTTCGATTTGGCCAACACGACGATGCTGCGGCCTTCGGGCGTTTCGTCGGCCAAAGAAGATAGCTGCGCCGCGCTGGCCAGGTCTGCCGGAGCGACCCCGTCGACTGGAATGAACTCCACGGCCTGGCGATTGCCCAACGTGATGGTACCGGTCTTGTCCAAGAGCAGCACGTCGACGTCGCCGGCTGCCTCGACGGCGCGGCCGGACATGGCGATCACATTGGCCTGAATCATGCGGTCCATGCCGGCAATGCCGATGGCCGAGAGCAGCGCGCCAATCGTGGTCGGAATCAGACAGACCAACAATGCCACAAGCACCGTGACGGTGATTGGCGTTCCCTGGCCCGCCACGCCGACGCTGAAAATCGAATACGGCAGGAGGGTCACGCACACAAGCAGAAAGATGAGCGTCATGCCCGCCAGTAAGATATCCAGAGCAATCTCGTTGGGGGTCTTCTGCCGCTTGGCGCCTTCCACCATTTCGATCATGCGATCGAGGAACGTTTCGCCGGGGTTGGCCGTGATGCGCACGATGAGCCAGTCGGAGAGCACGCGCGTGCCGCCGGTCACGCCACTGCGATCGCCGCCGCTTTCGCGAATCACCGGCGCGCTTTCGCCCGTGATGGCGCTTTCGTCGACCGAGGCGACGCCCTCGACGACCTCGCCGTCGGCTGGGATGTAGTCGCCAGCTTCGACGATTACCAAATCGCCTTTGCGCAGATCGGTCGCCTGGGTAACGGCAGCTGCACCGGCGCGCAACATTTCCGTGAACACCGGCGGAACACTTGGGTCAGAACGCTCGCGCAATAATTTCTTGGCGGAAACTTCTTGCCGGGCCCGGCGCAAGGCGTCCGCCTGGGCCTTGCCCCGGCCCTCGGCCATGGCCTCGGCAAAATTCGCAAACAGCACGGTAAACCATAACCAGATTGAAACGCCGAAGATGAACCACGACGGCTCTTCCCCGGCGGTATGAAGCGACATGATCCACAGCCCCGTCGTCAGAATACTGCCGACGTAGACCGTGAACATGACCGGATTGCGGATCTCACGGCGCGGATCGAGCTTGTAAAACGAATCGACGAGCGCTCGCCGCATGATCTCGGCATCGAAAAAGGATCGAGCCTTGGTAGCCATGCTTTACTCCACCATCTGCAAGTATTCGACGATCGGGCCCAGCGCCAGGGCCGGCACAAACGTCAGCGCACCAACCAGGATGACGACGCCAACCAGCATGACGACAAACAGCGGCCCGTGCGTGGGCAACGTGCCCGCGCTGGTCGGCGTGTGCTTCTTGGCGGCCAGCGAACCGGCGATCGCCAGAATGGGGACCATCAGAAAGTAGCGTGCCATAAGCATCGCAATTCCGAGCAACGTGTCAAAAAACGGAACGTTGGCATTCAGGCCGGCAAAGGCGCTGCCGTTGTTGTTGCCGGCCGAAGAGAACGCATACAGCACCTCGCTGAAACCGTGCGCGCCCGAGTTGGGAATGCTCGGCTTGGCCAGTTCTGGGAAAGTAACGGTGATCGCGGTCCCGGCCAGGACGGCAATTGGCGGAATCAGGATGATGATGGCGGCCATCTTCATTTCGAACGACTCGATCTTCTTGCCCAGGTACTCGGGCGTACGGCCGACCATCAGCCCGCCAATGAACACGGCAATGATCGCGAAGGCCAGCATGCCGTACAGTCCGCTGCCCACGCCACCAAAAACGATTTCGCCCAATTGCATGAGCCACATGGGCACCAGTCCGCCCAACGGCGTATAGGAGTCGTGCATTGAATTGACGCTGCCATTCGAGGCGGAAGTGGTCGCCGTCGCCCAAAGGGTCGATTGGGCAATGCCAAAGCGAGTCTCCTTTCCCTCCATGTTGCCGCCGGCCTGCCCGGGACCGGCTTGCTGATCGGCACCGACACTTGCCAGTGCTGGGGTTCCGCCTTGCTCGCACCAGTAGCACAGCGCCAAGAGCGGCAGGAAGATCACGAACATGGCGGCCAAGACAGCCCACCCTTGGCGCGTATCGTTGATCATCTTTCCAAACGTGTAGCACAAGGCCGCCGAGATCACGAGAATTGAGAGCAATTCAAAGAAGTTGGAAATCGGCGTTGGGTTTTCGAGCGGGTGGGACGAGTTGACGTTGAAGAAGCCACCGCCGTTGGTGCCTAACTGCTTGATCGCGATCTGCGAGGCCGCCGGACCGACCGCGATGGTCTGCTCGGTGAGCGGCAACGTTTTGGTCGTCGGCTGTCCCTTCTCGTCCAGGACCGGATTGCCATCGTCGCCCAGTACGGGCTCTTGGAACGTTGTCGGCTGAAGGAGCGCAACCTTTGCGTACGGGCTGAATGTTTGAACGACCCCCTGCGAGACCAGCACTAGCGCCAGCACGATCGACAAGGGAAGCAGGATGTAGACCGTGCTTCGCGTCATGTCGAACCAGAAGTTGCCGATGGACCCGGACTGCCGGCGCACGAACCCGCGGATCAGCGCCACCAGAACCGCCATACCGGAAGCCGCCGACAGAAAATTCTGGACTGCCAGGCCGAGCATCTGCGAAAGATAACTGAGGGTCGCTTCGCCGCCGTAGCTCTGCCAGTTCGTGTTCGTGGCAAAGCTCACGGCCGTGTTGAACGCCAGGTCGGGCGTCGTGCCTGCCATTCCCTGCGGATTCAGCGGCAGGTAATACTGCAGTCGCAGCAAGCCGTAGACAATTAATAAGCCCAAGAAGTTGACCGCGAGGACAGCGTACGTATAGTGCTTCCACGACATCTCGACGGTCGGATCGACGCCGCACAGCCGATAGATCAGCCGTTCCAGCGGGCCCAGGATCTTGTCCAGCCCGCAGGGCTTGTTCTCATACACCCGGGCCATGTAGGCGCCCAAGGGCTTCACGAGAGCCACGAGCACCACGACGTACAGGCCCATTTGCAGAATTGCGTTGGTAGTCATCCGAACCACTCCGGCTTCAAAAGCGCGATCACCAGGTAGACAAACAGGAGAGCCGACACGGCCGCCCCTGTAACGTAGATGCCGTCCATCGCTCGTCTCCTAAATAGGTTCACGCTACACGTCGAGCGCTGCTCGTTCCGCAGGGAGGCAAGTCGCGAAGCACTTGCCGGAGAAGCGCTCCGATATTTTGGGATTCTTATTCAAATTCGCTCGAAGAGCCGCACCATGCCGATGCACAACGCGACAAACACGATTACGATGCCTAAATAGACCGCGTCCACTTGAGTCGTCCTCCGCTTCGTGTGGTCACCTGCAACAAGTCTATCCGCGTGCGCGCAAAGATTGCGCTAAAACGACCGGCATTTGCGCTAAAAAAGTATCAAGATCATCCTTGCTAGTCGTTCGGTCCAAAGAACTAAGAGCAAACGGACAATACAAGTTGGCAGGTCATGCAAGCGGCATTTCATGGCCGCTTGCCGCACATTGTCGCGTGATCCGCAAGGTTTTGTCCGGCCGCTCTCAGGCCGACTTCATCATCGCCTCGGCGTCGGCTTTGGTGAGCTTCGGCCGCGCGGCCGCTACTTGCTGGCCGACTTCTGCGGCTTGTGACCCAGGATCGCGCTTTCGTCGAACACCGCGCGATTGACGACCTGGCGGTGTTGCGAGGTGTAGACGACGTGGATCTTGCCGTCGCGGGCTTGAATGGCGACGGGATAAGCGGCCGTGTCGCCCGGCTTGTTGACGATGTTGCGGCGGTGGGGATACGACTTGTCGTTGTCGGTCGAAATGGCCACGGAGAGCGGCATGCGGTCGCCAACGTTGGTGTCGTTGTACACCAGCAGCAGATGGCCGTTCTGGAGCTTGATGAAATCGACCGCGGAGTTCGGATTGGCAAACTGGCTGTTTTCGCCCTTCGTCCACGTGCGGCCGCCGTCGCGCGACTCGCTGCGGATGACAAAGCGTTTTGGGTTGGGCTCAAAATCGCCGCCGGGCCGGCAATAGGCGACCAGATAGTCGTCGCTAATCTGCGCCGGCGCGGGCTGCAGATTGCCATTCGGCGAAAAAATGCGGTTCGACTCGCTCCATGTCTTTGTCTTGGGGTTGTAGCGGAAAAAGAAGCTGCACGTGTCCGCGGCGGTCCGCTCCCGGTCTTCGCCGGTCTCGTGATAGACCCCCAGCAGATAGTCGCCGCCCACGAGCACGATCGGCCGGCCGCGGACCATCGACCCAAGCTCGAAGGCCAACATGTCGGAGTCGGTCCACGTTTGGGCCCGGTCCTTGGAGAGCTTGTATTTGATGCGGGAGGTCGACCAGGTGGGTCCGTAATTGGTGATGTAGAACAGCCACGTCACCCCGTCCGGCGCTTGCCAGATCGCGGCATTGCCTTCGGATCGATCGGGCGTGTCGGCGATGATCTTGGGGCGGGTCCACGCTTGGCTGCCCTTGGCCAATCGCGACCCATACACGGCCGTGTCGCCCGCGTACTCCCCATCGCCGCCGTAGTAGACGACGTACAGATCGCCGTTGTCCAGCTCGGTGATCGACGGGGGGTGCTTGTACTTGCCCGGGATTTCGGGCCCGAAGAGACGCTCGATCGTGATATCGTCGGCGGCAATGGCGGGCGCCAACGGCGCCAGGCTCAGGATGATGGCGATCAAGCTTTTCGTCATCGTGCGGAACTTTCAGGAGCAGCGGGAGATTCGTATTGTAATGTGCGCCCACGACGAACTCCACCAAGGCGAGAAAGTGGATGCCATCGTCTTGTCCCGCGCGACTGCACGGCGTTTGAGCCTATTCGCTTCAGGGAATTGGCGCACTCGGCACTGCTGGGCGCACAGCCATCTTCCAGGCCACGGTCGAGAATGCTAAAAACCACAGACCCAGCGCCACGCGAACTCCCATCGGACCGAAGAGCAGCGGGCCGATCAGCGCGGCCGCTGCCGCCACGCTGGCGAGCGTTGCTGGCACGCGCCACCCCGCGCCTTGCCGCCACAGTGCGATCGTAAACAAGATCAGCCCCACCTGTGCAACGTCGGGCAATTTGTAGAACGCCCACTGGACGAACGGGTCAGCCTGCAACGACTTGAGAAACTGTGCGCCGGCCTCGGGCGGTTCGACCTGCGCCGCGGCGAGCATGGCAAAGTCGAGCGCGTACTGGCCCACGCCCAGCGACGAACCGAAGATGGCCAAAGCCGCGGCGAGATCGGTAAGCCAGGGCGATTGTGCGCGCAGCGTCCGTCGCAACCCGATCGCCGCCGGAATGACG
>JBGQHN010000268.1:0-6459 GCA_041497975.1 Planctomycetia bacterium | reverse complement strand
GTCGTCCACCGCGGGCGTCTCCCCGCTGGTGCGCTGTCGATACGTGAGGATGTGATATCCCCCGATCAGCACGCCGTGATACAGTCCCCACAGCAAGAAGGGCCAGCCGGCCCCGTGCCATACGCCGCACAGCGTCATCGAGATCAAGGCCGCGCGGCACATCGCGCCCAAGGTGGCCTTCTTGCCCAACAAGGGAAAAAACAGGTAGTCGCGAATCCAGCGCGACAACGACATGTGCCAACGATTCCAAAAATCGACCGGCGACGTCGCCGAATAGGGATAGTTGAAGTTATCGACCAGTTGGATTCCGCACAGCCTGGCCGAGCCGATGGCCATGCGGCTGTAGCTTGAAAAATCGAAATAGATCTGCAGTCCGAAGGCCACGGCCATCAGCCACACGTCCGTGGCGCCGACGCTTTCGAACGGGCGGGCGAACGCCTGGTCGATCGAGGGGGAGATGCCGTCGGCCAGTACGATTTTCAGAAACAGCCCGGTGGCAATCAGCCACAGGCCGTCGAGAAATGTGCCGCTCGTCAACCGCGCCGGCGGATTTTCGATCTGGGGCAGCAGCTCCTTGGCCCGCATGATCGGCCCGGCGATCAGCTTCGGAAACAGCGCGATGAACAGTTGGAAGTCCCAGAAGGAGTGGATTCGTTCGCGCTTGCGGATGATGTCGACCGTGTAGCTGATGGCCTCGAACACGTAGAACGAGATTCCCAGCGGCAGGATCCAGTGGGGCACGCTCACCAGCTCGTCAATCCCCAGCCAGGAAGCCACCGCGTTGACGTTCTCGCACAGCCAACTGAGATACTTGAAGACGGCCAAGAGCAGCACGTTGGCGGCCAGCACCCAGCCGCCACGCCACTTGCGGTTTGGCGGGCCGGCCACGATCCATTGAGCGCCCCAATGATTCAGGGCCGCCGAACCGACCAACAGGCCCAGATACGGCCAATGCCACGAAGCGTAGAACAGATAGCTGGCGACCAACAGCACCCAGCGGCGCGCGCGGGCCGGAAACAGCCAGACGGCCAGCACCACGATCGGCAAATACGCCAGATAGATCGGGCTGTTGAACCTCAAGGCCGCGCCAACTCCTTCCAGGCCGAACGCCTGGCAGCTTCCTCCAACAGAAACTGGCTCAATCGCTGGTGGCCCGGTTGCGTGAAGTGCGATCGGTCGGGCGATTCGCCCACCCAGCCCCAAAACTCGTTGGGCACGATGCCGCGAGCGTCGAGCATCGTGATTTCCAACTGCTCGGCTTCCCGATCGAACGTTTCGATGAATTCATTTTGCCGCGCCGGGTCCATCGTGGGCGGCAGATCGCTGCGTTCCGGCGCATAGTAGCAAAAGACCGTAGCGCCATGCTGCCGCAATAGCCGCACCGTGGCCCGCAAGCACTGGACGTTAAACGCGTAATCGTGTTCCACCAGGTCGTAGGAGTATTTGACCGTCTGGCGGTCGTCCCACATCCGTTGCACGCGCTCGGTCAACGTGCGGTAGAATTGGGCCCTCAGGTCGGCGCTTTTGCCCATCAGCGTCAGGTGGCCGGCGGCCCAAGTGGTGAGCATTTCGTCGATGCGGTCGGAATCGCTCCGCAGTCGTTCGAGCTGCTCGTCGTGCTCAACCTGAGTCCGCTGGGCCTGGATCTCGTTGAGGATATCGGGATCGGCCTGGATTTGTGGATCGGCCAGCATGGCTTCGAAGCCGGCGACGAACGGCGCGTCGCGATACGCCTGATAAATCTCGTGCCGCAACCGCGAATCACGGGCAATATTTCGCCAGGTCAGACCCAAGATGACGATCGTCGGCCGGTGCTTGTGGTAAAGCAGATGTCCGACGCGGGTCAGGATTTCGAACGGCAAAAAGTTGGGATACGAAAGCAGGTAGAAGTCCGCGTCAACGCCGGGGTTCTCGCGCGCGACGCGGACGGCCAGCTCGTCGATCAAAATGCCTTCGGCGTCGGTGCGCAGAGGGTCGCCTTGTTTGATGCCGGGCAGCGCGTAGGTGTGTGAATTGCCCACGACCCACACGCTGGGCTTGGTTTTCGGCGCCGGCAGCTTGTTCGGATCCTTGAGCAGGATCGTGACGTTGTCCGGACGCTTGATCGCCTCGGTCACGTCGCCGATCGGCTCGCTGACCAGGCGCGAACTGCCCCATTCGGCCAGCGCGACCACGAGCGCGGCCGTGGCGATCACGACAAACATGCCGAAGCCGGCGCGCGGATGTTGGGTGGCGTCGGTCATGCGATCGCGATCCTGCACGGCTGAGGGAATCGGCTCGTTGTCATCGGTTGAGGGCCGACATGCGGCCGCTTTGGTCCCAAGCCCGGGGATAAAACAGTGCCGCCCAGGCGCCGTATGCGATGCCCAGGGCGTATGCAAAATGCATCGTCGCCACCGCCAGCGGCACCAGCGCGGCCACGAGCAGGCCTTTGCGCGGAATGACTGAAATGGCGACCACCGTCAGTGCCGCCAGGTACACGGCCGGCAACGCCAGGGCGATCCATGGCTGCCGCAGCCAGAGGCCGACGCCCACGAGCACGAACATGGCCAGGAAGAACAAGGGCGGCACGACCTGGCGGAGCGTGGTTGGCTTCTTATGCTTGCGAATCACTGGAATTCGCCAGAAGCTGTACTGGAAATACTGGCGAAACAGCTTGCCGAGCTTGTCGCGCACATAGTACACGTAGCGCACGCGGGGCGAAATGAAGACTTTGCCGCCGGCCTGCGCGATGCGGTAGTTGAATTCGTCGTCTTCGGTCCGCACCAGTCCTTCGTCGAACTTGCCGATGCGTTCGAAAATCCACTTGCGAAAGGTGGGAAAGTGCGCCCCTTCCGCGTACCCCTCGTAATCCTCGAAGCGATGCGTGGCCAACCCCACGCCCAGCGGATGGGACATGGCCACGGCCACGGCCTCGCCGAAGCGATTCGTGCCCGCGTGGACGATTGGCCCGCCGCCGCACCATGCCTCGGGATGTTCTTCCATCAGCCGCACGACCTGGCTGATGAAATCGGGAGCCACCTGGCCGTGGCCGTCGATGCGCACCAGCAATTCGCCGCGCGCGCGATCGATGGCCACGTTCAATCCCGACGCCACGATGCGGCCCGGGTTGTCCACCACCTGGATGAACGGATAGCGGGCTTGATAATCGGCCAGCACTTCGCGCGTGTTGTCGTTCGAAAATCCGTCGGCCACGATGATTTCCATGCGGTCGCGCGGGTAGTCTTGCGCCAGCACGCGCTCCAGGGCGCGGGCGATGAACGGACCCTCGTTCCGCACGACCATGGCGACCGTCACGAAGGGCAGATTACCGGCGATTGCTTGTTCCACTTCGTTTGACCTTTTCGAGCAGCCCAGCGGCAGGAAGCGCTATTAAACGCCCTTGGATTCGAGCACTGTCAGGATCTTTTCCACCGACACGAAGTTGGCCGCTTCTTCCGGGCTGATCGTTATGCCGAATTCGCCTTCGACGGCCAACAGCACGTTGAGCACGTTCAGCGAATCCCAATCGTCGACCGTCTTGTGAGACGTTTCGCGAGTGACCTTGTCGAGCGGCAATCCAAAAACTTCCGCCACGAGTTGCCGCGTTCTGTCTTCGACCGAGCTAGGCACTCACATTCTCCTTTCGCGGCTCGCCGGCGCGGCGGATAATGCCGGGCCAGGCCAACACTCCCGGCGATAGCTCCAGCTCATAGAGTCGTTCCCCGTCGCCACCCAAATCGGAAAAGCCGTGCTCCGCGTAAAAGTTTCGCACGGGACTGTTCTTGGCGGTCGGACGAAACACTCCCCGTAGCCGCCGCGCTCCCGCGTCCCTGGCCAGCTCGGCCAGGTAGGACAAAAACGCGTCCTCGACGTGCCGGCCCATGACGCGGCAGCTCATGAGCAGAGTATCAATCAGCCAGGTCTTGTCGTCCAGGGCATGGATGATTCCGACGCAAACCAGGCCCGAATCTCCGTAGCGATCGCCGAGCCGCAGCCAGGCGACCGCCGATCGGGGCGATTCCATGAAGCGGCGCAGATCGTCGACGTTGTGGCGGCGCGTGGTGAGGTTGAATTGGTTGGTCTTTTGAATGAGTTGGTGCACGCGCTCCAGCGTGTTCGCGTCGCAACGGCCGACCTGGGCCACCATGTCCAGGCCCTGCAGGAATTCTTCGACGCTCGTGGCCTGTTGTTCGACCTGCTTGCGCAGCGACTGGCTTTGGTACATTTCGGCCCGTTGGCGATCCTCGTCCAACAACCGCGGCCGATCGAGCACTGCCACGTCACGCAAGGCGGCCAGGTAGCCCAACGGATCGTCAGGCAGCTCGACGACGTGCACCATGGGCAACTCGGCGCGAATCGTCGCGCGCTCGAGCGGATTGTCGTCCAGGAACACCAGCGAATCCAAGCCGATATTCAGCGTTTCGGCAATCTTGCGCAAGCTGGCGGACTTGCCTTCCCAATTGGCGCAGATGCAGGCGAAGTGCTCGCGCTTAAGCAGCATCTCGGGATGCGTGTCGAGGACGTCGATCACTGCCTGCTCGTCGTTCTTGCTGGCGATGGCCAGCAGAAAGCCGCGCCGGCGAAGGCCGAGCAGGGCAGCTTGAAAATCCTTGAAGACGTTTCCGGGATAGTCGTCGCCGAGCTTGATCGCGCCGGGACCATCGTCGCCCAAGACTCCGCCCCACAGCGTGTTGTCCAAATCGAGCACCAGACACTTGGCGGCCGGATGCAAAAGCGCCTTGATGGAACGCGCCAGGTTGCGAGCCAGCGGAATCATGCTCTGTGAGCTAAAGCCCGAGCGTGCCATGTACCAAAGCTTGGGATCGCTCCAGCTTGCCGCGCCGCATTGAGCCACGGTGCCGGCATAGTCGAATACGTGGGCGTCGGCGATGTCGGCCAGCTCGCGGGCCAGTTGGCGGTTGCTTTCGGCCACCAGATGCACGAACCCGTCGGGATCGCTGGCATCGAAAAGGTTGCCGTCGTGGCTGGCGTTGTGCGCCAAATTCGACACCAAGATCGAGGCGCGATGTCTGGCTCGCGCGGCGCGCGCCAGACCGACCAGCCGTCCGCGGATGGCGTCCAGCCGCTGGCGCGTGGCGTGCGGCCCGATGGCCGGACTTTCATGCGCAAGGTAGCGGTCGACGTCCTCCAAGCGCAGCGCAATCCACAACACGTCCGGCGACTTCTGCCAGAGCGACGAACGCTCGTCGAGCACCAGTTGCTCCAATTGTCCAAACGGGCCGAACCACGGCCGCACCGAGCAGCCGATGCGCTCGCACTCGACGACCAGAAACGGCCGCAACAGCTCGGCCGTAAAGGTCGACAACACGCCTAGCGTGGCGACGCGCCCGGTCCAAGACGCTTCAATTTCGCGCGCGCGTCGCAGGTATTCGGCGGGTTTGATGGGATGTTCGGTCACGATGGTTGGCTTATTCGTCCGGCCGTCGAGCGGTTGGATTCGTTCATTTTCGAGCGGCGATCAAGTTCTGCGCGCCGGCCCCGTCGCCCCGGGTCATATGGATGCCTTGCTTGCGCTGGTCGAACGGGTCGAGCAGCGTGCAAACCTTTTTGGACGCGGCAAAGATGAAATTTGACGGCCCCTGGTAGAATCCGGCGGCTTCCAGCGCCGGCCACCACGCACTATGCGACAAATTCGTGACGACGATGTCAGCGCCGTGTTTCTTCATGCATCGCATGACCGCGGTCGCTACCTGGCTCTCGCTGCCCGGCAGAGCCAGGCAATCGACGAGCGAGCCGACCCGCATGTTGCCGAAATAGTTGTGGTCTTGCATGGCCACGCACAGCGCGACGGCCCAGCCGACCACGCGGCCTTCGGCGGTCACCTTGAGCCGCAACCAGCGGGGTTCGTCGGCCGGATAGAGAATGTTGAGGATCGCCGCGTCGCGCAGCGCCACCATCGAGCAATGGGCGTGGGCGGCCTGCCAGACGTCGTCGGCCCAGGGACCAAATGCCGGCTCTTCGCTGAATTCGACGCTCGATCGGTCGCGCGCGTGACGGCGCGTTTTGAGGGCCTGATACGCATGGACGGCCAGGTAGCCCAATCCACTGGCGGCCATGGCATCCAGCGCGAAGCGCCGCAGCGGGCTGGAGCGCAAGTAGACAATATTGCGCAGAAACGCCGCCGGGTTCAGCACTCGGAAGTAAAACGGCACGAGCGAGGTTTTCCAGCCGGCCTTGATCAGCAATTGCGCGACGGGTTCGTCATATCCACCGAGGCCCACCGTGTAGAGATTCGGCTGCTTGCGCACGGCGTCGAGGTACATTTGCACGCCCACGGGCGCGAACTGCTTGTCGATGTAGCCCTCGGAAAGCGGCAATCGATACTGGACTAACGGCATCAACGCGCCACCGACAAAAAACGGTTGGGACTTGAGGATGTACGCGCCGCGAACCACAGAATCGTCGAGGGCCAGATAGTATTCGTCGTAAATGCTGCGTCCGTTCAGCCGGGGGAGC
>JBGQHN010000267.1:0-6485 GCA_041497975.1 Planctomycetia bacterium | reverse complement strand
TGAACGACGCCCTGGCCCAGGGAGATCGTGCCGGGATGCCGGCGAATCAACTCGCCCACGACGGGAATGATCGGCCGTTGGACGGCCTGCATGCGCGCGGAAAGTTGCATTGGCTCGAAGGTGGGTTGTCGGAGGGGCACCAAACACGCGTCCGCTCGATGATAGCGTCTGCCGGCGGGGCGATAAACCGACGCGGCAAACTTGCGTCGGGCAAACATGCTTTGCGACGACCGGCGCCAGGTCGAAGGGCCTTGCTAGCAGCAAGAACGCGTGCGGCGCGCATTCGCCTTCCCGCGCCGGGGGGGATCGGCTAAACAACTGTCCCAAACCTTCGTTCGATGGCACCAGGACCTGCCCGCGCCATGCACTTGACCCGCCCCGCAATTGTCGGCTGGCTGTGCGTCGTTTCCGTATGTTTCGTGGCCGCGCGGTGTGCCGCGCAGGGGGCCCGGCAATGGGCCGCCGCGCGGACGGTGATGGTCGAATCGGAGGTGGCTGCTGCCGGCGTCAAACAGCCGGCCATCCTGGCCGTGATGCGCAGTGTTCCGCGGCATGAGTTCGTGCCGGCCAAAGTGCGTCCGTACGCGTACAGGGACATGGCTTTGCCGATCGGCGACCACCAGACCATTTCGCCGCCGTTCATCGTCGCCTGGATGACCGCCGAGCTCGATCCGGGGCCCACCGACAAGGTGCTCGAGATCGGCACCGGCAGCGGCTATCAGGCCGCCGTCTTGAGCGGACTGGTGAAAGAGGTCTATACGATCGAAATCATCAAGCCCCTGGGTGAGCGTACGCGCCAGACGCTCCAGCGGCTGGGATACAAGAACGTGAAGCTGAAAATCGGCGATGGCTTTGAAGGCTGGGCCGAGCACGCCCCGTTTGACAAGATCATCGTCACGTGTTCGCCCGAGCGGGTGCCGCCGCCGCTGGTGGAACAATTGCGCGAAGGCGGCCGGATCGTGGTCCCGCTGGGCCAGAGATATCAGCAGACGCTGTACTCGATGACCAAGCGCGACGGCAAGCTGGTCGTGGAATCGCGCGAGCCGACCTTTTTCGTGCCGATGACGGGCGAGGCCGAATCGTTGCGCGCCGTCCAGGGCGACGAACCGCTCACGCCGCTGGCGAACGGCGACTTCGAACAGATTCTGGACGCCAACAAGCCCGCCGGCTGGTACTACGTGCGGCAGGCGGTGATCGACGAAGGGGGCCCAAACCCGATGGCGCCGCGCTCGATCAGGTTTAGCAACCAGGTGCCGGGTCAAAACAGCCAGGCGTTGCAAGCCATCGGCGTCGACGGGCGGCGCGTCAACGAAATTGCGGTCGAGCTCTGGGTTCGCGCACGCGACGTAGCGCCGGGGCCCACCGACGAGCATGGCTCGACCGTGCTGCTGAGCTTCTTTGACGAGAACCGCGTGCCGGTCGGCCAGCAGACACTCGGAAGCTGGACGGGCACGTTCGCCTGGCAGCGCCGCAGCGCGCGGGTGGAAGTGCCGCGGGCGGCCCGGGTGGCGATCGTGGCGGTCGGACTGCTGGGCGCGACCGGCGAGCTCGAGTGCGACGAACTGGCGATTCACGCGGTCAGCGCCCGCAGCGCCAAGCGCTAGCGGCTGCGGGCAAGCACCCCGGCGTTGCCGCCGCGAAGCCTGGCAGAGAAGTTCGGGTCGTTGCGATAGATGTACGCCAGCTCGTTGATCCGGGCGTTTTCCTTGGTCCGCGCGAACGTCTCGTCCACCTTGATCAGGTTCAGCTCATAGGCCAGCCGGTCGGCGTAGGCTGGAAACAGTACCTGGTGGGTGTAGGGCACGCGATTCGGCGAAACGTTGTTGATGTGCCGAATGATGTTGGTGGTGCAGTTATTCGTCACCAGGTTGTAGTACTCGGGCTTTTGGCTGAGCTTGTTGGCGCGCTTGAGCATGTCGACGAACAGGGCCCGCATCTGCGGCGTGGGCGAGTTGGCCTTATACATGTAGACGTCTTCCAGCCAGTAGACGGTGCGCAGTCCGATCAGGTCGCGCTCGTCGCCCACCACGTACATTAGTTCGTACGGCTCGGTCAGGCTCCGCGCGGCCGAAAACTCCTCGCCCTTTTGCCGCCGCACCTCCACCGATATGGCCACGTAATCCTGGCCCTGGAAGCCAAAGCTGAGAAACGTGTGCGCGCCGCCGGGCACCTCGGGCAGCGGCACCATGATGAAGTCGACGCTGTCGAGCTTGTCCAGGTCAAACGTCTTGTCGTAATGGTGCACCGTGTAGTCGTCGGCGGTGCGATAGGACGTGTTGCGGACATTGTGCACCGTGACCAGGTTGCCGTTGAAGTCGGCGGTGGGCAAGACGGCCTGATTCGGCGACCAATTGCGATTGTTCGACGGTCCGCTGCAGCCACAGGCCGCCAATACGGCCAGCGCGCAGACGATCCTCGCCCCGACGCCCGCGACCGTCGGGCGGCGGAACCTGGCGCATCTCGACTCAACTACACAGCGATGAAATTGCGTCACGTGTTCCAGCGAACTGCACTGCGATGGGAAACGGCTTGCGGCGATCCGCGACGTGCTTGGGCCGTTTTCAGCAATCCGTCGGGTCGGCGGAACACCGGCCGAGGGAATCTCGAAATTAGCCCACAGTTAATTAGCCGTTGCGCGTCAGTCTGACAAGCCAGAAGTGCGGGCGGCGGCTTGTCGCGTAAAAGCCGGCAAGCTGGGGGAAGCACTCGACGCTTGCGGGAGAATGCTGGCATGCTGCTTAAAGTCAGGCGAACGTGATGCCCACTAACCCGACGCGCCAGCGAGGGGCGTAGGACGAAGAACCCTCGCTGACGCGTCGGGTTGGTGTTTGACTTCTTCAACGCTCAGGCGGATTCGATCTGGCAGTTCTGGGCAAAGCGGGCCAGCCTGGCTCGAAAGCCGGGGCGATCGAGCACCTCGGGATTGACGACGTTGGCGGGCACCTGGCCGCGCGCGGCGCGCAACATGCCTTCGGTCATCGCTCGGCTCGTGGCGGCAAACACGTCGCGCGTCGAGACGATCCAGTGGGGCGTCAGGATGACGTTGTCGAGCTGCAACAGCGGATCGCCGGCCGGCAACGGCTCGCGCTGGTACACGTCCAGTGCGGCTCCGGCGATGCGCCCGCGGGCCAGAGCGTCGACCAGCGCGGACTGATCCACCAGTTCGCCGCGGGCCACGTTGATCAGAAATGCCGATGGCTTGAGCAGCGCCAACTGCTCGCGCCCGATCATGCCATGATTGTCGGGGGTCAAGCGAGCGTGCAGGCTGACAAAGTCGGCGCTCGACAAGACTTCGTCGAGCGCGGCCAGCCGCACGCCGAGCGCCGCGGCCTGCGCCGCTTCGGCGTGCGGCGAGTAGGCCAGCACGCGCATCTCGAAGGGCGCGACCAGGCGCGCCAGCTCGCGGCCGCTGTGTCCGAGACCGATGATGCCCAGCACGCGACCCTGGATTTCGCTGCCCATCACGGCCGCTTGCAAATCCCACCGCGCGTCGCGCGTGATGCGCTGCTGCTGACTCAAACGTTTGGCCAAGGCCAGCATGAACAGCAAGGCTGACGACGCGGTCGAATGATCGAGCGCCGTGGGCACATTGAATAGCGCTACGTCGCGGCGCGTGCAGGCGGCAACGTCAATCTTGTCGTAGCCGGCTCCCGAGCGTCCGATGACCACCAGGCGATCGGCCGCCGCCAGCGCGCGCTCTTTGATCCACGGACGCAAGACGACCAGGCCATCGACGTCGCGCACGTCCTCGGGCTGGACCTCCATCGAGTAGAACTGCCGCCAGTAGTCGGGGTCGCCGGCCGAGGGCGATTGACGCGTCAGGAAATGAAACTCGACGTGCGGCGCACGCTCGAGCGGCTGAAGATTCAAATCGCCGTACGCGCTGGCACCCTGCTCGTTCAAAAAATCGCCGGTGAAGGCGATGCGAAAAGTGCGCACGGATCGGCTCCTGGAACCGTTCAAGAGGATTGCGTGAAGTTTTTGGTCCAGCGGTCATCCCACAGGCTGGGGAAGGCGTGCGGCACGTAAGGATGGTCGGCAATCGCGTCCAGATCGAGTTCCACTCCCAGCCCCGGCTCGTCGGACAAGACAAACTCGCCGGCGCGAAGCGGATTCCAGCCGCGCACCAGTTGATTGCGCCAGGGGACGTCGAAGTCGGCAAACGATTCCTGGATCAGGAAATTGGGCGTGCCGACGTCGAAGTGCAGCGCGGCAGCCAGCGCCACCGGCCCGATCGAACAGTGCGGCGCGACGTGCAGGTCGTTCACGGCGGCCAGGGCCGCGATCTTTTTGCTGGTCAAGATGCCGCCGCAGTGGCAGATATCCATTTGCACCACGTCGACTGCCCGCAAGGCGATCATCCGCTGAAAGTCGGCTTGCGTCATCAGCCTTTCGCCGGCGGCGATCGGCAAGCGCGTGTGTCGTCTGACCTCGGCCAGCAGCTCCACGCGTTCGGGACTGACCGGCTCTTCGCACCAGCGGGGTTCGTAGGGCTCGATCTGGCGCATGACCCGAATGGCGGAATCGGCCGACAGTCGGCCGTGAAATTCAATCATCAACTCGATTTCCGCTCCGACGGCTTCGCGCACCTTGGCGACCCGCTCGACAGCCAGCGCCGTTTCGTCGCGCGACAGATCGCGCCAGGCGGTTCCGAAAGGATCGAATTTCATCGCCCGATAGCCGCGCGCGACGACGTCGCGAGCGCGGGCGGCGAAGTCGTCGGCCGTCGTTGCGCCGCCATACCAGCCGTTGGCATAGGCCGGCAGCCGCGCGTGGTAGCGGCCGCCCATAAGCTTGTACAGCGGCTGGCCGCAGGCCTTGCCGACAATGTCCCACAGCGCGACTTCCACGCCGCTGATGGCGGTCATCACCGTCGAACCGCCTTGATACTGATCGCGCACCAGCTCGTCGACGATCCGTTCAATGTCAAACGGGTCGCGACCGACGACGCGGTTTTCGACCCATTCGTGACACAGCGTCTGGACGGTTTTTTCCTGCCATTCGAGCGTCGCCTCGCCGACGCCCGACAGGCCCGTGTCGGTTTCCAGGCGGATGAACAGGTAGTTCCGCAGGCCCGCGCCAGCCAGAAATGTTTCGAACCGCGAGATTTTCATGTCCGCCGCGCCTGCAGGGTGGGTGTCAGCGAACCGCGATGGGATTGCCCGGCGAGCCGGTGGCGCCTTTGAGTCGCAGCGGAGCGAAGACGAAGGCGAACTCGTACACCTTGTCGGCCGCCAGCTCACTGAGATCGAGGTTTTCGAGGTTGTGAATGCCGTTGCGCACCAGGTTCCACTGATGCACCGGGTAGGGGCGCTCGGGATCCTCGGACGGCAGGCACTCGATGGCCCAATTGTCGGCGCCGACCAGCGTGATTTTCTTGTCGCTCAGCCAACGGGCCGCGGCGATGCCGATACCCGGCTCGCCGTCGTTGTAGGCCGCGTTGTCCTTCATCCACAATTTGCCGTGCCCGGTGTGAATCATCACCACGTCGCCGGGGCGGATCTCGAGCTTGTGGGCATCGACACACGCTTGCAGCTCTTGCGGCGTGATCACGTAGCCGACCGGCAGCCGGTCGCGCTTGCGAATGCCGGCCACGTCCAACAGCACGCCGCGCGTGAAGATCGGGCCGACGTTTTCGATGCCCAGTTTTTCCATGCCATACGCGCGGGCAAAGTCCGCGCGATTGAAGCCGTTGTAAAAAATGTCGTCGCGTCCCACGCGCACTCCGACGTGCGCCAGCCCGTCCAGTTGCGTGCCGACCTGGCCAATTTGCGCGCTCAGCAAGTCATCGAACGAGACCATCTGGTTCTTGCCGACGGGCTGGGCCGTGGGCGAGCCGGGAATGCTCAGGCTGAAGATCCGCTTGCTGCCCGTGGGCATCGGCATGCCGTCTTCGTACACGCGGCCCAACTGATAGACCTTGCCGGTTTTGATCAGTGCGGTTGCTTCGAGCACCTTGGAGGGGCCCTGTCGGTTGGCCGCGCCCCGCTGATCGCCGGCGCCCCACTCGGAAGGCCACCAGCGCTTGCCGATCGGGGTCTCGTCGTCGCCGCCGGGTTGAGCGGCAACGAAGGCCGCAAGACACGCCACGGCGACAAACGCCAGCAGCAGGGGACGTCGAATCGCTCTCGCTCGGTCGACACTTGGGGCGCGGTTCATCGTGGTGACTCCGAAAGGTTTTCCGAAAGGTTGCCTGGCCAGCGGTCAGCGTCGCGCGTGCGCCAAGCAGTCGCGCAAGCGCTAGTAGACTACCCTGCGCGCCAGAGGGGGGCAAGAAAAACAACCGCAATGGTTCGGCGGAAACACGGCCGCGCTCGGCGAGGCCGGTCGGATCGAAGAAGGCAGCGCGACCGTGAAACGAAGACGCTCAACCTTTGGTGATCGTCTCGTCCAGGTTCAACAGCACGTTGCCGATCGCGGTCCAGGCGGCCAATTCGGGCACGTCCATATCGCCGGATCGCGGCGCCTCGCCAATCGCCGTCAGC
>JBGQHN010000266.1:0-6493 GCA_041497975.1 Planctomycetia bacterium | reverse complement strand
CCGGCAAACAGTTTATAGCCGAATTCACAATAGTCGCCCCGGGCCAGCAGCTTGCCCTTGTCGCCGATCAAAAGCACGCCGGTCTTGCTGATCGGCTCGCTGTCAAACAGTTCAGCCGGGGGCTTTTGGCCGCCGTCATACCAGTTCATTACCAATGCCGGCCGGACTGCGTTGGCGGGAAAGTCGTATTTGATGATCGACCATTTTGGAAAACTATCGCGATTGTGGCCCGATGTCTCGGCTTCGACGGCTGTCGGGTCGCGCAGGTCGAGCGCCATGAAGGGCATATTCACGGTATGGCAGGCCATGTCGCCCAAGGCGCCCGACCCAAAGTCCCACCAGCCGCGCCAGGCATGCGGATGATACCCGGGGGCGTAGGGCCGATCGGGGGCCGGGCCAAGCCATAGGTCCCAATGAACATTGGGCGGCACTGGACGCTCGGGTGGACGCGGACCGCCTTGTGCCCAGGTTGGCCGGTTCGTCCACACGTGAACCTCCTTGACGTTGCCCACCACACCCGCGCGAACCGCTGCTGCCGTCTTGCGCAAAGGATCGAATGACGTGCCTTGATTTCCCATTTGCGTGGGCACGTTCATCTCGCGGGCGATCTCGCCCAGCTTGCGGGCTTCGTAGATCGTGCGCGTGAGCGGCTTTTGCGTATAGCATGCCTTGCCCATTCGCATTGCCAATGCCGAAACTGGGGCGTGCATGTGGTCGGGAATGCTGACGGTCAGCGCGTCGACGTTCTTGCCCATCTCGTCGAGCAACTTGCGGAAATCGTTGTATCGCGCGGCACTGGGAAAGCTCTTGTCCCCGGCTTTGGCCAAGGTGTTATCGTCGACGTCGCAGATGGCCACGACGTCACCAAGTCGCTTCGCCTCCGTCGAATCGCTCGCACCCTTGCCGCCCACGCCGATGCAGGCGAAGCGAATTCGTTCGCTGGGCGACTTGCTGTCCTCGGCACCGGCCGTGCCGGAAACAAACACGCCGACGCCGGTTAGCGCCGTGCTCTTCAAAAACCCGCGGCGATTTGTCAAGTACGACATGGCCCATCGCTCCTCTATTAAATGATTGACGCGGCCGCTCACCGCGCTTCAGCATAAGACCATAATCTCTGCGACCGCCTCTGGCAAATCTGGACGACAAATCCACCCGCTAAGCCCATGAAAACGCACTGGGGTCGCCCATACCTGGAACGCTATTCGCCCGTCCGAACGCTGCGTCACCAAGGCGCAGCGACGAATTCGTCTTCCGACAACAGAGCTTCGATGGCCGCATCAAACGCTCTGCGCGGCGCTCTTGCGCGCGACGTCGTCCGATCTACCTGCAAGGACACGCTCCGTTCGATGCGGTCGCCGTTCCCATCCGCGCGGATCCGATCCGGTTCGTCCAGTCGCGGGCCGAACTGCGGCATTACTCCGGCTTGGGAACTTGAAGCTGCCGGAGCGGTTAGAGCCGAAGCCAGGCCGACGTCGCCGCCGTCGCCTTCGGGGGCCGCGGGCGGGCTGGAGATACTCAGGTAACTGACAACGGTGGCCGAGTTCGTGGCGTTGTTGCGCGAAATCCCCTCGTCCACCGCATTGACCACGGCGTTGCGGTTGAAATCGTACAGGTTTGTAATCGGAATGTTGTCGCCAACCGCCTGCGGATTGTTGCGAGCGCCGCCTTCGTCGATCGCGTTAACCGTCGCGTTGACGGCCGTGTCGCCGGCGCCGGTATTGCCCACGGCATTGCCGAAGAAGAACACGTCGCCCTGGCCGGCCGGATAGCCGGCCAACTGCGCCAGGCCGGTGTCGGTGTTGGCCTTCACGATCACTTGCAACCACTGTTTGATCGGCGCGCCCGAGTTCCAGATGATCTCGACGCGGTCCGACCCGCTCGTGCCGGCGCCCGCCCGCACCGAAATACTCGTGGGAGCGTTGGCCAGCGACCAGCTACTGGGCGAGTTGTTGTTGCCCACGCGGAAGATGAAGTCATCGGCGCTGATACTCGGATGCGAACCCGAAATGTCGACCATGATGCCGTTAATGCCCTTGGAGTAGCTGGACACATTGGCAAACGTGGCCGCCCCTGGGTCCTGAGGGAGGTAGGCCACTTTGTCGGTGGCGATGGCGTTGTCGTCAAGGGAGTTGATGGCCAGGTTGTTGCCGTCATAGCGCAGCGTTGCACCGGCCGTGCCTGACTGGTTGTAGAACAATCGACGGCCCACGACGCTCGAAGCGGCGCCGGCCGTAAACGTGAACTGATCCGCGTTCGTGGCGGCCGACGTGCCATAGGGCGTCTGAACGGTGACATGAACCGTGGTCACGGAATTCGCGGGCGACGTGGCCACAAGGACCGTATCGGATACGATCGAGACCTGGGTTGCCGGTGTAGTGCCAAAGCGGACTTGCAATTGCCCGGCGTTGCCGGAGAAGTTCACTCCGTGCACCGTTACGGCGGTGCCGCCGCTGGCGGGACCAGACGTCTGGTCCAAGCTCGTGACGATCGTCGACAAGTTCACGGCCTCAAAGTTATTGCCGCGCAATTGCGTGAGCGCGTGCAATTCATCGTCATCCCAGAGGGACGACGGCGATCCACTGAGATACCACGGGCTGCCGTTATCGGCCGCGATCATGCCATAGTCTTTGAGCGCTTGGAGGATTACGCGATTGGTCGGCGAGAAGCCGGAGATGTCGAAGGTCTGTTTCAGGCGGAAGCGTTCGCCCATGCGCGGATAATTCGCGTTGTTGACGCCTGCCTGATGCGAGGCGGGAAACACATAGGCGTTGCGCGAATTGGGCACGGTAAAGCGCAGCGCATGGTTAATGACACCCTGATCTAACACTTCGTCGGGTCGGACGAGCCCGGGCAAAATCGGCAGTCCGGCTGCATCCGCGGAGGTATCGCCAGGCGTGCGGAATGAGTTTTGATTCATATCCCATACGGCCTCTGAGTCAGCGTGCCACTTACCGTCGCCAGTTTCAGAAGGCCGATAAGCTCTGAACAGCTCGTAGGCGACGTTACTGTCTTCGTCGTAAATGATCAGGTGCCGATCGCCGTCGTTATCGTTGGAGCTCAGCGGATCGCCTTCAATGACGGCCCCAGCAGGGATTGGTACGTCGATGAGATCGCTTTCATCGGGATACGCGTCGATGACGACGTCCAGCGGCTGCTGCCCGGCCGAAACGATGTTATAGGAGATCCCGATATAGGTGCCTTCGTACATCGTGCCAAAATCGGGATGCAGGGGGCTGGTTGCGCCGATACTGGCAACCAGCGTCGCTGAATTGGCGGCTACCGGCGCATTGGAGATCACTCGATTCCAGGGACTGTCGTCCGGAAACAACTGGTTCCCCGCCAGGGTCAGCAGCGCCCGATCTTCAAGCGGTTCTAACTGCAGCCGCCGCGGCTTGACCTTTTGCCGGCGGGCGTAGTAATGAGGCTGGATCGACGACACGCGCGACCGCGATCCGATACGGCGCAACATGGCTGAATCCGTGCAAGAGACGTGCCCCGTTCCGTTGACCGCTGCACCGCGAGAGTGGCTGTTCCGGTAAGGGTGCAACGGCCAGGATTTAGTATACGGTTTTCGAGCAAAACGCCTAGAGCGCTTATCGGCCCAGCGACGTTCGACACCGCGTGGTTGGCGCCCGGGCCGCATTTCGACGGCAGGTATCGCAACGGATACGGATCAAGAGCGTCCGGCGGTCATCGAAGTCCGAGGCGCGCCGCCGATGGCCGCGCCAAACCTGGAGCGCCAATCGTGCAAGCATGTCACAGCGACGGCGTTGCCACGGATGGCTCTGTGCGCCACCAGCGCTCGATGGCGCGCTTGGCGCGAACGAGCTGGGCCGCGACGGCAGTGTATGGAAAGTACGTGTAGCGATGCATGGGCCGGACGTCGGTGAGCCAGTTCCGCTTGTACTCCATGTACTCCGGCCCCAGATTGAAGGTGTGATCGCCTCGCAAAAAGCTGTCGGCAATCGTGCGGGCTTGTACGATTGTACCCGCTCCTTCGAATGCGACCTCTGGATCGTAGAAGGTCTTTAGTGCCGAGATGTAGCCGCGGTAATGATAAGCGTATTGATAAGCCACCGGCTGTTCGTCGATCGAAAGCAAACTGACATCGACAGCGCCGAATCGCGACGCGGCCAAGTGGCAATCCCGATAATACGCCCGGTAGAGCTCCCTGTTGAGCGCGGCCCCTGTGCGCGAACTGCCCTGCCAACTTACCTGGGAGATGGCCTCGCAGGCGTCGTATAAGTCCCAACGTGGGTCGGTGGCATCAGCTTCGGCTCGGTGCGTGCGATAGCGGATGTAGCTGATCGCCCCGCGCAGGGCGAGTCGATTCTCTTTCTTGCGGAGGTCTTTGCGGCAGTTTTTTTTGCGCGTCGCCAAGTAGGCGTCCCACGACTTGTACGCCGCAAGGTTGACCGTAGCGCTTGCGTCCTGCGTTTCGCAGGAAGGCTTGAAGCCCGCATGCGCGAGCGCTGACGGGGTTTGATTCGCGTCGACGTGGGCGTTGACAAACGGAAGATCGATGAGTTGCCAATCGCGCGGCGTATGGCGAATGTGCATCAGTCCGGCTTTCAACGTTGTCATGCAGTCGGGACCAATCGGGCTATAACAATTACCCCAACTGTCTAACGGATACGTGAGGATTCGCACCGGCTCCGAGCGACGCGAAATGCGAACCACCAAAGGCAAGATGCCAAGGGGTTGATCGCCATCGGAAACCACCAGAACGCGCAGGCGCTTCTGCGCTCCAAAATACTTCCAATACGTTTGAAGCCACTCCAGCGAGTGAAAAAACGAGGCGCCCGCCGTGCGCTCGAGGAGCTCGTTCCACAGGGGACTCACAGCGTCCAATTCTTCCGGATCGTTGATTTCTCTGACAGTGGTCATGTTTATATGCAAAGAAAAGAGGATCTTGGTTTCGTTGAACTTTTCGCGGGGCTTGTGACATCCTGGCCTGGACTTGCGCGATGAAATGTCAACCGAGCTTGTGTTGTTTGAGGGATTAACCGCTGCGGCGGATCGATCGATGTCCCGGCGCGACGCCTAATGATCGGGTTGATCTATCCATTCGCGGTCAATGCCGGAGCCGGTGGCACGATACATTGCTTGCCGCAAGGCTACGCGGCTCGGAGTCCGAGAACCGCATGGCCGGCGCGCAGCACGAGCAAGTCGGCTGCGGATCAGGTCAATAGTGGTGCGTTCAGAGAGTTCGGCAGCATGTGGCCGCGGCGGGAAACGGAGATGCACGCCATGAATGCGTCGGATTGCCTGTCGGAAGCCGGTGGCACCGAAATCTCTTGCAAAGACAGAAGCGGGGTAAGAAGGCGACGAATCGGCGCGCTATGCGAATTGACTTCCACGGCACTCGTCGCCTCAACCGCTTCGACATCTTCGCTCTAACAAGGGTCGCAACGTCGCGGCCGGCTTCGCTACGATCACGAGCGACAAGACTATCCCCACGAGCAATCGCGATCTACAAGCCGCCATAAGAAATACGGCGACCCGTTCGAATACACGACGCATTGCATCGGCTGCGTGATTGTCGCGCGCCGGCTGTCCCCTACGGAGTTTGGCAAGGCTCGTGGGGATTTTTTCATGCGCACGATGCGAGCCGCCGGAACTTCTCATTCCTGCACCGCCGCCGCTTACGTGGCTGGCCCATTGCGGTCCGACCTCTAGCGCAGTGAAGACGGTGGGCCCACGCGGTTCGCCACGATCGCCTCAGGGTTGTGTCGGGGGGAGACTCGGCGACGTGCGAATTAGCACGTGAATGGCCAGTAAGACGTCTCCTGGACAGAATCCGAGTCACCTCACCTTCCGCGGTTCCAAGTTAACTCTGCAAATTGACGATCGCCAAGATCGCCTTCCGCAACGCCTGCGGCAACGTGCGCCATTTTACGATCACATGCCGCAACCCGGCATCGAGCTCGTTTTTCTCGCTGACTGCGCCAGATTTTGCGCCAATGTTTTGAGAAAATGCGGTTTCCCCGAGGAATTCGAGGACTGTTCGACTCCCCGTGGAAATCGAAGCACCAGGGCAAAGCGCGGGGAATTCCAGCGGTACGGACCAAAGCGACGCAGGATCCTGCGCACTCGGCGCTCGGGAAGTCTAAAATGACATCAGTTTGACGGTCGTGGTCGATGCATGGCCAAACCTCCCGAACCGATCAAGGCCGGCATCCTGACGATGGTCCGCGCATCAAAACTACACAATCGTGGTGTCCCCGGTGCTCGGCAGGTTAACGGACGCGTATCCAGTAGCATCCATCGAGCGATCAGCCGGCCAAAGGCCATCAACGGCTTTGGTCGTCGACTGTCACAGGCACCGATCTGACTGCGGCAACTCCTCGTCGATTGCTTCAAACACGGCATCAATTGCTTGCCATCTTTGCCTGTGGAGTGCGCGGGTTGAAATGGCCGGCGTGGGCCGATCGACCGCGAGCATTGTTTGTGGCGCATCGTTGCGCGCGCCACCCAGCGAAGAAGAGACGGT
>JBGQHN010000265.1:0-6502 GCA_041497975.1 Planctomycetia bacterium | reverse complement strand
TGTTCCTGGTTGCCGGCAACATCCTGGCGGCATACGAAACCAAGGCGGTCAAAGACATTTCCGGACTGCGCCGATTGCTGCCGCTTTCGGGCATTCTGTGGCTGATGGGTTTTTTGGCGATCACCGGGTCGCCGCCGTTCGGAACCTTCTTGAGCGAATTCACGATTTTAAAGGCCGCCCTCGACGGACAGCACCCGCTGGTGGCCGTTTACTACCTGGCCGTATTGGCGATCGTATTTATCGGCATGGCGAACATCGTCTTGCCGATGACCCAGGGCAAGCCGCGCGAGAGCGTGGCCCGGCTTTGCCCACGGGATTCTCTGTGGGCCACGTTGCCGCCGGCCGCTCTGTGTTTGGGCGTGCTGGTGGCGGGCATGTATCTGCCGCCGACCTTGAGCGAGATGCTGCACGAAGTGGCCGCAACGATGGGAGGAAAGTAATGGCGACCGCGCACGGTCATCGGCCGCGCGTCCCCCACGGCGACGCCGTGCCCTTGGCGGAGATTCCGCTTCTGGAGATCGGCGCCATGCGCGCTTGGATCCTGGACGAGGTCGCCGAGGGCGGACGTGTCGCGGCCCTGTTTGGCCGGCCGCTCGACGCACAGACGGTGCGCCTGTACGGCGTGGTCACGCACGTCTCGACCGGCACCATTTCTCTTGTTTCCGCCGACGTCGACGACGACTATGAGTCGCTTACGCCCGAGTGTCCGCAGGTGCATTGGTTCGAGCGGGAAATTGCCGAACAATGGGGAGTGGTTCCGCGCGGGCATCCGTGGCTCAAACCAATCCGCTTTCACGCCTCGTACCGGCCGGGCCACGATGCCTGGTCCCGCGCCGTTGGCACCGCAATCTTGCCCAGCGTGTTCAAATTCTTCCGCGTCGAGGGAGAAGAAGTCCACGAGGTGGCCGTCGGTCCGGTGCACGCGGGCGTGATCGAACCGGGTCATTTTCGCTTTCAGTGTCACGGCGAGCACGTGTTCCACTTGGAAATTTCGCTCGGCTATCAGCACCGCGGCGTGGAGCGAGCACTGGTTGGCGGCCCCAATAAGCGCACGATCCACTACATGGAAACGCTCGCGGGCGACACGACCGTTGGCCACACGACCGCATACTGCCAGGCCGTCGAGAGCTTGAGCCATTGCCAGACTCCTCTGCGCGCGCAAGTTTTGCGCGGCGTAGGATTGGAGCTGGAGCGGCTGGCAAATCACACCGGCGATTTGGGAGCGCTGGCCGGCGACGTCGGCTACTTGCCGACCATGTCATTTTGCGGCCGCCTGAGAGGCGATTTTCTGAACGCTACGGCCGCCATCTGCGGCAGCCGCTTCGGCCGCTCGCTGGTGCGCCCCGGTGGAGTGTCGTGGGACCTCGATTCCCAGCGCGCCGAGCAGCTCTGTGCGCGCTTGAAACCCGCGTTGCGCGACGTGGAGGGTTCGGCCACGCTGTTGTGGGAATCGCGGTCCGTCCAAGCCCGCTTCGAGGACACCGGACGAGTGACCAAGGAAGTGGCCGAGGCGCTGGGGCTGGTCGGTCTGGCGGCGCGCGCTTCGGGGGTCGAGTGCGACGTGCGTCGCGATTTCCCCACCGGCATTTACCGCTTCGTGCTGGTTCCGACCATGAGCTGGCCCAGCGGCGACGTTTTTGCCCGAAGTTACGTCCGCTGGCTTGAAATTCAGCGTTCCGGCCAGTTTGTTTTGGAGCAGCTCGCCTCGTTGCCGGTCGGCGAAGTGCGCTCGACGGTCGGGGCGCTCGCGCCCGACTCGCTGGCCGTGTCGTTGGTGGAAGGCTGGCGCGGAAAAATCTGTCACGTTGCAATCACCGACAGCGCGGGCGCCTTTGCGCACTACAAGGTCGTCGACCCCTCGTTCCATAATTGGATTGGGCTGGCGATGGCTCTGCGCGACCAGGCGATTTCCGATTTTCCTCTATGCAACAAGAGCTTTAACCTGTCTTATTGCGGGCACGACCTGTAAGGAGCCCTTTTTCAGATGTTTGGCATTCTGCAAGAACGCTGGCGGCAAGGGCGCCGCACGATCTCGTTTCCGAAGGGAGAGACGCAAGCGCCCGATCGGTTCCGCGGCTTGCCGATCATCGACCGGACGAAGTGCGCCGAAGGTTGCGAGATCTGCGCCGACGCCTGCCCCACCGATGCGATCGTGTGCGACGAAACGTCGCTGCGAATCGACATGGGCCGTTGCCTGTTTTGCACGGAGTGCGAAACGGCTTGCCCACACGGCGCGGTGTCGTATAGTCAGGACTTTCGCCTGGCGACGCGTGGGCGCGAGGACCTGGTGACCGACGGCCGAGCGCTCAAGCTGGCTCAACAACTGGACGACAAGATGCGGCGATTGTTCGGCCGTTCGCTCAAACTGCGCGTGGTGAGCACCGGCGGCTGCAATGCCTGCGAGGCCGACGTCAACGTGCTTAGCACGATCGTTTTCGACCTGGGGCGGTTTGGCATCCAGTTTGTCGCCTCGCCCCGACACGCCGACGGATTGTTAATCACCGGGCCGGTCACCGAGAACATGAAGTACGCGCTCGCGCAAACCTACGAAGCCACCCCGGCGCCAAAAATCGTGATTGCCGTCGGCGCTTGCGCGATATCCGGCGGGCCATACATCAATCATGAGCAAGTGCATAACGGCGCCGACAGCGTCGTGCCGGTCGATCTGTACGTGCCTGGCTGCCCACCGCATCCCTTGACGATCCTGGACGGCCTGTTGCGCTTGCTCGGCCGCATCGAGGACGGCTCCTCAGCACGGCCACAGTCGTAAGACGGGAGCTTTGGCCGCTCGTGGGGGCCACGCCAACGTCGTGGCCTGATGGCACTTGCCGGCGGCTTCAGTCACAGGCAAGTTGCCGCGCCAGTTGCCAATCGACCTCCACACCCAAGCCCGGGCGGTCGGTGATCGAAGTGATCGGTCCCTCGATCGACATCGGGTTCTTGGCGACGCGTACTTCATGGTAGTCGGCCCCCAACAGGTCACCCGGATATTTTTCGACCTGCATGTTCGCCGCCGCCACGACCAGGTGGGCCATGGCCGCCGTGGCGACGTCCAGCTCCAGGTTTGAACCGATCGAGCACGCCACGCCGTTGGCGGCCGCGAAGTCGACGATCGCTAGCGCCTTGCGAATGCCACCGTGCTTGCCGGGATAAACGCTGATCACGTCGCAGCAACCATTGCGCACCAGCTCGCGCGCGTGCACCAGGTTGAAACAAATATCGTCCGCCATCACCGGCACGTTCGTCTCGCGTCGCACGCGCGCCAGCGCCGCGTAATCGCCGTCGGGCGTTGGCTGTTCGACAAGCGCCAGATTGCAAGGGGCCATTTCATGGATCGCGCGCAGGGCGGTCTCGACTTCCCAGCCGCAATTGGCGTCGATCGTAAGCGCAATGTCCGGCCCGATCGCGTCGCGCACGACGCGCACGCGCTCGACGTCGGCCGCCGGATCGCGCCCGACTTTCACCTTGATCGTGGTGAAGCCGGCGGCAACAAGCTCCTGGGCCCGCGCGCGGGCGCGTTGGGGCTCGTAGGCGCCCATGCTGTATCGGCTGCGGATTGCCAGCGGTCGAACGGCCCCGCCCAACAATTCGTAGACGGGTTTGCCTTCGGCCTTGCCGCGAATGTCCCAGCAGGCCATTTCGATGGCCGCCTTGGCGAACCAATTGTGAATGCAAGCCCCGTCCATCCGCCGGTCAAGCTCCACGATGTCCGCAACATCGCAACCCATGACCGCCGGCGCGAGCACGCGCTCCACGAGCGCGCGGGCCCCCCACACGGTCTCGCCGCTCCACCGCGGAATGACCGTCGCCTCGCCCGCTCCCTCGATGCCCGCGTCGCTCACGACGCGCACCAGCAGATATCGCGAAACGGTATGCTGCCCCAGCGAGCTGATCATCCGCCGCTCGGGCTTGACGGGAATCTGCACGGGATAGGTTTCAATATGACTGATTTTCATGCGTCAAACGCGGCCGGCTCGGTTGAAGGTCGTTCTGTGCGTCGGAGTCGAGCGAGAACCAACTTACTGGGCTGGCCCGTGCCCACGCAAGCGTGGAGGCCCGCAAGCGACTCCGATCCGTCAAAATAATGCAGCAGATAACGACGGTTTGAGTGACTCTCGTCGGGTGTTGCGGTTGCCGCACCGTGACGCTGGAACTCGCCGTGGTCGTGTGGTACAACCGACCACCGCTCGAACTCTCGCCGCGAAACGCCGTCAGCCATGCCCGCGATGCCCGCCACGCAAATCCATTCCACCGTCGACTTCGACCGACCGGGTATCCAGCAAGGGCATCTGTGCGTGCCCTATTCGTATGACTTGGGCGGTTGGGCCAACCTGCTGGTGCCGATCGTTGTGGTCCATCAAGGCGCCGGGCCCACGGCGCTGGTGATGGCCGGCAATCACGGCGACGAATATCCGGGCCAGGTCGCCATCTTGCGCTTGATGCGCGAGCTGGCGGGCAATCCGGCCCGCGTGCGCGGGCGATTGATCCTGATTCCGGCGCTCAACATGCCGGCGGCCAAGGCGGCCAGGCGACTGTCGCCCTTGGACGGCAAGAATCTCAATCGCAGCTTTCCGGGCAAGGCCGACGGTACGCCCACCGAAATGATCGCCGACTATCTGACGCACGTGCTTTTTCCCCTGGCCGATATCGTTGTCGACATTCACACGGGCGGCCGTAGCGTGGATTTTTATCCTTGCGCTCACATGCACCTGGTCGAAGACCGTCAGCAGCGACGGCGGATGGTCGCAGGAACGTTGGCCTGGAACACCGATTTCGCGTTCTTGTATGCCGACATTGCCGGCAGCGGCCTGTTGCCGGTCGAAGCCGAACGGCAGGGCAAGACGGTCATCACGACCGAGATGGGCGGCGGCGAACCGGTCTCCGCGGAAGTGCACCAAACGACGCAGCGCGGCCTTGCCAATGTGTTGTTTCACTTCGGGTTGCTGGAAGGCAAGCAGGTGACCCGCGCCGAACAAAACTTGCCGCCGACGCGTTGGGTACAGGCCTTGAACCGCGACGATTACCGCTTCGCGCCCGAGTCGGGAATCTACGAAACCCTACTGCCGTTGGGCGCCGAGGTGGCGGCGGGCCAGCCGGTGGGGCTGATCCACTTCCTGGAGCGGCCCGACCGCGAGCCGACGAGCATAACGGCCTCGGCCGCCGGAGTGCTGTTGGCGACGCGTGGTCCGTCGCTGGTGGCGCAAGGCGATTGCGTGGCCTGCATCGCACACGACGTCGATCCGGCCGTGCTCGATTGAAACGTTCGAGGAAGGTTCGTCGATGCTGATCGGATACGTCAGTGACGAGCGATACCTGGCGCTGGCCGAGGTTCTGTTGGAATTTGAGAGCCCGTCCGGCTCGGTCGAAGCCCGCTCGCGGGCCACGGGCGCCGTGCACGCCGATCTCGAGCCGGGCCCATACCGCGTCACGCTGCAAAAACCGGGCTATGGCGCCAAGCGGACGCAAGTCGATATTTCGGCCGATCGGCCGCATCAGTTTCGGCTCTTGGCCGACGGGCTTTTAGGCTATGCCTGGCCTAAGTGGGTCTGCTCAGGCGATCAGTCTGAATTTCGCGTGCACTCGATCGAAGCCTACAAGGTCGATCTGTGGCGCTACGGTTGGCAAAAAGAATGTGTCGCCAAGATTGGCTGGTTCGACGAACACGGCCCGTTGGCCACGATGCAGATTACGCCCGACGGCGATTACTCGCAGGCTGGCGTTGAGTGGAACAAGCATGGCTACGGCAGCCGGCAGCATGCTCAATACGTAACGGCTCCGTCGCGCTCGGGCCTGTACTACTTTCACGCGCGGACGGAGAGCGGACGTTTTTTCTCGTTTCCCTGGATCGTCGCTCCCGAGCGGCCGCGGGCGAAGATCGCCGTCTTGGCGTCGAACATCACTTGGAACGCTTACAACAATTTTGGCGGGCGCAGCAATTACATCCATGCCGATCGCCTGCCGCCGACGCCCACCGTCAACGCTCGCTTGGAACTCGCTCGCTACAACGATCCCGAGTTTGGCACATGGAACATGACCCAGTATGCGCCCTTGTCGTTCGATCGGCCCGAACCGATCAATCATGTGCCTGAGCACGTGCAGATCACCGACCCGATCGAAGGGCGCGCCGCCTGTCACGTAGCGTCGGCGGAGTGGCGGCTGCTGGGCTGGATGGAACGCGAGGGCTTGGAATACGATCTCTACGCGGAAACCCAGTTGCACGCCGGCCAGTTGGATCTCGACCAATATCGCGTGCTGGTGATCAGCACGCATCCCGAGTATTGGTCGAGCGAAATGTACCGGGCGGTAAAATCGTGGGTCTTCGAGCGCGGCGGACGGCTCGTGTACCTCGGCGGCAATGGCCTGAATTGCGAGGTCACGTTTCCAGATCCGCACACGATGATCGCGCACAACGGCGACAACCGCACGCTGCAAGCCGAACTGGCGCGTTACGAGAGCCGGTTCGGCATGCGGCAGGAGTCGGAAGCCAACCTGTTGGGCGTCG
>JBGQHN010000264.1:0-6568 GCA_041497975.1 Planctomycetia bacterium | reverse complement strand
CTCGTATCGACGATTGCATCGCAACGACCTTACATTCTCTTCATTCTCCGTGTCGAAAGAGGCCGACAAGCCGTTTCTGTGGATCACCTCGGTCAAGCTGGCGGCGTGAACAACTTCGGGCCCGCGCGGGTCACGGAAAGGGGGACATTCTGCTTTTTAAAAAAGTAGAATGTCCCCTTTTTGTCCCCGGAGCCAGTCCCAATTTTCAACGCCTGTCAGGTCGCCATCGTTTCCCACAGCAGGCGGTAGTATTGCATCACGCGCAGCGGGTCGGCGGTTTGCGAGCCCTCTTCCAACAGCGTCCAGCCCTGAAAGTTGGCCTGCTTCAGCAATGCAAACAATTCGCGCCACGGATAGCCGCTGATCAGGTCGTGGATGTGGACCGTGCCCAGGCGGTCCTTGACCGAGGCGAAGTTCGCGGCCAGACCGGCTCCGGCCGTGTCCTCGCCGTTGCAGTTCCAGCACAACTTCGAGCCGGGGTGCTTGGACACGTCCATGATTTTGCGAATGTTGGGAATCTCCGACGTGCCGCGGCCGTGAATCTCCAGGCGGATCTCGATGCCGTAGCCTTCGCCGAAAGCCGCCACTTCGTCGAGCGCTTTGCCGATCTGCTCGATCGTTTTTGCCAGCGGCACCCCGGCCGGCAGGCCGTTGGGGCGCACCTTGACGCCCGAGCCGCCCACGTCATGCGCAAGGCGGATGAAGGCTTTCGTCTCTTCGATGTTTTTGCGCAGCACGGCCGGGTCGGGCGAATGATACTCGCAGACCGTGCCCAGGCCGACCAGCTCGACCTGGCTGTCGGCGAACCTCTTGGCCACGTCTTTGCGCTCGGCGGGAGAGAGCGAGGGCTCGACCCCGTGCTTGTGCGTCGTGCGCAGCTCGACGCCGCGAAAGCCGGTTTTCTCGCAATTCTTGATGAGCGTCGGCAGATCCCAATCGGCGCCCCATTGATACGTCACCAATCCCAGTTGCATGGCGTGCGGTCCTTGTTCGAGGTAGCGGGCGGCGATGTTGCTTACATTTGGCTAGCGGGCCGGGCGATCCAACGACTCTCCCGCCAGTTTACAACAGCGCATCGAGCTGGGCGACCAGGCGCTCGAAATAATCAAGCGCGGTGTCGACCGCCTGCGGCTGCTCCATGTCGACGCCGGCGCCGCGCAACAGGTCGAGCGGATATTTGGATGAGCCCGACTTGAGGAAGCCCAGGTAATCGTCGAGCTCCCGCCGGCCGCCGCCGGTGACGCGCTCGGCCAGCGCGATCGCCGCCGAGAGGCCGGTGGCATATTTGTAGACGTAAAACGCCCGATAGAAATGCGGAATGCGAAAGCACTCCAGCGACAGCTCGGGGTCGAGAGTGAATTCGGGCCCGAAGTACCGCTCGAGCAGCGCGCGGTATTCGCTCTTGAAGCGATCCACGGTGAGCACTTCACCCCCTTCGACCAGCGCGTGCGTGGTCCGCTCGAATTCGGCGAACATCGTCTGCCGCAGGATCGTGCCGCGGATGGAGTCGATCTCTCGATTGATCAGAAACGCGCGCTGAAGGTCGCTGGTGGCGCGCTGCATCAGGTGGCGGGCAAGCAATTGCTCGTTGAAGGTGCTGGCCACTTCGGCCACGAAGATCGCGTAGTTGTAGTATTGAAAGGGCTGGTTGCGGGCCGAGTAGTAGCTGTGCATCGAGTGGCCGGCCTCGTGCGCCAGCGTGAACACGTGGTCCAGCACGTCGCTCTGATAGTTCATCAAAATGTACGGATCGCCGTGGTACGATCCGGAACTGAAAGCCCCGCTTTGTTTGCCCTGGTTCGGATAGCGGTCGCTCCAGCGGCCTCTGAGCCCGCGCTCCAGCACGCCGCAATACTCACTGCCCAGCGGCTCGATCGCCGAGATCACCAGTTCGACGGCCTGGTCCCAGCTATGCCGCGTTTTCAATTCGCTCAGAATCGGCACGTAGGTGTCGTAGTGGTGAATTTCTCGCAACCGCATTTTCCGCCGCCGCAGATCGTAATAACGATACAGCGCGCCCAAGTGACGATGGACCGATTCGACGAGGTTGTCGACGACCGACAGCGGAACCTTGTCGTGAAACAGCGAAGCGGCCAGCGCGCTTTCGTAGCCCCGCGCCCGGGCGTAATAGACGTCGCGCTGAATCGAGCCCGAGAGCGTGGCGGCCAGCGTGTTTTCGTGGGCCGCGAACTGGCGGTAGTATTCGTGAAAGGCCTTCTTGCGCACGCTCCGCTGGGGCGATTGCAAGAACGAGGAAAACGAAGCGTTGCCAAGCTCGATCAATTCGCCCCGCTCGTTCTTGATCGCGCCCCATTTCAAGTCGGCGTCGGTCAACTGGCGGAAGATCTGGTCCGAGGCCTCGGCCATCTCGCTTTGCATGGCCAACAGCTTTTCTTCACTCTTGCTGAGCGTGTGCGGCTTGTATCGCAACAGTTGCTCCAGCGCCACGCGGAACTCGGCCAGCGGTTTGGCCTCCAGGAAGCCGGCCATGGTCTTGGCCGGGATGGCCATGATCTCGGGCCGGATGTAGCTGGCGGCCTGGGCCGCGCGGCTGGCCACGTTGCGATAGCGCCCGATCATCCGTTGATAGTCGCTGTTGCCCGTATCCTCGGCCGTCTTCAGAAAGGCGTAGGCCCCCAGCCGTTCGCCCTCGGACTCGAAATCGGTATCGAACCGCAAGCATTTGGCCAGTTGTCTGGCGTCGGTGGCGAGTTTGCCGCGAAATGCGGCGAAGCCTTCGATCTGTGCTTCCCACTGGCTGAAAGCCGCTTCCCAAGCCGCTTCGCCGGCAAACAAGGTCGAAAGGTCCCAAGTGTCGGCCGCTTTGACGGCAGCGCGGCGGGGAAGTTGTTTGGTTTTTGCGATCATGGTTGACGCAGTAGAGGTTTCACCAGTTGAAAATGCAGGTGCCCCACGACAGGCCGGCCCCGTAGCCGCTCATCAAAATCCGCATGCCGCGCCTGACGCGCCCCGCCTCGAAAGCTTCATCGAGCGCCAAGGGCACGCTTCCGCCCGAAGTATTGCCGTAACGGTCGATGTTGATGATGAGTTTTTGGCGGTCGATTTGCAGGCTCTCGACCGCCGACTCGATGATCCGCAGGTTCGCCTGGTGCAGGACGAACAAGTCGATGTCCGAGAGCTTCAAGTTGGCGTGCGCGAGCACCTCGCCAATCGTGTCGCACAGCACGCGCGTGGCCCACTTGAACACTCCCTTGCCGTCCATGCGCAGCAGGTTCAATCCGGCGTCGATGGCGGCGTGCGAGCTGGGCACGCGCGAGCCTCCCATTTCTTTGTAGAGCATCGTGGTACCCGAGCCGTCGGCACCCAGGGTATAGGCCGCCAGTCCCTGGTCCGCGGCGCCCGCCGCCAGCACCACCGCGCCGGCGCCGTCCCCGAACAGCGGATAGATTTTCGGATCGCTGGGGTCAACGACGCGCGAGTTGCAGTCGCCGCCGATGACGAGCGCCTTTTTGGCCGAGCCGGTGGCGACGTATTGCGACGCGGTCACCAGGGCATAGACGAAGCCGGCACAAGCCGACGAGATTTCGATCGCCCCACACGACAGGCCCAGGCCGTCTTGAACCATGGCGGCCGTGGAGGCCACGGAATAATCGGGCGTGAACGTGCCGACCACCAAAAGATCGATCTCGTCGACCCCCGTCGCGGCGCGAGCCAGCGCGCGGCGGCCGGCCTCGCGACAGATGTCGCTGGTGGCCATCCCGGCGGGCGCGTGACGGCGCTGGCGAATGCCGGTCCGCTGCACGATCCAATCGGGGTCCATGCCCAGGCTGACGAGGTCTTCGTTGGTGACGACTTGCGGGGGCGCGTAGGCCCCGGTTCCCAGGATTTGCAGACCCATCAGGGTGTGCACCGCGGAGCCGCGCCGTTTGGATTGTACCGCCATCAAGGAGCTCTTCTCGCGCGTCAGGGATGCTCGCGCGTAATCTCGATCCATCGCCGAGTGTTGTGCGACTCGATCACCGCATCGGCCACCATTTGTGCTTTGAGCCCGTCGAAAAAGCTGGGCACGGCCTGGCGCCCTTCGACGATCGCCGACACGAACTCCCACATCAGGTCGTAGCGAAACACGGTGGCCGGCTCGCCTTGACGGGGGTCGCGCGGGCTGCCCCGCGGCTTCAAGAATTCTCCAGCCACGTCGACGCTCGCCAGGTCCTGGCCGGTCTTGCCCAAGAGCACGCTGTTGGGCGTGTGCAACTGATAGACCACGGAGCCCACGGCGCCGTTGATTTCCGCCCATTCGTGGCCAAACCCGCCCCGGTGGTAGCCCTTGGCCAGCGTGGTGCCTTCCCAGACTCCGGTCGCTCCGCTGGTGAATTGTCCGATGATGCTCGACCAGTCGTCGACGTCCGAAGGCGCGCAGGTTTCGCCGCTGGCCGTTTGCGTTCGCCCGGCAAAGCGCGCCAGCGCTCCGCAAATGCGGGCGATCGGGCCCACCAGATCGATCGCCAGATCGATGCGGTGAATCGTCATGTCGAACAAATCGCCCGCGCCCGCCAGCTTGCGGTACTGCCGCCAGCCCCAGCTGGTTTCGGGCCAATCCAAAAATCGCTGGCTGCGAAAGTGTCGCGGCTCGCCCAAGGCGCCACTGGTGACCAGGTGTTTGGCATATCGCATGGCCGGAGCGAAGCGATAGGTAAACGCGGTCATATGCACCAATCCAGCATCGCGCGCGGCATGGTACATCTCGCGCACCTCGGCCACGTTCAAACCCAGCGGCTTCTCGCACATCACATGCTTGCCGTGGCGAATCGCCGATAGCGCGATCGGCCGGTGGGTGTAGTTGGGGGTGGCGATCACCACGGCGTCAACGTCGGGATCGGCACAGATTGCCTCGGGATCGGTGCTGACCTTTTCGACGCCCCACTCGCTTTTGCGTTTTTCGAGCAATTTTGAATTGGCATCGCAGGCCGCCACCAGCCTGGCCCGCGAGTCGAGCCGAATCGCCGGCACGTGATGATAATCGCTCACCGCGCCGGCCCCGATGATGGCTATTCTGAGGGGAAGCTCACGTTTTGGCCGATCCATGTCCAACCGCCGGCACGGCCGGCGGCTCCGAAAAGATTGCCGAGACTACCCACGTTCATCAGGAGGACGCCCACAAGGTAAAGCTTTCAATCGCCGGGCTCAAGCCCGGAAGCGAACCACGCACGCCGCGCGTGTCGCGCGATCGGGTGGCACCAAGACGCACGGTTTGCAGCCGCGGGCCAATCTGCCACAATGGTCACGCCAACCACTCGAAGGAGCCAGATATGGGACGAGCGATCACGCTGTTTACGGGTCAGTGGGCCGATTTGCCGCTGGAGGACGTGGCGCGCAAGGCCAGCGAATTCGGCTATCACGGTCTCGAGCTGGCCTGTTGGGGCGACCATTTCGAAGTGGATCGGGCGCTCGCGGAGAAGGGATATTGTGCCTCGCGGCGCGACTTGCTGGAAAGGCACGACTTGCAGGTCCACGCCATCAGCGCGCACCTGGTCGGCCAGGCGGTGCTGGACAAAATCGATGCCCGCCACCAGGCCATTTTGCCTCCCCACGTGTGGGGCGACGGCGAGGCGGCGGGCGTAAACGATCGCGCTTCGCGGGAGCTGATGGACACGGCCCGCGCGGCGCAGAAGTTGGGCGTGGGCGTGGTCAACGGCTTTAGCGGCTCGAGCATCTGGCCTTTGCTGTATTCGTTTCCGCCCACGCCGGAGCCGATGATCGACGCGGGATTCGCGCTGTTCGCCGAGCGCTTCCATCCGATTCTCGACGTGTTTGCCGAGTGCGGCGTGCGCTTCGCCCTCGAAGTGCATCCCACCGAGATCGCGTTCGACCTGATCACGGCCCAGCGGGCGCTGGCGGCCGTGGATCGGCGCGAGGAGTTCGGCTTCAATTTTGATCCCAGCCATCTCGTCTGGCAGGGCATCGATCCGGTCGAGTTTATCCGCGCGTTTCCCGACCGCATTTACCACGTGCACGTCAAGGACGCGGTCGTGCACCTCAATGGCCGAAGCGGCATCCTAGGCAGCCACCTGCCGTTCGGCGATCCGCGCCGCGGGTGGGAGTTTCGTTCGCCGGGACGCGGCAGCGTCGATTTCGAGGAAATCATCCGCGCGCTGAATCAGATCAAGTACGACGGGCCGCTGTCGGTCGAATGGGAAGACCCCGGCATGGACCGCGAAGCCGGCGCCAAGGAGGCCTGCCAATTCGTGCAGAATCTCGATTTTGCGCCCAGCGGCGCGGCTTTTGACGCGGCGTTTTCCGAGGCTTAAGCGGTCGGGAATTGGCCGGCCGGCGGCTGCGCGGCGCGGGTCGCGGCGGATGGTAGACTGAAAGATATGTCGCGCGCCACGGCCCGGGTCGTTCTCGTCATTGGATTGCTTGCCATCGGCGGCACGCTTGCGCGCGGGGCGGGAGTGGTCGACGCCCGCGCGGCGCTGTACGCCGAATATGCCAGCAAGCTCGGCGAACTGGCGGCCTGGTGCGGCGAGCAGCAACTGGACCAGGCGGCCGAACAAATCACAGCCTGGCTGCCCGAGCGCAATCCCGTCCAGTTGACGCTCTTCGTGCT
>JBGQHN010000263.1:0-6572 GCA_041497975.1 Planctomycetia bacterium | reverse complement strand
TCAATGTCGCGCGGCGGATCGTCATTCGGCGGCGGCAGCTCCGCGGGTCGCAGTTTTTCGGGCCCCAGCACGCGCTCCGGCGGCCCCAGCCCCAGTTCCTCCGGCTCGATGGCGCAGTCTGGCGCAGGCCGTAATTTCTCCGGGTCCCAAAGGGGCTCGAGTTTCGTGTCCCGCAACTTCTCGAACGGGCGCGGGGGCAATGTGTCCGATCGCGGAAACTCGGCAGTCGCCGGCCGTCAGAACTTTGGCGGGCAGCGAGGCTCGACCGCGGGACGCAACAATAGCTTTGTGTCGCGAAACTTCGCGAACTCTTCGAGCGCCCGCACTGCCAGCCTGAACCGCAACAACAACTTCGTGTCGCGCAATTTCGCGAATGGCAGCCACAACGCGAACTTTCGCAACAACAATTTCAACCGCGGCAACTTCAGCAGCACCAACAATCGCACGAACTTCAATAACTTCAATCGCGGCAATTTCAGTAACTTCAATCGCGGATTCAACAACTTCAACCGCGGTTGGGGCTATGGCGGTTGGCACGGCTACGGCGGATTCGGCCGCTATGGTTTCTATCCTTGGGGCATTGGATTCTACCCAGGCTTCGGACTGTGGGGCCTGGGCTGGTGGCCGTGGTGGGGTCTCGGCTACGGCGGCTGGGGTGGCTATGGCGGTTGGGGCGGGTACGGTGGCTACTATGGCGGCTATGGCAATTATGGCTACCCGTACGCCAGCAGCTACGACTCAACCTATGTTGACGCGGCGCCGACAGACACCGCGCTTGCGCCCGCGCTTTCGCCGGCCGCGGCCGACGACTTTGTCGCGCAGGGCGAACAAGCGTTCCAGTCCGGCAATTACCAAGAGGCACTTCGCGAGTGGCAACACTCGCTGGTCGACAACCCGAACAACGGCGGCGTCATGCTGATGATGGGCCAAGCGCTGTTTGCCCTTGGGCAGTTTAATGAGGCCGCCGGGGCCGTGCAGATGGCGATGCAAATGTTGCCGGACAACGAATGGGGCAACGTGGTCAAGAATTACACGCAGGTGTACCCCAATATTGGAGACTACACCGCTCAACTCAAATCGTTGGAAACGGCCCGGGACGCCAAAACTGACGATCCGGCGGTTCGATTCCTGTTGGGTTATCACTTTGGCTATCTGGGTTATCCAAAAAATGCGGTGACCGAGCTGGACAAAGCGTTGGATTTACAGCCGCAGGATCTGGGATCACAGAAGCTGCGCGACATGTTCGCGGCGCAGGCGGGCTTGCCCGCGCGCCCGCCCACTGTCGCACCCGTGCCTAAAGCGAACGGATCTCCGCCTGGACCGGCCTCGGTGCCGTCTGACCAAGGCGCTCCGGCCGTGCCACCGCAGCCACCGCTTCCGGACAGCGGATTGCCGGCATAGCCCAACCGGCTGGACGTCTTCACACCATCACCATCGCTCGCTCCAGAGCGGTGGTGCTTCTTTTACTGACCTGTATCTCCGACAGGCGCACCAGGTCGCGGCTGGGCATCTCGCGCGCTGTTGCCAGCGAATCAGTCTGACCACACCGCGCCCGGGTTGCGGCGCTTCGTGGTCGCCAAACGTCCAGCGCGCGTGGGTTTCGGTCGGCATTCGATCCGAACATCCGCGGCATTTGGCCGATTCTGCTATAATTCGCGAAAACGTTTGATTTCACTGCGCAAAGGGCGCGGTTTTTGCATTACATGGTAGGTTTGAGGGTCGGGGCAGAGGTGCATCAACAACAACCGCCGAACTTTTCAATCACTTTCATAAGGGCACACAAAATGAATCTCCGGACTTCTCAATTTGTGGCCTCGCTGCTGGCGGTGGCCGTAGCGCTTTCGAGCGCGCCCGGTTTTGGGCAGGGTCGTGATCGAGACGGTCGTGATAAAGATGGCGCCCGCGACGGTGGCCGCCAACGTGGTGACGGCGGCGGCAAGCCCCAGGGCGCCCCTCGTGGCGGTCCACCGCAAGGCGGCCCTTCGCAGCCTTCCGCGCCACCGCAAACGCGTTCCGCGCCACCGCAAACGCGTTCCGCGCCACCGCAAACGCGTTCAGCTCCGCCGCAAGATCGCTCGGGCTCGTCCCAAATGCGCTCGCAACCGCGCAACGTCAATCCGCCACAGCGAACCACCGGGCCTTCCGGCAGAGAAGGCGGTGCTGCGACTCCCAGCATGCGCAACTTCAGCGCTCAACAGCAACAGCAACAGCAGCAACAGCAACGGCAGCAGGTCAATCGTCCGAATCAAAAACCTGGGCGCCCTGATACCGGTCGCCCTGATACGGGCCGCCCGGACATTGCTCGTCCCGGAGTAACTCTACCGGGCACACAACGGCCGGGCGCGGACCGCAATGTCACCACAAGTCCCGGAATCAACAATCCCCCAACGGGCACCCCGCGGAATCGTCCCGATTTCTCCCGATCGAATCGGCCCGGTACAGGTCGGCCCGGCATTGATCGGCCTGGCACGGATCGCACCGGCATCAATCGTCCGGGAACCGATGTCGTACGCAGTCGTCCCGACATCACGAAGTCCATTCCGACGCGGCCCGATGGCAAGCGTCAAGACGTCAATCGCCCGAATTTCGATCGCCCGGGCGACCGTTCGAACGCCGCCAACCGCGATCGCGACTTCGACCGCAGGCGCGATCCCAACCGGCCGGCGCTGACGCCCAATGTCCCTGGCCGCGATATCGCTGGTCGCCGCGACGGTTGGCAGAACTTTACCTCGCGCAACTTCACCTCCAACAACAACAACTGGCACAATAACTGGAACAACTTCAATCACAATTTCAACAATCGCCAGAACCAATGGGGCAACTATTGGGGCAAGAGCTTCAACAACGACTGGCGGCGATCAAATTGGTACAACAACTTCAATCGCTATGGTTACCGCAACAACTTCTATCCCTGGTGGGGAGCCGTTCCGGGCCTGGGTTGGAACTGGGGCGGTTGGGGTTGGGGTTGGGGTTGGCCTCAGTGGGGCTGGGGATATGGCGGCTGGGGCGGTTACGGCTATGGATACGGCGACTACGCCCGCTATTACGGCGATGTCGTGCCCACGCAAGTCACGGTGATCAATCCGCCAGCGCAAGTTGTCTATCAACCGACCGCCGAGCAGGTGCAAAACGCCGAGGACTTCTACAGCCTGGCGGTGCAGGCCTTCCAGGCAGGACAGTATCAGGACGCCATTCGTTACTCCCAGCACGCCATGGTGGACAATCCCCGAAATCCGCAAGTGATTCTGCTGATGGCCCAGGCGCTATTTGCAACTGGGGATTACGACGCTGCCGCCGACGCGATTCAAATGGCGCAGCAAATGACGCCCGAGGATCAATGGGGGGCGATTGCCGGCAACTACGCGCAGTATTACCCCAACATCCAGGACTACACGAATCAGCTTCGTGCCCTGGAGCAATCGGCGCGCAACGCCAACCCGCCCGACCCGGCGCAGAACTTTTTGTTGGGCTACCACTACGGCTATTTGGGCTATCCGCAGCAGGCCGTCACGCAGCTTGATAAGGCGCTGGATGCCCGGCAGCAGGATGCGGGCGGATTGCAACTTCGCAATCGCTTCGCCTCACAGGCAGGTCTGGCTGCACGAGCGCAGGGGGCCGCCCCCCAGCAAGAGCAGCCGGCACCGAATCTGGCGGAGGCACCCCCGGATCAACAGAAGCGGCCGGCTAGCATTGTCACCGCGTCCAAGCCCACGCAGGAGCAGTTGTACAGCGCCGCCGATTGGGTTGCGGCGGGCGAGCAAGCCTTCAAGGAGGGAAAATATCAGGATGCGGCCGCAAATTGGCAACATGCCATGGTCGACAATCCAGGCGACGCCGCCGTCGTGCTCTTGATGGCCCAGGGGCTGTTTGCCCTGGGGCGATACCCTGACGCCGCCGGCGCCGTGCAGATGGCCATGCAATTGTTGCCGGAAAGCGAGTGGGGCAACGTGGTCAAGAAGCATGCCGAGCTGTATGCGGACCCCAGTCAATACACCGCGCAGCTTAAAGAGCTGGAGAAGGCCCGCGACGCCAAGCCCGACGATCCGGCGCTCCGCTTTCTGTTGGGTTACCACTACGGCTACCTGGGTCAGACGGAACAAGCTCTGCGCGAACTCGACAAAGCGTCGGAGTTGCAGCCGCAAGATCTCGGAGCGAAGAAACTTCGCGAACTATTGGCCGCGGGCGGGGCCAACCAGCCTGCCGCTCCCGCTACTCCCCCAGGGCAGTGAGCGATCACAGTTCGGGCGAACGGCAGAATTCGCCGCGACCATTGCTTCCCTTCGGGGCGGCAATGGTCGCTTTCTTTGCTTAACTCAGCGCGGATCACATTCGGGCGGGGGTCACCAATATCTTCTCCGCGGCGGCCCGGCCCAGCGTCGTTTCTTGTCCGTCGACCTTCACGGTCACGATGCCGGCCTCCGCGCGATTGGCCACGACCCGGCCGGCCGCGCCCAACGGCAGGCCCGAACTGCTCAGAAAGCGCAGGAACTCGGGCGATTGATCGATGACGCGTGCCAGATGAAACTCGTCGCCGACGTTACACTCGGCCAGCGAACGGCTGTCGGGCATTTCGAATGACCCGTCCGATCGTGGAATCGGGTCGCCGTGCGGGTCGGACGTGGGATGTCCGAGGAACGCGTCGATTCTGTCGATCAGCCGATCGCTGACCGCGTGCTCCATGTTCTCGGCTTCCTCATGCACCTCGTCCCAGGTCAGATCCAACGTCTTGACCAGGAACAATTCGATAAGGCGATGTCGCCGCACAATTCGCAAGGCCAGCGCATTGCCCGCCGCCGTCAGCCGCACTCCTTCGTACGGCGTGTATCGGACCAGGTTGCTCTCGCTGAGCGTCTTGAGCATGCTGGTCACCGTGCCAGGCGAAACCCCTAGCGCCGAGGCCAATTGACCCGTGGCTGCCTGGCCATCGCCGTTGAGGCAAATCTGAAAAATCGTCTTGACGTAGTTTTCGACGGTTAAACTGGGCAAAGGGTTTGTCTCCGCTCTGTGACGCGCAGGGACCGCTGCCCCTATTGTAGCCACAGCCGTTTTGATCGGCCACGCTGGGTAATCCGTAGCCCAAGACGACGATTCATGGGCTCTGGATTGGGCATTCCGACAGCCATTGCACGTTGGAGCTTAGCGGGGCATGATTGATCGGCCGATGATTGAGTCGAAGCCCTCGATTTTTCGCGATCGGCCGGACACATGGCTTTGTCGATTTGAGAGCGTAAATGTCGCAGTGGAACCTCAATGCGCGAGCCGCGGCGCTTTGCCAGCGATTGATTGACGATCGTGAGGTTTTGCGTATCGCCGTCCGAAAGGTCCCCTGCGGCGCGCGGCTGATCGACTGTGGAATCGAAGCGCCCGGGGGATTGGAAACAGGGCGACGGCTTGCGGAAGTTTGCATGTCGGGCTTGGGACGCGTCGACCTGGTGCCCGCCGTTGCCGAATTGGTCAGCGGCCTGGCCATAATAGTTGTCACCGACCACCCCGTGGCGGGCTGCATGGCATCGCAATACGCCGGCTGGCAGATCGCGCGAGAGGGGTTCTTTGCCATGGGGTCGGGTCCAATGCGCGCGGCCGCCGGCAAAGAGCCACTGCTGGACAAGATCGGCTTTCGCGAACAGCCCGAAGTGGCCGTCGGCATCTTGGAGAGTCGCAAGTTCCCGCCTGACGAAGTTTGTCAGGATATCGCGCGGGCCTGTGGCGTTGCCCCCGAAAAGCTCACGCTGGCGGTCGCGCCGACGGCCAGCCTGGCCGGTTCGGTGCAGATTGTTGCGCGAAGCGTCGAAACGGCGCTGCACAAATTGTCCGAGCTGGGATTCGATTTGGCGCGGGTCGCCAGCGGAGCCGGTCTGGCACCGTTGCCACCGGTCTCGGCGAACGATTTGCAGGCGATTGGACGCACCAACGACGCCATTCTTTATGGCGGCGAGGTGACGCTGTGGGTACGCGGCGATGACGCCAGTCTCGAAGCCGTTGGCCCGCGCGTCCCCAGCGGAGCCTCGCCCGATTACGGCCAGCCGTTCGCCGCGATTTTTGAACGATACGGCCGCGACTTCTATAAGATCGATCCGCATCTGTTCAGTCCGGCGGTGGTCACGCTGGCGAATCTCGATACGGGCAACGCGTTTCGTTTCGGTCATACGCTGCCCAGGGTCATTCACGAATCGTTCGACATCCGGCAAGTCACGGTTTAGATTGCTCCGGCATCTTCCGGCTCGTTGCGAATTCTTACGCGGACTAACTCGATGCACTTCGCCGTTTTGTGTTCGCCGGATAGTTGGTATCTGAAGGACCTCCAGCGTGCCGCGGCCGGCGACTTCGAGTTGACCGCGCTGGCGTTTCGAGAATTGTCGAGCGGGCTGTATTCGAGCGGTGCGAAAATCACCTGCGGCGCCGTCGATCTCGAGCGCGTCGACGCCCTGCTGGTGCGGACCATGCCGCCGGGCACTCTGGAGCAGGTTGTCTTCCGCATGGATTTGCTGAGCCGCTGGGAAGCCGCCGGAAAAGTCGTCATCAATCCGGCCCGCGCGGTCGAAGCCGCGGTCGACAAGTACCTGGCCAGCGCC
>JBGQHN010000262.1:0-6599 GCA_041497975.1 Planctomycetia bacterium | reverse complement strand
CTCGCGGATTGTTCGCTGGTTGCCGCCGTCGACCTCGGGGGAGATTTTGGCTTTTCCGGTCGAGTGGAGTCGCCTGAATCGGGGTTCATGACGGGATTGGTCAAAGCGCTGTTCTTGGAATACGCCATCGTTCGCGAGCAACAAGGTTTTCGCGCCAAAGCCGTCGACGCGCCGCGCGCCGAGGACGCCGACTCGCTGGCCGCCAACATCTGCCGCGAATTGGCTTGCCGCACAACTGATTATGAAGTTGCCTTTGTCGATGGCCAGAGGTATTTGCAAACCGCGTTGCGGGCACCGCCGGCGCTCCAGGAAACGTGCGACGTACGTCCCGGCGGCACCTGGGTGCTCACGGGCGGGGCGCGAGGAATTACCGCCGCCTGCGGCCTTGCGCTGGGGCGCCGCTTTGGACTGAATTTGCACTTGATCGGCACCACCGCCCTGCGCGAGCTCGATCCGGCTTGGCGCGATCTCGACGAGGCGGGGCTGGCCGAACTTCGCGCGCGGACCGTCCTGTCGGCCCGAGCGGCGGGCCAAAAGCTCGACGAAGCCTGGGCCAAGGTCGCCAAGGCGATCGAAATCGACCGCAATCTAAGGGCTTTCGTCGAGGCGGGCGTTCGCTGTACCTACCACGCCTGCGACGTTGCGGATCGGGCCAGTTTGCAGCGCGTGCTCGATGGCATTCGCGCAACCGACGGCCCGATTGAAGGCATTCTCCACGGCGCCGGAATCGAGCGGGCGGCCCGCTTCGAGAAAAAGACGCTGGATGGACTGCTGGCCACGATCGGATCGAAAGTGACCGGCGCCTACAACCTGATGACGTTGACGCGCGACGACCCCGTGCGGCATTTCATCGGGTTCGGGTCAACCAGCGGCCGGCTCGGCGGCAACGGCCAGGCCGATTACGCCGCGGCCAGCGATATGCTCTGCAAGCTCGTCGGCTGGCACGGTATGCGTCAGCCGCGGTGTCGCGCGATCGGGTTTCACTGGCATGCTTGGGACGAAGTGGGCATGGCTTCGCGCTGGGAGACGGTGGCCATGCTCAAAACGCGCAACGTCTCGCTCATGCCCAAAGATGTCGGCATCCGGCATTTGCTCCGCGAACTATACACACAACCTGGCGAGACAGAGTTAGTGTTCACTGACTGGGAATTTCATCAGCGGTTTTACGCGCGCGATGACAACAAGACGGCGCCCGCGGACTCAGTCCAGCCGGCCCACAGTCCGAGGCCGGCCGCTGACCGTCGCGTGGCGAATCGCGTGTTGCTGCGGACGATCGACGCCCCATTGAGCGACGCCGACGCGACGCGACCGTTGCCGCGCGCGGTTTTTTTATGGGGCCAAAACGCCGACGCCGACGCGCTCTCCGGCGAACTGGCACGGCGGGGCGTCGCGGTGCATCGTTTGCCGCCGCTCGACGATCCCCAGGCCGCGTGCGCGGCGCTGGAGCAAGCCTGGCGGCGGTCGCCCGCGCGGTGCCTGATGTTGCTGGGATCGCGCGACGAGGGCGCCGAGCGCCTGAACGATCGCAAGAGCGTCGAGGGCCGCATCGAGCGCGGAGTTTTTTTGCCGTTCTGGCTCGCGCGGCGCTGGTTCGAGCTGGTCAACGAGGTCCCTTTCGCCGAGCCGGCGACCCTCGTGGCCGTCACTTCGTTGGGCGGCGATTTCGGCTTTGCCTCGCGCGTGCCGGCTCCGGAAGGCGGCGCGATGGCGGGAATGCTCAAGTCGATCTTTGTCGAAGACGACCGCTTTGGGCATTCCCGATTTCGCGTCAAGGTCATCGACGCGCCACGCGACGAACCCCCGGCGCAACTGGCCGAAGCCGTGTGCCGCGAACTGGCCAGCCAGCAGGGGGAAGTGGAGGTGAGCTGGCCCCGCGGGCGCCGGCAAGTCGTGGCCACGCGGCGCGAGCCAGTTGACGAGCTGCCGGTGGTCGAAGTGCCGCGCGGCGGAGTTTGGTTGGCCACCGGCGGCGCGCGCGGAATCACGGCGGCGTCGGCACTCGAGCTGGCGCGGCGCTACGGGCTGAAAATGCACCTGCTGGGAAAGAGCCCGGCCCCAGATGCCAAAGCCCCTTGGCACGCCTACTCGGAAGAACAGCTCAAGACGCTGAAGTCCGCGATCGTCCGCGAGGCTACCGCCAACGGCCGATCGCCCAATGAAGCGTGGGACCGCGTGCGCAAGGACCGTGAAATTCAGCAATCGCTCGACAAGTTTCGCGCCGCGGGCGTCGCCGTGTCGTATCACTCCTGCGACGTGGCCGACTGGGATGCACTGGCCCAAGTGCTGGATCGCATTCGCCGCGACGACGGACCCATCGAAGGCATCCTTCACGGCGCGGGCTATGCCAAGCCGTTCCGCTTCGCTACGGCCCCAGCCGAGTCGGTGCGGCGCACCTTGGCGCCCAAGGTCGCTGGAACTTTGGCGCTAATGCATTTGACGGCCAAGGATCCGCTGCGATACTTCGTCGCTTTTGGTTCACTCAGCGGCCGATTCGGCGGGAACGGAGCCAGCGACTACGCGGCCGGCAACGAGATGCTGGCCAAGCTCTGCGGCTGGTACCGTCAATGGCGTCCCGAATGTCGCGCTACCTGCCTGCATTGGCAGACCTGGGACGAGATCGGCATGGTATTGATGTCCGAAGCGGCCGGCATCAACAAAAACACGTTCAAGATGGCCTTCATTCCGCCGAACGAGGGCGTTCATCATTTGCTGGATGAACTGCGCACCGGCGCTTGCGAAAACGAAGTGCTCATCAGCGACGGATTCTTCGAACGCAAATACTATCCCTACGCCATTCCGTACGCCGACGAGCCTCGAGCCGAGCGCCCGCCGGCCGTCCAACTCGATGCCCTGCCGCTGGTGGAGAAGATCGAAAACGTCGCAGACGGCTCGACGGTTGAAGCTCTCGTGTGCTTTGATCCATCGGCGGACCCCTTCCTATTGGATCACAAGCTGCGCGGCAAGCCGTTCCTGCCGGCCGTAGTGGGTCTTGAAGCTTTGGTCGAAGCCGCCGCGGTGCACGGGGGCAAGCCGGCCGTCGCCGTGCGAAATATCGAGCTTCTCGAAGGTTGGTCCTTTCATACCGACCGAAGGGTCGAGGCCCGCGTGCGACTTACAAACCGGGAGAACGGCTCCGTGGCCTGCGAATTGGTCAGCGACTTCCGCAATCAGGCGGACAAGTTGATCAAAAAGGACCGCGCATACTTGCGAGCGTCGGTCGAACTAGACGCCCGACGGCCGGCGCTGGACGTGCCGATGGGCCAGCCGCCGAGCCGATGGTATCCCTTTACCTTCCCCGAGGATCAGGCGATCTATCACGGGCCCGTGTTTCGCGGGGTGCGGGCGGTCGCCTTCGATGCTCCGGGGGGCTGGGGACAACTGACCGCGCTTCCGCTGTCGAGGTTGGGAGGGGCGCGAACCGGCCGCGACTGGATGATTCCGGCGACGCTTCTGGACGCGGGTTTTTACGTATGCGGAATTCACAGTTGGGTCCACGTGCAACCGGTCCCCGCTCTGCCGCTGTCGATCGAACTGGTGCGACTGGGGCGGATGCCACGCGACAACGAAAGCTGCCTGGTCGCTTTCACCTGCCGCGAGATCCAAACGAGCCATGCGGTCTACGACTTCACAATATTTGGCGAAGACCCAGGCACGATCATCGACGTCACAGGATACCGCATCGTGCTGGTCAAATAAGAACGGCATCATCGACGGGAATACTCCGCTTCCCCAATTCCTATGGCCGCAATTGCAATCATTGAATCTCGAACTGCAACGGCGCGCGAAACAGACTCGGCGAGCCGTCTCGGGGCGCCGACGGTCGATTGTCGTTACTGCGCGACGCGAACTTTTGACGCCGCCAAGCGGCGCAAGGCTGAGTCGTGGCTCAGCCCTCGCGAACGCGCCGAGCTGGCCGCCTGGCGCGAACCAGGTCGGCGCAGCGCCTGGCTCATGGCACGCATGCTCGGCAAACAACTGATCGGCGAGAACCTGGCGGACGCGGTCGATCCGGCGACGGTCGAAATCCTGTCTCGAGACGCGGCGGGCCGTTCGGTGCGACCGCGAATATGGCGCGGCGGCGGCGAGCAACCCTGGTCGCTTTCGATCACACACACCGCGCGTGGGGCGCTGGCCGCGCTGTGCGTAACGCGTGGCGTCCGGCTAGGTATTGATATCACCGATTGCGACAACCTCTCTGACGGCTTCACGCGATTGTGGTTCACGCCGGCCGAACAACGTTGGCTGCGCGCGACCGATTGTCCTTCGATCGCTTGCTTCATCTGGGCCGCCAAGGAGGCAGTGTACAAGGCGTGCAACGAGGGAGAAGGTTTCGCGCCGCGCGACGTCGAGGTGCTTGGGCACAATAGGTACGCCTACCGACAAATGCCGCTCGCCGGATGCCGCGTGAAATCCTGGACGATCGACGGGCAGTTGGCCGTGATCGTGCAACGGGGTGATAACCAAACATGATTTTGCATCGTCGAACCAAGAACAGGTGGTAGATCCGATGATTGATCTTACAGGACGCGTGGCGCTGATCACCGGCGGTTCCCGAGGCATCGGGCGCGCGTGCGCGCTGCGGCTGGCCCAGGCCGGCGCCGACATCGTCATCAATTACATTACCTCCCAGGCCGCGGCCGACGAGGTCGCCGCGCAAATCGAAGCCTTGGGTGCGAACGTCGCGGTCGTCAAGGCCGACGTCAGCGAGCGCGACGACATCGATGCGATGATGGAATTCATCGACGAGAAATTCGGCAAGCTCGACATCCTGGTCAGCAACGCCGCCACCGGTGGATTCCGGCCGCTGTTGGCCCTGTCGCAGCGCAACTTTGAATCCACGATGAGGACCAACGTGCTGGCCTTGATTCAGCTGGTCCAAGCCGGCGTCCGCCTGCTGCGCCGAGCGCAGGGAAGGGCCAAAGTGATTGCCATCTCCAGCCACGGGTCGCATATGGCCCTGCCCATGTACGGAGCCATCGGCGGCTCGAAGGCCGCCCTGGAAAGTTTTGCGCGGCACCTGGCGCTCGAGCTGGGAGACAGCGGAATCAACGTCAACGTCGTCAAAGCGGGCCTCGTCGAAACCGATTCCACGAGGCGAATTCCGTACGCCGATCAACTCTTCGCGGCTCGCAAACACAGGAGCATGACCGGCGACCGGTTCTTGACAGCCGACGACGTAGCCGACTCGGTGCTGTTTCTGGCCAGCAGTTTGAGCGACATGGTCCAGGGCGAGACCTTGACGGTCGACGGCGGCGCGGCGGTCCACGCCTAGCCAACCATCAACAAGTGACAACGGTCGCCCTTCGAGCGGCTGACTCACGTGCCGCGCTCGAGCGTTTGGCGCACCCGCTTGACATACTCGTTCAGCAGCGCGCGAGTGTCTTCTCGGCCGAAAAAACGAGGATCGCAGCGCAGACACATCGTCATCTTGCCTGCGTACTCGATCACTAATGCCGCGGCCCGCGTGAGTTTTCGAATCGGCGGTACGGCGGCGATGCTCTCGAGCACCAGTTCGCCGCAACTCCAGCGATCCTCGGTGGGGCTCGGCGGAGTCTCTGGGCGGAAGAGGCCGACGTTGCTCATGACCGCGGTCGCGAACGACCGATTCCGGCCGAGTGCCCAGCTCACGACACCGGGAATTCTCGTCGAAAAGTCCAGACCCCCGAGAAAATACAGGGCGAGCTGTTGCTCCTTGATGCGGCGAGTTTCCTTGAGAACCGCTGCGAGCACCTGGCGCGGATCGTCGCAATCGCCCTCGTTGCACGTGACAAATGCAAAGCCAATGCGGTTCGCGGCGGGCATTCGCAATTCGTCGCGCTGTCGAACGTTGACGGGCACGTTGAGCCGCAGCCGGCCGCCCGCGGAACCGGCGTGCTTCTTGTTCCACTCGCGCAACGCCAGGACAAAGTCTCGCAAGAAAAGGTCATTGATGGTCGCGCCGAGCGGTGCCGCGATCCGCCGCAAAGCCGCGGACTCTTCCACGCTTAGGGTCTCGCTTTCGAATGGGAGGATTGGGCCGACCGAGCCAGGGCGAATGGAAGTGTCAATCGCCGAGTCGGATTTCGACCGCTGCGTCGTCCCACGGTCATCAAGCTGCCCTCCGGCGGCCAATATCGCGGGCGTTCGAAAGAGGATATGCGACCAGACGCATGCGGTGACCCAGATATCTTGTAGGGCGCTTCCTAGAGACGGTTTGCCGCGCTCGGGGCCAACATACACGCCCCGATGGCGCAATTGTTCGGCATCAAGGTCGCGCAGTTGCGGACTCGTTGCGCCGCCGCCTGCGCGGATCTTGTAGCAGGCCAACAATTCCGCAAGAAATTGCAACGCCGCAAGCCCATCGCAGCATGCATGATGGAATTCGAACAAAGCGCGCGTTGAACCGGCCGCCGTTCGGACCCACACGCGCAGACCGGTGCTCGTTCGTAGATCGATGTATTCCCCCGCAGGGTGCGCGATCGTAACCGACTCGTCGGCCCAATCCACGGCCCGTTGGTTAACGCCGCCGGCGATCCATTGCGGCACGCGCGTGCTCTCGTCGACCAGGGCGGAAACGAGCGGGTGGCGATCTAACGTGTCGGTGAACGCGGCAAGAAACG
>JBGQHN010000261.1:0-6644 GCA_041497975.1 Planctomycetia bacterium | reverse complement strand
GGTTTGGCTCGGCACGGCCGCGTTGCTTGTATTGTTCTACAGCGCCGGCCTTGCGGCCGCCGAGGAAGCGACCCTCGCTCAGGGCCGGACTCAGGCACTCCAGCCAAAAGCGGCCTCGCAGTCAGCGGCCAGCAAGCCCACGCCCACGTCGGCGCGAAAATACACCACCGAAACGGTCCGCGGAAAGGTCGTCTGGCTCGACGATGCCCTGGCGCGCCTGTACGGCGTGACCACCGAACCGGCCGCCGCCGAAACGGCCGTGGTGTTGGAAACCCCCGCCGGACAGCTACTGCCCATCGTCCCCGATACTCGCGGGCGGTCCTTTGCCGTCGATTCGCGATTGCGCAATATCGACCTGCGGTTGCTCGTCCGCCGCTACGAGGGAGTGCCGATGATTCAGGTCATCCGCGTGCTGCGAGCCAAGGCCGATGGCCTCTACGAAATCGACTATTGGTGCGATATTTGCGCAATTCCCATGCACATTCTCAAGCCCTGCGAGTGCTGTCAGGGTCCCACGCGCCTGCGAGAGCGATTGGTCGAGACCGGCCAGGGCGGCGGCACTCCGAAGTGACCCGAACGGCGCTCTGGGTAGCCGGCCGCATTGCAATTAGCCAGGGCACTACCGGCCGATGTGGGCGGCTGGCGCGGATGGTTTAATCGTCCCGTTGCGGCGCTTGCGGAGCGCTCGGGGGGCGCTTATAACACTTCAGGACTTTTTTCGAGTGCGTTTCGACCGATCATTTCCGCGAGCATTCTGTAAGGGAGCGTCGCATGAGCAAAGCCGAGCAATATGCGCACGGCAAATCCGGCTTCAGTCGCCGTGCATTTCTCAAGGGCTCTGGAGCGGCCGCAGCCGCCAGCGCCTTGGCCGGCGCGCCGGCACTGGCCGCCGAAGAGCAATCCTCGTCGGTCGTGGCCGGCAAGACGACGATCACGCTGGACGTCAACGGAAAACCGCAGAAGGTCGAGGTCGAGCCGCGCACCACGCTGCTCGAAGCGCTCCGCTACGGCCTGAATCTGACCGGCGCCAAGCCGATCAGCGTCGATGGCTCAAGCGGCGGCAGCACGGTGCTCGTCGGCGGCAAACCGGTTAGCGCCAATACGGTTTTGGCCGTGCAGTGCGTCGGCAAGCCGATCCAAACCGTCGAAAGCCTGGGCGGCGCCAAGATCGATCCCGTGGCCGCTGCGTTCGTGCACCATGACGCCTCGCAGTGCGGTTTCTGCACGCCCGGTTTCCTGATGGCGGTCAAGGCCTTCTTAGCCAAAAATCCCAAGGCGACCGAGGCCGACATTCGAGCCGGCTTGAACGGCAATCTGTGTCGCTGCGGCACCTATGCCAATATCATTCCGGCCGTCTTGGACGTCGTGAAAGGAGCTCGAAATGGTTGAATATGTTTGGCCCGATCGCCAGGACTGCTCCGTGCTGGGCAAGAGCCACGACAAAATCGACGGCGTTGCCAAGTGCACCGGCTCCGCAAAATATAGCTACGACATCAATCCGCCCAAGATGCTCCTGGCACGCGCGCTAGGTTGCCCGTTGGCGCATTGCAAGGTCAAGGCAATCGACACCAGCGCCGCCGAAAAAGTCCCAGGCGTGGTCGCCGTGCGGCCCATGAAGAAGGCCGGGGAAGAAATCTTCTGGCAGGGAGACCTGGTCGCCTGCGTGGCCGGCGAAACCGAAGGCGCGATCGCCGAAGGTTTGGCCGCAATCAAGGCCGACTACGAGCCGCTCGACGTGTTCGTCAACGAAGAAGACCTGGCTGCCGCCGAGGCCGCCAAGCGCACCACCAAGAGCGGCGGCAAGGTGCAGTTGCAGAAAGAGCCGGAAGGCGACGACAAGAACTTCGAGGAAAAAGAACTCGAACGGCTGTTCAAGGAAGCGGCCGCCGTGGTTCAAGGCCGCTACGGCATCCATGCCATCACGCACATGTGCCTCGAGCCCCACGGCTCCACGTGCGAGTGGGCCGACGACAAGTTGACGGCCCACCTTTCGACGCAAAACGTCTCGGGCACGCCTGGCCAGTTCGCTACGCCCTTGGGCATCACGGCCGACGACGTCACGGTGCACTGCGACTACATCGGCGGCGGTTTCGGCAGCAAGTTTGCCGTCGATCGCTGGGACACCATGGCCGCCAAGCTTTCCAAGGAACTTGGCCGGCCGGTCAAGTTGATGTTGGACCGCGATTTGGAGCTCAAGAACGCCGGGTGCCGGCCCTCCGGCTTTATCGACGTCAAGCTGGGCGCCGATTCCGAGGGCGTCGTCACCGTCTGGGACTCGCACCATTGGTCCACCGGCGGCCCGGCCGCCGGATCGCTGTCTCAGGGCCAGATTCCTTACGTCATCGTTCCGCCAAATTTCCGTCGCCGCGTGACGGGCATCAAAACCAACACCTCGCCGCAACGCGCGTGGCGCGCCCCAGAGCACCCGCAATGTTGCGCCCTGTCGCAGACGGCGCTGGACGACGTGGCCGCCAAGCTGGGACTCGACAGCTACGAAGTGTTCATGCGCAACCTCGTCAACGCGCCCAAGGAACGAGCGCCCGTCTACGAAGAAGAGATGAAGATCGCTGCCAAGCTGATGGATTGGAAGGCCAAGTGGCACCCGCACGGCAAAGGGCCCGCCAAAGGGTCCATCGCCAGCGGCTTGGGCATGGCCATTCATACCTGGGGCGGCGGCGGCCACGGGTCGAGTTGCCTCGTGAAAATCCATCCCGACGGTGGCGTGGAAACCTTCCTCGGCAGCCAGGACCTGGGCACCGGCACGCGCACCGTCATCGCCACGGTGCTGGCCGAAACGTTCGGTTTGCCGCTCTCGGCTATCAAGGTGAATATCGGCAGCTCGAAGTTTCCGGCCAGCGGACCTTCGGGCGGTAGCACGACGGTGGGCGGCGTGTCCGAATCGACCCGACACACCGGGCTCGACGCGCTCGAACAGCTTAGAAAACTGGTCGCCGAGAAACTCGGAACCAGCCCCGATTCGCTGGTGGCCAAGAACGGCCGCATCGCCGATAAGAACAACCCCAGCAAGAGCCTCAGTTGGAAAGAGGCTTGCAGCCTGGTGGGCATGAACCCGCTGGAGGTCAAGGGACGCGGCGCGCCGGGTCCCAAATCCAAACTCTCCAGCTCCGGCGTGGCCGGCGTGCAGATGGCCGAGGTCGAAGTCGACCGCGAGACCGGCATCGTCAAAATGAAAAAGTTCGTGGCCGTGCAAGATATGGGCCTGGTCGTCAATCGCAAGACCGCCCAAAGCCAAATCTATGGCGCGATGATTATGGGCATCGCTTATGCGCTGTTCGAAGAGCGGATCATGGATCACAAGACCGGAGCGTTCTTGAATGCCGAGATTGCCGATTACAAATTGCCACGCTTGGGCGACATTGGCGAACTGGTCGTGGAGATCTATGAGCCCGATTCCCAGCGTGCTCGCGGCGTGATTGGCCTGGGCGAGCCGCCGGTTATCAGCCCGGGAGCGGCGATTTCCAACGCCGTGTGCAACGCCCTGGGTGTGCGCGTGGGTGTATTGCCGATCACGCCCAAGCGGGTTCTCGACACTTTGAAAGCGAGGAATGCCTGATGAAAGCCTTTGAATATGCCGCGCCGCACAGCGAGCAGGAGGTTTTGGAACTGCTCTCGGCCGAGCGTGGAAAGACCGAAATCTTGGCCGGTGGGACCGACCTGATCGGCCTCATGAAGGAAATGATCGTCACTCCGGATCGCGTGGTCAGCCTGGGCGAAGTCCCATCGCTGACTTCGATCGACGTCGACTCCGGGGGCGTTCGCGTGGGAGCCATGGTAACGCTGGAGGATCTCGCCGATCATCCCGCGTCGCGAAACTATCCGGCCCTGCGGCAAGCCATCGGGGCCATCGGCAGCTTGCAATTGCAGTCGCAGGGCACGCTGGGCGGCGAACTGTGTCAGCGACCGCGATGCTGGTACTTCCGCGCGGGGCAAGGCCTGTTGGCCAACCGTGGGCGCGACGTGCAAGACGGCGACAATCGTTATCACGCGATCTTCGGCAACTCGGGCCCCGCGAAATTCGTCTGTCCCTCGCGATTGGCGCCGGCCTTGATCGCCCTGGGCGCGAAGGTGCGCATTGTCGGCCCCGGGGCCAACGATGAAACCCTCATGCCGCTCGAGTATTTGTTCCGCACTCCCAAGGATGACCGTCAACGCGAGCACGAGCTGGAGCCGAACCAATTCGTGGCTCACGTTCTCTTGCCTCCGCCCGGGGGCTTTGCCAGCGCGTCGTACGAAGTGCGGCACGGCAGCGGGCCCGATTATCCGCTGGTCGCCGCGGCGGTCGCCCTGGCCACCCGCAATGGCCTGGTGACCGACGCCCGGGTAGTGCTGGGCCAGGTCGCTCCCACACCCTGGCTGTCTCAAGAAGCCGCATCAGCGATCGTGGGTTTGGCGATCAACGAACTGACGGCCGAGGCCGCCGGATTGGCGGCGATATCGGTCGCCACGCCGCTTGCCAACAACGGCTACAAGGTCGAGTTGGCAAAAGTGGCCGTCAAGCGCGCGCTGCTCTTGGCCGCCGGATTGGAAACGGGCGGATTTTAATCGCAGGTCTGTAACCCGGAGCCACAATATGCCGTACGAACGATCTTTCGACGAACCCAGCGAGCCCCTCGAACGGGTCTGCCGGCATCTGCGTTCCAAGGCCATCTTCGTCGCCGGTCAAATGGAACCGCCGCCGGACATCGAGCGGATGGGCAGCGGCCATTGCTGGTGCATCATGACCCAGCACGTGTTCGGGCCCGACGACAAAGACGTCGGCCGACGCGAGTGCAACTCGAGCCGCGCGTGCTACAAGGCGGTGCTTTAGAAATCGCGGCTGGCGAGGGCCGCAACTGGCCCTCTCCCCGTGGGAGAGGGCAGCGAGCGCCAGCTCGCGGGTGAGGGCACAATGCGCCAGGGCCACGTATCCTAGAGCGCTACGTCAGCCCGGCAATCGGTTCGCCATGGTAGACGAAGTGCGGGCGGTCGCTTGAATCGTGCCAGGCCAATTCCCGCGGCAAGCCCAACGCCTCGTAAATCGTGGCGGCCATGTTCTCCGGCTTTTGCGGGTTGGCGGCCGGGTAGGCGCCGATCTTGTCGGTCGAACCAATCACGTTTCCCCCACGCACCCCACCGCCGGCAAAGAACACGCTTTGCGTTCCCCAGTGATCGCGGCCCGGCTTGGCATAGTGCTGCGGCAACGTGGAAATCTTGGGCGTGCGTCCCATTTCGCCGGCCATCACGATGAGCGTCGACTCCAGCAGCCCGCGGTCGGCCAGATCATCGAGCAATGCTGATACCGCGCGATCTGTCGGCGGAAATAGAAAATCCTTGAGATGCGGAAAGGCGTTGCCGTGCGTATCCCAGGTCTCGTCGTTGCCCAGATTGACTTGCACCATGCTCACGCCCGCCTCGACCAGTTGCCGCGCGATGAGCAGCGACCAGCCAAACGTGTTGCGTCCGTAGCGATCGAGCACTTTCGGATCGGCGTCGGCCACGTTGAACGCCGCCTGCGTCTTGCGATCGGCCAACAGCGAGATCGCCCGCTGGCGATAGCGGTCAAACGGCTCGTTTTCCGCCACGCGCTCTAGCGTTGCCTGCTGCCGGCCAATCGAACGCAGCAAGTCCAACCGCTCATTAAACCGCGCCGTGTCGAGACCCGAGGGCAGCGACAAGTTGGGCGCCTCGAACGTGACGTCCTTGGGGTTCTCCCGCCCCGTGGCGTGATGAAAGCCATACTCGGGCCAGGCGCCGTAGGCCGTGGCGCTAAAGCGTGCGTAGGTGACGAACATGGGGTTGCGGTGCGAACCCATCTCACCCGCGAATTGACCAGGTATGACTCGCCCCTCGCGATGAATCAAGATTTCGGGCAACACGACCGCCGGCGGCAGATTGTTGCGCGGAGGGCAAGCGGCGCCGGCAATCGCGGCCATCGAGGGCCAATCGATGGGCTTGGGCTTGCTGGGGTCAAAACCGATCGGAAGCTGCGATCGACCGGTGAGCATCAACAAATGCCCGGACGAGTGCTCGGGATACGGATGGGCCATCGACCGCACCACGGCCCACAAGTGGCTCCGCTGGGCGAGCATCGGCAGGTGCTCGCAAATCTGGATGCCCGGTGTGCGCGTGGCGATGGGCTTGAATTCGCCGCGAATGCCCTCGGGCGCGTCGGGCTTCATGTCGAAGCTGTCGTGCTGCGCCAGGCCGCCGGACAGAAAGATATAGATCACGGCCTTGGCTTTGGGCGGCGCCGTGCCTGTCGGATCGGTCTGCGCCGCAAGCGCCCGCAGGCCCTCGACGTGATTCATGCCCAGTCCTAACAGCCCGACCGTGCCGGCTTGAATGGCCGTGCGTCGCGTCAGTCGGGCATGTTGGGGTATGAACGTCATGATCGCCGGGCCGGCTGGTGGCTCTCGCTCGCGCCGTTGGATAAAACGCCTCCAGCGTATCCATTGGGGAATATTTATGCAAGAAATCACGCCCCTCGGTAGTGATATCGTTTGAATTCTTTTTCAGCGGTCGCGCGGTAGATTTTTCAGCGCGTCAAGACCATTGGGGGTAATCACATACTCGAAGTTCTTCTTTACCTTGGGGTTAGTCCATTTGACAAAATTTCTCTCCTGCAGTGAGCCCTTTTCAAAGCC
>JBGQHN010000260.1:0-6653 GCA_041497975.1 Planctomycetia bacterium | reverse complement strand
GTCGCGTCAACAGCCAGCGGGCCAGCACCACCTTTTGCTGATTGCCGCCGGAGAGCTGTTCAATGGGTTGTTGGATATCGCGGCACTTGATGTCCAGCGCCCCGATTTGCTCGAGCGTGGCGCTGCGCTCGCGTGAAACACTGGTAAGAGGACTTTTGGTCAACAGGCGCAAAGCGCTTAGCACACAGTTAGCGCGAACCGACAGTCCGCGAAACACGCCTTGCCGCAGCCGGTCCTCGGGCAAATAGGCCAATCCGGCCGAGACGGCCTGCGCGGGATTGGCGATCGTTCGCGCGCGTCCATCGACCTTGACGGTTCCGCTGTCGAGGCGCTCGAGGCCAAATATCGCGCGGGCAAATTCGCTGCGACCCGATCCGACCAGGCCGTAGACCCCCACGATCTCGCCCGCGCGCGCCGTCAGCGAAACATCGACAAATCGCCCGTCGGCTGCCGTCACGCGTTCGACCACCAGCCGCGACGCGAGTCGGCTTGGGGGTGTGCGGGCAAGACCGTACGTCAATCCGTCGGCGCGTTCGCGCCCGACCATGTATTGGACAAGTTGCCCGCGGTCGATCGACTTGCGCAGACCCGACCAAACGCGCCGGCCGTCTCGCAGAACGGTAATGCGGTCGGCCAATCGGAAAATCTCCTCCTGGCGGTGCGAGATGTAGATGATGCCGACTCCCGTCGATTTCAGCCGCTCGATCTGTGCGAACAACCAGTCGGTCTCGCTGGCCGTCAGGGCGCTCGTCGGCTCGTCGAGCACCAACACGCGAGCACGTTCGAGCACGGCCGCGGCAATCTGCGTCATATGCCGCTGGCCCACGCCGAGCCGCGCGGCGCTCTCGTGGATGTCGAGCGGCTCGCCCAGCAGGGCGACGGCCCGCGAGGCCTTGTCATAAATCTGCCGCCAGCGGACCCAGCCGGCGGCGCCGGTGGGCAGGCCCTGCTCCAAAGCCATGTTTTCGGCGACTGAGAGCGTGGGGAATAATTCGGCCTCTTGATGAACGGTTACGATCCCCTGGCGACGGGCTTCGACCGGGTTGGCCCACGAGACGCCGCGGCCGCAAAACAGCATTTGGCCCGCATCCGGGGCAAGCAAACCGGCGATAATGTTGATCAGGGTGCTCTTTCCCGCCCCGTTTTCTCCAACCACCGCATGGACTTCGCCGGCCGCCAGCGACAAGCTTACGCCATCGAGCGCCACAACCCCGGGGAACGAGCGCGTGATGTCAACCAGTTCGAGCAACGGGACGGTAGCGTCGTGCACAAGTGCTCGGGGCAATTGAAAAGCCGTGTATTGGACCGTGCGTCGGCCGCGCGAGCTGCCAGCAGGCTCGCCAAAACAAACGATTGGCTCGTGCGGTCGACGACTGCAAGCGTAACTGGGCTGAGTGTCGTTACTCGCCGCCGCGCTATGGGGTCTTGTCGGCCGTTGCGTCGTTCCCTGCCGGCGGCGCCTGGTCGGCCGCTGGGGTATCCTTCTCGGCTACGGCCGGCTCTGTCGTGACGGCCGATGCGTCCTTGTCGGCCGCGGGCGTTGCCGCCTTGTCGGCCGACGCGGCACTGCCGGCGGCGTCAGCGGACTGTAGCTTTTCCAGGTCGCGCTTGACTGTGGTCAACTCGCGCTGGAGCGCTTTGTCGTCGGGATTGGCCGCGGCCATTTGCTCGCGAATCTCGACGGCCCGCTGCAAATTGGCGGCCGCTTTGTCAATTTCCTTGTCGGATTTCTGCATGCGGGCGACTGTGACGAGGCTCTCGACCAGGCGCGTTTGAAAATCCGTGTTGGCCGGTTCGTCGCGGACCAACGTCTCCAACACGTCGCGCGCCTTCAGCCAGTTGTCGAGCGACCTCTGGCGGCCGTTGGGAAGCTGGCCTTGCAACATCGCAAAGCCTTTAAGCAGGGCCGAGTGGTTGTCCCGAAAACTAATGACTTTTGGATGCCTTTGAGACAACTTGTCGTACGATCCCAGCGCGCGAGTGATGGCGAAGACGAGCGCCGTCCCGTATTGTTGGTCAGCGCCCTTGACCATAAACCACTCGACAGGAGTCGCCACCTTGAGGGCAGCATCCTGCAGGCTGGGAATCGTGGCGGGATCGGCGTTTTCGTCCTGGATCAACTCGTCGAGACTCATGAGCCCCTCGGACATTCTGGCGACGCCGTCTTTCGATCCCAGCTTGGCATGCAGCGCGGCCATGTGAAAACGGGCCGAAGCCAGTTCGGACAACATGCCTTTGTCCGTGGCATGCGTCTCGACGAATTTCTGGTAATAGTCCAGTGCCGGCTGGAGTAGTTCCTTTTTCGGCGGCTTCGTGTTCGTGGCAGTGACCTCGACCAGTTGGTCGAATCCGCGGGACGCTAGCGCGAAATCTTGCCTGGCCCGGTCGCGCTGTTCGATGGCGCGCTTGGCGACAATCGTTGATCCGACCGCGATCGTGGCCAGGCCCACCACCAGCAACAAAAGAATGATCGAAAGCAATGAGATGCGAGATCGCGATTTCGGGCGTGGCGCAAGTGACGCATTGCAACGCGGACAAGTCGCCGGGGCAGCGTCACCGATGGTTTCAATGGGACTTTGGCATTCGGGGCATTGCATGGTCGTGGGCTCGATGGGTGCGGGGAAGGTGAGCAACCATTTTGGCCGCGGCACCAACAAGAGTCAAATCGCCCCCGACGAAAGAGAATCGAGCTACGAGCGGGCGGCCGCCGGCTGCGCATGGCGAATTTCGAACACTGAAACGGTCAGCCGCGCGTTTTGCTCAATAATCGGGACCCGTTCGACGCACGTGGCCGCCATACCTCGTTTGTCGCATTCTTCGACCAGAGCGCTCAAGGATCGCCGCCCCGGGTCGGAAAGCAGCCCCAGTCCTGTGGGGGCCAAGGCGTGGGCCATGGTTGCCGCGATCAGCGCGACCTGGGGCTCTTCGTAGAGCACGTCCGATGCGGCCACGACGTCAAAGATCCCCAAATCGTCCGGCAGTCGCCGCCAATCGACCCGTCGCGTATCGACCCGTCGCAGACCATGCCGCTGGGCATTGGCCAGCGTAAACTCCAGCGCATCGGCGTAATAGTCGGTGGCCAACACGCGGAACCCGGCTTGGGCGGCCGCCAGACTGACCAATCCGATGCCGCATCCCAATTCCAATGCCCGACGCTTGCGGCCGGCTTCGCGCGCGACGCGCTCGGCCAGGACGCGCGAACTCGGCCAGCATTCGGCCCAATAGGGGATGCGCTCGTCCAGGGCGAAGTCTTCATCACTGATCAAGTCGTCGATGTTTTTGGGACGAAGCAAATCGTAGGTCCGACCCGCGATGGTCGCCCGAGTGCTGGCCAGTTCAAAACGCCGCCCCAGCCGGTCCGCAACGGCCGAGACCGAGCCCTGTTTGCTGTCTGGCATGATGCGGCACGTCTATTTCTTGAGCGTGACTGGCAGCTTGTCGATTTTCGCGGCGAGGATAAAGTCGTTTTCCGATAGCCCGCCGATTGCATGCGTGTACAACTCGATCCACGCGTTGCGATAGCCTTCCAAGTGTAAGTCCGGATGGTGTCCTTCCTCTTCCGCAAGTTGGGCCACGCGGTTGAAGAAATCGATGCCGGCCATGAAGTTCTTCACGACCCAATCCTTGCGAATCCGCTGGCCATCGTGCGTCAGTCGCCAGCCGGCCAGGTTAGCCAACTGGCTACGGGCCTCGTCGAGCGTGTACTTCGGCACGCCCCCTTCGCAGGGCACGCATTTCCGCTGCGTTAGTTGTTCGGTTGTTTGCGCTTCCATAAACAGCCTCCTCAAGTCGAACAGACAGGTCTGTTTGCTCACCGTCGAGTATTATCGCGCTGCGGTGGCGGGAGTCAAACGCGCCCCTTCGACGGGAGGCGCGAATCGCCGCGCCCGCGCTTGCCCCGACGCTCTGCCCAACGTAGCCTGAGACGCATGAGCAAGGAAACTTCCTCCATCGAGGATCGCCTGCGAGAACGAGTCGTCGAGCTCGAGACGCTGTACATGCATTTGCAGCGCACGTTGGGCGACCTGGACCAGGCGGTGGTCGCTCAGCAGCGCCAAATCGACGCGCTGGAACAGAGGATCGCGGCCCTCACGTCGGAACTGAATTCCCTGTCGGGCTCAGTGGTCGAAGAGCGCAAACCGGAAGACGAGCGGCCGCCTCACTATTGACGCGGCACGCCACGACCGGCGGCGCGATTATCTGCCTGTTGAAAAATTGGGACAGGCACCTCGCGGACATGATTTGTCATGGGTTGCGGGCGATGTGGCTCGGAGCCAGTCCCATTTTTCAACGGCGGCGCTTAGGCCTGCGAAAGCTGCGGAACGAGGCGCGCCTTTTCAACCAGCTGTAGAAACACGGGCGCGTCGAACGGTTTACGCAGGTAATAGGTTCCGCCCACGGCATCCGCCCGGCGTATGATATCCGGCCCCTGGGCGGCCGAGAGAAACAGCACTGGAATCTCGCAGTGACCGATTTGTTGCTTGAGCTGCTCGCAGACGGCCACTCCGCTTTGCCCGGCCAGGTTAGTGTCGGAAATGATCAGATCTGGCATGGCCTGTTGAATTGCCTCGCGGGCCGAGTTGGCCTCGCGCGCACATAGGCAGGCATAGCCGGCCTTCTCGGCGATGGCCGCAATCTGGGCCAAGACGTCGGCCTCGTCGTTAATCGCCAGAATCGTGATCCGTGAGCCGTTCTCTTGTGTCATCGACACGTCTCGCCAGGCCCTAAGTTGCCATCTCTTCGGGATACACGCCATCGCGTTGGCCGCCCATACGCCGCGTCCAACATATATCTATTCGACGTGGGCCCTCGATTTTCTTCACCTGATTTTGCCAAACTGTGTAATCCGCGCTTTCCGGACGACGGGCATTATCGGTACGGCCAGAAAAGGCACGTGGTGCGCGCAACCATGCTGGCCGGCGTTTTCGAGAGAATCTTGGGCTGCTCGGTCGTTCTGGCCTCGCAACGGCAAGCGCTGGCCGCTGGGGCTATCGCCAAGCAAAATCTCCGGCGTTGACGCCCGGCAAGTGCGTGACGCCCATCAGAAACTTGTCGACGGCGCGGGCGGCTTCACGGCCTTCGTGGATGGCCCAAACAACCAGCGATTGGCCCCGCCGCATGTCGCCGGCCGCGAATACGCCATTGACGCTCGACATATACTGGTCGTTGCATTTCACGTTGCCGCGCGGATCGAGCTCCAAGCCCAATTGATCGATCATGCCGTGCTTTTCCGGGCCGACAAAGCCCATGGCCAACAGAACCAGTTGCGCCGGCCAGATCTTTTCCGTGCCGGGCATTTCGCGGCAGGTGGGCCGGCCGGATTCGTCCTTGATCCACTCCACGCGCACCGTGCACAGGCCGCGCACGCGACCTCCGTCGTCCGCCAGAAACTCCTTGGTTTCGATGCTGAACTCCCGTTCGCAGCCCTCTTCGTGCGACGTGCTGGTGCGCAAGATGACCGGCCAATACGGCCAAGGGCTCGTGCCCGGTCGTTCGGCGGCGCGCGGAAACGGTCCCACGTCGGGCGGAGCCGGAAACAGCTCGAACTGCGTCAGGCTGGCGCAGCCTTGGCGGTTGGACGTGCCCGTGCAGTCGCTGCCGGTGTCGCCGCCGCCGATGACGATCACGTGCTTGCCCGTGGCGAGAATCTGGTCCGGGATGACATCGCCCTGGTTCACCTTGTTCTGCTGCGGCAGAAATTCCATCGCGAAGTGGACGCCCGACAGCTCGCGGCCCGGGATCGCGAGATCGCGGGCATGCGTGGCGCCGCCGGTGAGCAGGATGGCGTCGTAGCCGGCGCGTAATTCATCGACCGAAACGTTGAATCCGACGTTCGCATTGGTGCGGAATACTACGCCTTCAGCCCGCATCTGGTCGATGCGCCGCCAGACGCGCGATTTTTCGAGTTTGAAATCGGGAATTCCGTACATCAACAGCCCGCCGGGCCGATCGGCGCGTTCGAAGACGGTCACCCAATGCCCCGCGCGATTCAGTTGTTGGGCGGCGGCCAGGCCCGCGGGCCCGCTACCCACCACGGCCACTTTTTTTCCGGTGCGCGTGGCCGGGGGCTCGGGCACGATCCAGCCTTCGTCGAACCCGCGATCGGCGATCGACATTTCGATTTGCTTGATCGCGACCGGATCTTCGTTGATGCCTAGCACGCAAGCCGCCTCGCATGGGGCGGGACAGACGCGGCCGGTGAACTCGGGAAAATTGTTCGTGGCATGCAGCCGGTCGCTGGCTTCGCGCCAATGATTGCGAAAGACCAGGTCATTCCAGTCGGGAATGATGTTGCCCAAGGGGCAGCCGGTGTGACAGAACGGAATTCCGCAGTCCATGCACCGCGCGCCTTGCGTTTGCAGCTCTTCGGCCGGCAGGATTTTCAGGAATTCGTTGTAGTGCTTCAGTCGCTCTTCAACCGGCTCCTTGGGCACGTAGTTGCGGCGATACTTCATGAATCCGCGCACGTCACCCATGAGCCACCTCGAGCCCGCCTGGCTGCATTGCCTGGGCTTCCTCTTGCAGTTTCTTAAGCGCCAACTTGTAATCGGTCGGCATGACTTTCACGAACTTACCGACGAGTTGGTGCCAGTTGTCCAGCACCCATCCGCCGCGGGTGCTGTGCGTGTATTGAACGTGCTTGCGAACCAAGG
>JBGQHN010000259.1:0-6685 GCA_041497975.1 Planctomycetia bacterium | reverse complement strand
GCGGGTGCGGGAGTATCCGCTGGAACTCGTTGACTTGCTGTGCGTCAACGAGACGGAAGGTTCGGCGATGAGCGGCGAAAGCCGCCCGGAAGACATCGTCGCCGCGCTGGCCGCGCGGCTGAAGGGCTGCGAAATCGTGGTGACGCTCGGCTCCGAGGGCGTTATTGGCCACGGCCCGGAAGGCGAAATGCGACTGCATGCGCGGAAGGTGCAAGTCGTCGACACGACGGCCGCGGGAGACACATTCTTAGGCTATTACCTGGCTGGCCGGACACGGGGCTTTGGTGCTCGTGAAAGCCTGGAACTGGCCGTTCGCGCCGCAGCGCTATGCGTCACCCGGCCGGGCGCCATGGACTCGATCCCGCGAATGGCCGAGCTCGTCCACTGTCCCTGATGCCGCTTGGGCATCAGGTCCACTGTCCTTGATGCCCAAGCGGTGCGTTTTTTCCATCGGCCGCCAATTGAGTCCGCCCGTTCCTCCACGTTATCATGGTGCCGTGCCATCGCCAGACGCACCGATCATCAACACACTATCGATAGGATGTCCCTTATGTCGTCTCACGAAACCCGGACGAATGGTGTCGCTGCTTCGCGTCGCGAATTTTTGAAACGAACGGCAACGGCAGCCCTGGGCACGACCCTGAGCGCGTCGGTCGCGCCGACGATATTGCGCGCCCAGGACAAATCGGCGAGCAAGCTGCCGCTGCTTGGCGGCGGAGCTCATCGATACGAAGCGATTCATAACTGGGGCCAGCTGCCGTCCCACGTCGTGTGGGGCGAAACGCACGGAGTGGCCGTCGACGAAGCCGGCCTGATTTACATCAAGCATCGATCGTCGGCCGCCGAGCCCATGGACGCGATCGTGGTTTTCGACGACGCCGGCAAATTCGTGCGCTCGTTCGGAAAAGAATATCACGGCGGCGGACACGGCATCGATATTCGCAAGGAGAACGGCCAGGAGTTTCTGTATCTTTGCGACGTGAAGAACCGCCTCGTGGCCAAGACGACGCTGGCCGGCGAACAGCTGTGGAAAATGAACTTTCCAGAGCAGGCCGGCGTGTACCAGGACCTCAAGCAGTTCAGTCCGACGAACGTGGCCTTTGCGCCGGACGGCGGGTTTTACGTGGCCGACGGTTATGGGTCGAGCTACATTCACCAGTACGACAAGGACGCCAAATGGATTCGAACTTGGGGCGGCGTGGGCACGGAAGAAGGCAAGATGCGCACGCCGCACGGCATCTGGCTGGATAATCGCCCCGGCCGCGAGGCGGCGCTCGTCGTGGCCGATCGGGCCAACGCCCGCCTGCAATACTTCTCGCTCGACGGCAAATTTCTCAGCATCGTCAATGGCGTGAGCTTCCCCGCGCACTTCGACATTCGCGGCACCGACCTTTTGGTGCCCGATCTGCACGCCCGCGTGACGTTGATGGACAAGGACAACAAGTTAATCGTGCATCTGGGCTATGACCAGGCGTGGACCGACAAGGTTTTGGGCGGCGGAAAGCTCACCATGCGCGGCAAGCCCGAGCAGTGGCAGAGTGGCCGATTCGTTCATCCGCACGACGCGTGCTACGACAAGGATGGAAACATCTTCGTCGTGGAATGGGTGCCCACGGGGCGCGTGACGAAGCTGCGGCACGTTAGTTGACGAAGGCTGGCCGGACACTCGCTTCGCACACCGGCGCACTTTCCGCCGTGCTTTCAAGCAGCGACTCGCCGCTGCGCGGGCTCGGCCGGCCGCGGGATGACCTCTTGGCTGTGCGAGCGAAAAACCCAGTGTTTTTGCAGCAGGTAGCTGGCCAACGTCACCAAGGCGAGGGCCGGGACTTGCGCAGCGATGGGATCGAGCAATCGACTCGCCACGATACAATCGAGCACGGCGACATTGAGTACGAACGACGCGATCAGCGCAGCCAGGTACTTGCCGAAGGCCGCCCTCAAGTGCTTGCGGTCGGCAAACGTGGCCAGGCGGTGCATGATGAAACCCAGCGCTGCGCCCAATGCGTAATCGGCCGCCAGTGCCAGGTTGTGGTGCCATGCGAACCCGTCCACAAGCGCCGCGTACACTGCATAGCATACGGCCGTATTCAGCGCGCCAACCGTGGCAAATGTGAACAGCCGTCGCAGCTCAAGCTTCTGTGCCGGTGACACCGTTCACCTCCGAGCAGACTTTGAGCACGTCCTCGTGCGGCAGTTCCGGATAGCAAGGTAGCGAGAGCACCTGTCGCGCAGCGCGCTGGGTAATCGGCAACGATCCCTCGGCATATCCCAGAAACTCATAAGCGCTCAGGCGGTGGATCGGCGTGGGATAATGGATGCCAAAGCCGATGCCTGCGCTTGTCAAACGCGCGGCCAATTCATCTCGCAGGTCGGAGGTGATCACGAACAAGTGGTAGCTGTGGTCGACCCCGGGCGCGACGCGCGGATGCGAGACGCCCGGCGGCAAGCAATCGCGGTAAACACGCGCGATCTGGCGTCGTTTGGCCAGATAGTCGGGCAGATGGCGAAGCTTGACGTCGAGAATGGCCGCTTGCAGCTCGTCCAGCCGGCTGTTCACGCCCTCGCGCACGCAATGACGCGCATTGCCGCCGTACGTGCGGATCTCGCGGATGGCGCAGGCCAGGTCGTCGCGTCGCGTGAAGCACAGTCCGCCGTCGCCATAGGCCCCCAGGTTCTTGGTGGGATAAAATGAGAAGCAGCCGACGTCGCCGAAGGTTCCGGTCATTTGGCCGCCCGAGGTCGTGCCGCACGATTGCGCGCAGTCTTCGACGACGGCCAGGCCATGCCGCGAGGCGAGCTTCACCAGCGGTCCCATGTCCACCGCGTTGCCGTACAAGTGCACGGGCAGGATGGCCCGGGTTCGCGCGGTGATGCGTGATTCGGCGTCGTTCACGTCCATGAGCAACGTGTGCCGATCGATTTCACAGAACACGGGCATGGCGCCCACCATGCGGATGGCGCTGACCGTGGGAAGCGCCGTGTTGGCCACCGTGATGACTTCATCGCCCGGACCAATCTTTAGCGCGCGCAGGGCAATCGCCAGCGCGTCAGTTCCATTGCCCACGCCGACCGCGTTACCCCCACCGATGAATCGGGCGAAACTTTCCTCGAAGGCCAGTACCTTGGGGCCAAGAATGAGCGAGCCGGAGGCCAGCACGGATTCGACCGCCTGGATGACTTCGTGCCGAATGTCCGCGTACTGCTCGAGATAATCGAACGCGCGAATCGTCGCGGGCGCGGACGTGTTCATTGCCAATAGACTTCCTTATGCTCCCGGTAAAACGCGACGGTTTTTTCCAGGCCGTCTTCCAGATCAACCGTGGGAGTCCAGCCCGTCAGATTGTGGAACTTCGAGAAATCGCCGTAATAGTCGCCAATGTCGATGATTTTTTTGTCCTCGGGGAACGGCACGGATTCGACCTTGAACGTGCAGAACCTTCGCAGTGCGTCGACGAACTGCACCAGCGAATATGACTTCCTGGATCCGAGGTTGAAGACCTGCCCCATGCAACGGTTGTTGGAGATCGCCAGCAGCATGGCGGCGACGGCATCGTCGACATAGTTGAAATCGCGAACTTGCTGGCCGCCGCCATAGAGGCTGATCGTTTCACCGCGCAGCGCCAGCCGCAGAAACACCCCGGCAAACCCCTGGCGGTTTCCGCGGATCTGCTGTCGGGGTCCAAACGTGTTCGTCATCCGCAAGACGGTCGAGCGAATGCCGTAGGTGCCGTGATACAGCAGGTGATAATATTCGGCCGCCAGCTTGTTGATGCCGTTGACATCGATCGGCAAAGTCGGATGGTCTTCGGTCACCGGCAACTTCTGCGGCCGGCCATAGACCTGGCGCGTCGACGTGTACAGCATGCGCACGTCGGGGTTGTGCTTGCGGCACGCTTCCACCAGGTTCATGGTCGAGACGCAATTTACGCCCAGGTCGAGCTGCGGATCGCGCATGCTGTCGCCGTGGCTGACCTGGCCGGCCAGATTGAAGATGTAATCCTTGCCCTGGACGAGAATCTCCAACGAGTTCACGTCGCGCATGTCGGAAATATTGACGACGACCTGGTTGCGAATGGGTGCGATGTTGAAAAAGCTGCCGCCGAATTGCGGAATCAACGAGTCCAGGATCGTGACGTTGGCGCCATAGCGAGCGAGCTTGACGGCCAGGTTGCTGCCGAGAAATCCTAATCCGCCGGTGATGAGAACGTTTCGACCATGAAACGCGTCTGCCAGGCTCATGAGTTGCCCTGTCGCGTCGCAGGTTCACAATTGAGTTTTTCTCGAATCACGAATTGCGGCCGGCCATTGTCTTTGAGAAACAATCGGCCCAGATATTCGCCGATCATACCCAGCGAGAAGAGTTGAATTCCGGCGATGATGAACAGCGAGACGATCATCGAGGCCCAACCGGCCGGCAACTGCGGATTCTGGATCCTTTCGGCCACAAAGTAAGCCGCCAATGCCAGGCCCAACACCGAGGAGGCCAACCCGGCACACGAAGCCAGCCGCAGCGGCAAGATCGAAAAGTTCGTGAACATGTTCAAGTACAGCGAGATCAACTTGCGCAGCGTGTAGCCGGAACGTCCTTCGCGGCGCGGATCGTGAGCGACCAGGACTCGCGAGTAATTGCGCGTGAATCGCAATACCAGGCCGTCGATGTAGGGATACGGCCCGTCGTACTTGATCAATTCATCGACGACGAAGCGGCTCAGTATTTTGAAGCTCGATAAATACAAGTCGCGTGGCTTGTCCAACAGGACGACGGCAAACCAGTCGTTGACTCGGCTGCCAAGATTGCGCAGAAAGTGATGCTGTTTCTCGGCGTAGCACGAAAACACCACGTCGTAGCCTTTTTGGATTTCGTCGACGAGTTTCGTGACTTCGCCCGGCGGGTTTTGAAAATCGTCGTCCATGATCACGACGTAGTCGCCCGTCGCATGGTTCAGGCCCGCCATGACGGCGTTATGTTCGCTGAAATTGCGCGACAGGTTCAAGAACTTGACGAAGGCAAACCTGACGGCCAGGCCGCGACAGACGTCGGCCGACTTGTCCGGACTGCCGTCGTTGACCAGCACGATTTCCAGCTGGCACGAGTCCGTCAGGCAATCCACGAGCGAGTGGACCAGCCGGGCAATGGTTTTCTCCCCCCGATAAACGGGGATCACGATCGAAAGCCGCGCATGTGCGTGCCGCGATGGTTGCGGGGGCACGCCGACTGCTGCTTCGAGAACGCTCGCCACGATTTTTCACCCCTCGCCGACCGCACCCGAACGGTCGATCCGACATTATCAATATCACTGTCAAACGAGAAAGACGAGTTTGCGCCCGCGCGCGGAGCGAAGCATGCGACCGCTAGCACTGCTGGCTGGTCGTGGCTGGCCCCTGGCCTGGCATTGACTCTCGTTGGCATGAAACCTACAAGAGCGGGCCGAAATTCCGACCATACTGGCGCGCATGCCGATCGAAAACCGCGCGCCTCCCGCCCTTCCAGGAAACGCAAAATGCCAAAAGGCGGTTTTGCCGGCAGCGCGTGCCTCACTGCGCCCGCCGACGCGCGCCCGGGAACCGCATGGCGCGAAGTAGAGCTGCTTTTGCTCGCGGCCCTGGTCTTGGGTGTCTACTTCACGCGACTGACGGACCTGACGATTCGCGGCGAGGAATCGCGGTGGGCCCGAGTGGCCCACGAAATGATCGACACCGGCGATTGGATCGTGCCGCGTCAACAGGGCGAGCCGTTTCCCGATCGGCCGCCGCTGAACAGTTGGGCGATGATTCTGGCGTCGCGCCTGATCGGAGAATTGGATTTGGCGGCCATACGATTACCAGCCGTCACCGCCACGCTGTTGATCACGCTGGCAATTTATCTGTATAGCCGCATCTTTCTCTCCCGCTTTGGCGCCTTGGCCGCGGCTGCCGCTTATCCGACCATGGCGCAAGTGTTGCATTTAGGGCGGGTCGGTGAAAGCGACTCGCTCTTGACCCTGTTTCTGGCCGCCGCGCTCTTCTCGTGGCACCACGGTTTCGCCTGTCGCCGCGACGCGCGACTCGCTTGGATTGCAGGATATGCGCTGGCAGCGCTGGCCGGACTGGCCAAGGGACCCCAGGGGCCCATCTATTTCGTGGCGATCACCACGATCTACCTGGCCTGCCGCCGCGAGTGGCGATTTTTATTCAGCTCCGCGCACCTGGCCGGAATAGGCGTGTTTGCGGCGATCATCGGCCTCTGGCAACTGCCGTTCTATTGGGAGCTCGATGCCACTAGCGCGCGGGCCGTCTGGAGCGAAGGCGCGGAAATGGGCAGCCGATTCGACTATTCCCACCCGTGGAAAGTTCTCTGGCACTGGGTATCGTATCCGCTTGAAATACTAATTTGCATGATGCCCTGGTCGTTCATGCTGTCCTTATTTGCGGCGCGCTGGTTTCGCGCGCGAATTGGCGCGGCCCGCGGAATGGTCGGTTTTCTGTTGACGGCGATCGCCGTCGCGTTTCCCACCTGCTGGCTTCCGGCCCATTCGCGAACTCGCTACTTCATGTCGTTGTATCCTTGCGTCGCGCCGCTCATAGGGCTGGCCATCGAACGCTGCTGGGAAGCGCACGAGCAAGGATGGTGGCAGCGCGGTTGGGACCGCTTTCTAGTTGCCGGAGCGGCGCTTATTGCCGGGGCCGGGCTGTTCGTGGGCACCAT
>JBGQHN010000258.1:0-6713 GCA_041497975.1 Planctomycetia bacterium | reverse complement strand
GCCGCCGGCGAACATCGCGTCATCAGCCCGCTGGCCGAGTGTGGTTTTAACAAGGCCGACGTGCGGGCGCTGGCCGCCCATTGGGATCTGCCCACGTGGGACAAGCCGGCGACTCCCTGCTTAAGCAGCCGCGTTGCGTATGGAGAAGAGGTCACGCCCGAGCGACTGGCGATGATCGACGCGGCGGAACGGTATCTGCGCGAGCGTGGATTGCGGACGCTGCGCGTCCGCTACCACAAAGGCGACATGGCACGCCTGGAAGTGCCCACAGACGCGCTGGCCAGCCTCTGCCAAGCAGGAGTCCGAGAAGCGGTGGTAGCGCATTTCAAGACGCTTGGCTTCAAGTTCGTCACCCTCGATCTGGAGGGCTTTCGCTCGGGCAGCCTGAACGCGCTGGTCAGCATTACGAGCCGCTAGGCCAGTCTGATCCGCCGGGAGCTGTGGGCATGGTGCCGGCGGAAGATTTTCTTGGGCGCGCGAGCCGTGCGGCTGCGTTTGTATCCGTACTCGAGCGAGAACCACTCGGCGTACCGTTCGCGGTCGACATAGCCCGTGTTGCGGGAATCGACCAGGTGCCCCAACTCGTGAATGAGAATATTGTTGAGGTAAAAATCGTGGACGGCCGCCTCGGTCCACTCCAGCCTCCACACGCCGCGCGACTCTTGCGACCAACGGCCGCCGTACATGCGAGCCTCGTTGACCTGGTTGGGCGTCGGAGGGCAATGGTAAAACTCAATCAGGCTATCTTCGATCGGGTACAGATAGAGGCTGGCGCCCCACTGCATGCCATAGCAGGGGAAGCTCTGCTTCTTGCGCGTCATTTGGCTCAGTTGCACCACTTCGAGATTGGCCAACATCTCGTCCGGGAATTGCGCCAAACGATTGCGGATGTCGGCCGACGAAAGGATGTGGCGAAAACCGCTGCCGGGCTGTCGCACGATGATTTTGTAGCCGCGCGCCTCTTCGGTCGGCTCGTGCCAATCTTCGGGGGGTATAAAGGGAAGTTGCTCGTTGCGCTGAACGCCGCGCACGCGCTTGTTGGCCAACACGCCCGGCCGACGCGCCTTGGTCAACGCCGCCGCGCCAGGCTGCATCGACTGCGGAAACCGGCCCCCGAATTTCAGTTCGCGGCGTTGCATGACGCTGGCCTCAAAGGATGATCCCGGCAGCACGCTTCAATCCTTTGAGGGGCGAAACGCTATGAATCGCCCTGCTGCACTTGCTTCCTTGCGAGCAGATAGCACGTAAGACAGGACGGGCCGCCAGGCCCGACAATTCCATCCTACGTAGGCGGGAAGCGCATTTGCAATAGAACCGCGCAACAGCATATGTGGCACAAACTTGCGATATTCAGTCTGTGCCGATTTTTTCGCCAAAAGGGGGTCTTGACGTGTCCGTCGTTTTGGCGTTGCGCAGCTTAGCGCGAGCGGCTTTTAATCGCTGGAGCACGGGCCTCAGTGCCAGAGCCCGACGATGGCCAGCGCGATGGCGCTTAGCACCAGGCCAATGAACACGACGGCCCAAGTCCACGTCGATGCCGTCGCGCGCTTGATCGCGCGTCGCGTGCGCACAAGATCGGATCCCTCGATCGTTGGAAACTCGATCGACGAGAGTTCCATCGTTGATATCTCGCTGGGCGCCGGCGGCTGCCTGGCGAACTCGTGACCGGCGGCCTTTGGCTGCGCGCGCGGGGGGGTTACGACCGGCGGCGGAACCACATCGGCGCCGCTGGTTGCGCGACTCGGATCGAGTGGCGGCGGACTCGGCATCGGCAACACGTCGCTGCCCGGTGCTCGCGATGAATCACCTTTGGGTGGCGAAAGTTCGCGAGGCACCTTGGCCGTGACCCGGTTCAAATTGGGATCGGTATCCTGCAAAGGGGAGGAAAGTTGCGGTGACACGGGGGGCAATTGATGCAAGTCAGACGCGGATCCCGATACCAGATTCGCTTTCGATTTGCCAGGGCGCCGAGAAGTCGACGAACCGCGTGCCGCAGTGACCAGTGTCGACGAGCGCACGTGGCCCAGCGCCGTCTCGCTGTCCAACCAGGTGACGAGCGCTCGTTGTACCTCGCTGGCCGATTGATATCGATTGGCGGCGCTCTTTTCCATCATGCGGCGGCAAATTGCGACCAGCGCCGGCGGAGCATCAGGCCGTTCCACGACCAGGCTCGGCGGCAATTGCTGTTGATGGGCCGCCATCCGCTCCAAGGATGTGCCGTCGGCGAACGGTGGATGACCGGTGAGCAGAAAGTAAAGCGTGCAGCCCAGCGCGTAAATATCGGCGCGGTGATCGACCGTTTGGCTGTTGACCGCCTGTTCGGGCGCCAGGTAGTCGGCCGTGCCTAACACGTGCTCATCCTGGTTAAAGCCGGGCTCCGGGCGGTTGGGCGACGTGAACTTGGCCAGGCCCATGTCGAGGATCTTGACCGTGCCTTTGAGATCGACCAGTAAGTTTGCGGGCTTGATGTCGCGATGCACCACTCCACTGTGGTGCGCATGGTCCAAGCCGGCCGCGGCCTGCGCGATCAGGTTGGCGGCCGTGTGGAAATCGAGCGGGCCGTCCTGGCTCACGATGGCATCCAAGTCGCGGCCCTCGACATATTCCATTACCAGATAATGAATCTTGCCTTCGTTGTCCAAATCGTATGCACGCACGATATTGCGATGATCGAGCGCCGCGACGGCTTGGGCTTCGAAATGGAAGCGGGCCAGGTAGGACGAATCACCGACGCGATTGTGCGGCAAAACCTTGATCGCGACGCGGCGCTGCATCAGCACGTGTTCGGCCAGATAGACGCTGCTCATGCCGCCGCTGCCGAGGTGATCCAAGAGCTTGTACTTGCCCAGGAAGAATCCCCGGTAGCGGCCTTCGAGCAGCTTTGCGCACTGCCACTCGGTGACGAGCCCCTGGCTGACGAGGTGATCGGCGCAACACTGCGCGTCGGCCATTTGACGCAGCGTGGCTCGACTTTTCCAATCGACAATCGCTTGCGAAAGCCGCTCGGCATCGATCAGTTGACTGCGCTCGACGAGCTCGATGAATTTGTCGAGAAATAGCATCCCCATGCCACCTGGGCACTTGAGAGCGAAAGTCTACTTGTGAGAATACTTACATGGGGCGCAGCGGGAAAGGGCACCCAGCGACATTGCCGGGCGAAAAATGAATGGCCGTGACAGCACACAGGCCGGAAATCCACCGTGGGAATCGTTTCACCCAATGATTCCGCAATGGGCTCGACGATGTCCGATATTGTTTTATATTCTCGCGAGGGCTGCCATTTGTGCGAGCTGGCGGCCCGCGTCTTGAGCCGCCACGGCCTGGCTTTTGAAGTCGTCGATATTGACGCCGATCCGCAACTTCGCGCCCGTTACGACGCCTGCGTGCCCGTGGTCGTCATCGACGGTCGCGAGCGCTTTCGCGGCCGTGTCGACGAGTTGCTGTTGCGACGATTGTTGAAGCGGCGGCAAGACTCTTGAGCCAACCCATGCTCTCGGGGCCTGCGGCCTGTAACAGCGAACTCGTGGCCCGCTGCTTCGATTTTGGATTTTGGAATTGCGATTTTGGATTTTAGATTCTTGAGCCACCCAATCCTTGAACGACTGCGGATAGGGCCGGATGAATTGCAGGGCACCACGCGCCTTGGTCCGCGAGAGAAAATCGCACTCGTCGTGGTGCTTTCGGGGTCTACGGCCTCTCCCGCGAACTGGTGGCCCGCTAATCCAAAATCCAAAATCGCAATTCCAAAATCCAAAATCGAACCACTCACGATCGCCCGTCCTCGTCGACGCACCTGGGGCGCGATACAATGACTCGCGGTAGCACCGAGATCGCTGGCATGTCGAGGCACCGATGGGTGATTGTTTGATCGTGGGCGGCGGGGTCATCGGCCTCTCGTTGGCCTATGAGTTGGCCGGCCACGGCTTGACCGTTCGCGTGATCGATGCCGGACAGCCGGGCCGAGAGGCGTCGTGGGCCGGAGCGGGCATTTTGCCGCCGGCCAGCGCCGCGGTCGACGACCCGCTCGAACGGCTTAGGGCGCTCAGCAACGCACTGCACGAACAATGGTCGCAAGCCCTGCGCGATACGACCGGCGTCGACAACGGATTTCGCCGCTCGGGCGCTATTTATCTTGCCCGCAATGAGGCCGTGGCTCGCGAGCTCAACGAGTTCGCCGTCCTGGCCCAGTCACGAAACATCGTGGCCAGACGCTTATCCCCCGACGCACTGGCCGAGCACGAACCGCTACTGCAGCCTCGCGGCGGCGTCGTGTCCGCGTTTCTCGTGCCGGCTGAATGTCAGATCCGCAATCCACGGCACCTCAAGGCCCTTATCATCGGCTGTACAAATCGCGGCGTGGAAATTACGCCCGGCGTGGCCGCCGAAGACTTCGAGATCCGCGATGATCGAGTTCGCGCCGTGCGCACAAGCGCCGGTTCCCTGGCGGTTGATCGGGTGTGCATAACCACGGGATCGTGGACCGGCGCGCTGGCCAGGAAACTGGGCACCGCGCCGCGGATCAAGCCGATCCGCGGACAGATGGTGCTGCTTTCCACGGCGCGGCCGCTCGTCTCGCGCATTATCAACGAAGGGAGCCGCTACCTGGTGCCACGCTCGGACGGCCGGCTGTTGGTCGGCTCTACTGAAGAGGACGTGGGATTCGATCGCAGCACCACGGCCGGCGCCATTGGCGGACTTTTGCAGTTTGCCCTGAGCCTGGTGAAGGAACTCGAGGGCGCGCAAGTGGAACGCTCTTGGGCCGGCCTGCGTCCTTCGACCAGCGATGGCTTGCCCTACTTGGGCGCCGTGCCCGGATTGGAAAATGCCTTCGTGGCCGCCGGCCACTTTCGCGGCGGCTTGCAGCTTTCGACCGGAACCGCCGTCGTGATGAGCCAACTGATTCGCGGGCAAACGCCGCACATCGACCTGACATCACTCGCCCTCGATCGGCACAACGTTCCGGCGCCAACACCACCGCCGGCCGGCCGCCCGAGGCGCGAGGTCCCGCTGCATTGATCGCAAAGCCACATACCAACGCAACGACTTGACGCAGGAATCGTAGCCACCGATGGCCATGGAAACGCCGGCGCGGATCGCGATCGTGGGAGCGGGTCCCATCGGCCTGGAGGCCGCCCTCTATGCCCGCTACCTGGGATACGACGTCGACGTCTACGAACGCGGTCGCGTGGCCGACAATATCCTGCGCTGGGGTCACGCTGGCATGTTCAGTCCTTTCGGGCTGAACCGTTCGCCGTTGGGGCTGGCGGCGCTGCGGGCCCAAGATCCCAATTGGAGTCCGCCGCCCGACGACGCCTTGTTGACGGGCCGGGAGTTTGCCAGCCGCTATCTGATCCCGCTGGCTGAGTCAGACCTGTTGGCCGCGTCGATCCACGAACAAACCGAGGTTCTGTCGATCGGTCGCGATGGTCCGCTCAAGGGAGAGCTCGTCGACGACCCGGCGCGGGGCGAATACGATTTTCGCATTCTGTTGCGCGGCACGATGAGCGACGACCACGCTCGCGAGCACTTCGCCGCTGCCGACGTCGTGATCGACGCCTCGGGCACTTACGGGAATCACAATTGGCTGGGCCACGGCGGCGTGCCGGCCGCGGGCGAACTGGCGGCCCAAGACCATGTCGAATACGGTCTGCCCGACGTACTGGGAACCGCGCGCGATCAATACGCCAGCCGCAACATACTTCTCGTCGGAGCCGGGCACTCGGCCGCCACGAATCTCGTCGCCCTGGCGGAATTGGCCACGCAGGCGCCCGACACGTGGATCACGTGGCTCGCGCGCGAGCAAGCCGATGAAACCAATCCGCGGCCGGTACGGGTGATCGAGAATGATCCTTTCTCCAAACGAGCGCGGCTGTCCCAGGTCGCCAATGATTTGGCCGCCAGCGATGCCAATCACATCACCCTGTTGAGCGGCACAACCGTGGACGCCTTGACGTGGCACGCCGACCTTGGGCGTTTCTCGGTGCGGCTGATCGGCAAGCATCCCGGCGAGCTGGAATTCGACCATATCATCGCCAACGTCGGATTCCGAGGCGACGAGCCCATCTACAGCGAGCTGCAGGTGCGCCAGTGCCACGCCACGGGGGCTCTCATTCGGCTGGCCCCGGCCCTGGCAGGCCAAAACGCACTCGATGTTCCCCAGGGCCCGCAGGCGCTCGTCCATCCCGAGCCAGACTTTTATGTCCTGGGCGCCAAAAGTTACGGGCGCGACTCTCGGTTCTTGATTTCGGACGGGCTGCGTCAGATTCGCGAGCTGTTTACGATCATCGGCGATCGTGCGGAATTGAACTTGTATGGCACGATGTCGGCCCTGATATAAAACCGTACCGACGATGGCCGACGTTGCTCAGCGGCTGGCGCGCTTTGCCCGCTGGTATTGCTCGTAGGAGTAGACATCCAGTAGCGGAACGCCTGACAGGCTTCGCTCAAAGGCGGGCTGTTCGTGTGCGATCAGCCAATGATCGGCCGGCTGCAGCGCGCTTGGGCGACGCTGGATGACGTACCAACGGAATTGGCCGGGCTCGCTCGGCAATCGCTTGAGCAGGCCCCAACGCTTGAGCAGTTCGAGATTGCGCGGCGGCGCGGCCCCGAAGGCGATTTTTTCATCATCGCCGGTGTGCTCGTCGAGCCAGGCCAATGTTTGGCGATCCAGCGAATCCCAGTAGTACGTTGGTTCCAGGCCCAGCGCCGTCGCG
>JBGQHN010000257.1:0-6722 GCA_041497975.1 Planctomycetia bacterium | reverse complement strand
GGTTTTGAAACCAGTTCTAGGTCCGCAAACTTGCCCCGTGCGCTCGTCGGCAGGCCTCGACGACGCGCTCGCGAATCTGGTCCGCCTCGTCGTTGGTGAGCGTGCCATCGCCGGATCGCAAGGTCACGGTAAACAGCAGGCTTTTCTTGCCGGCGCCCAGTCGCTCGGCGTCGCGATAGCTGTCATCCTGAAACTCGACCGCCTCGACGTGGGGCGCCGCCGCCTGCCGGACGGTCTTGGCCACGTCGGCCCAGCGCACCGTGTCGTCCACCACGAGGTTCAAATCGCGCGACACGGCGGGAAACACCGGCGGTTGGCTATATTGCGGGACCAATTGGGCGATCTCGGCTAGCGCCGTGAACTTCAGTTCGGCCACGGTCGTGGAGCCGCGCAAAGCGAAGCGCTCGAGTCCCCCAGGGTTGACCTCGCCAACATAGCCCAGCAGCAAGTCGCGCTGGCCGCCGGCGTGCACTCGCAACTCGGCCGAGCGCTGGGCATCGAGCAGTTCTTGCGTCGGGCCGCCCACTTCCAACTGGGCCGACGGGTCGAGCGCGGCAACGAGCGCTTCGATCACGCCCTTGACGGCGAAGTAGTCGCCGCCGCTCGTCAGGCCGATCATCAACTCCTCGCGAGGCAGTTGGCCGCCGCGGTTCGGCAAGTACACGTGAGCGATCTCGAATAATTCAATCACCGGATTGGCCAACGACTGGTTCGTCTGCCGGGCGCCCAACAAGCTTGGCACCAGGCTCCGCCGCAAACGGTCGGCCCGCCGCAGCACGGCCGTTGAGGATCGCAAGGGGGCCGCGTCCGTCCAGGGGCTGAATGCCTCGGACCACGGCTCCTCGACCGCGCTGAGCGTCATCGCCTCGTCGAAACCCGCCCCGGTCAGGACTTGCCGGACTTTGGCCAGCACGCGGTCGCCGCGCGTGCGCTGCGAAGGCGCCATGGGCACGCTGGCATCCTCGGGAATCTTATCGTAGCCATGAATGCGGGCCACTTCCTCAACCAGATCAATTTCGCGAGCCAGGTCGTTCCGCCACGTAGGCGGGATCACCTCCACGCGCGACGCGTCGGCAGACAGCTCGCGATTCCCCAGCGCCGTCAGGATCCCGCGGGCCGTCGCCGCATCGACTTCGATGCCCAGCACGCGACGCAACTGTGCAAATCGTAGCGAGACGGGCTTTCGCGCTGGTACCTGGCGGCCTGCGTCGATCGAGCCGGCGGCCAGCTCGCCGCCGGCCAATTCCAAGATCAACTCACAGGCCCGCCGACTGGCCCAATCGACTCCCCCCGGGTCCAAGCCGCGCTCGAACCGGTACGACGAGTCGCTGTGCAAGTTGAGCTTGCGCGACGTATTGCGAATCGAAAGCGGATCGAACTCGGCGCTTTCAATGAGCACGTCCTTGGTCTCGGCCGTAACCTCCGTGTCGGCTCCGCCCATCACGCCGCCCAATGCTACGGCGCGCCGGGCGTCGGCGATCACGCACATCGTGGCGTCCAACGTGTACGTCTTATGATTGATCGCCAGAAATTCTTCGCCGTCGCGGGCCTGCCGCACGACGATCCGCCGTTCGGCCAGTTTCGCCAGGTCGAAAGCGTGCAACGGCTGCCCGCACTCCAGCAGCACGTAATTCGTGATGTCGACGATGTTATTGATCGCCCCGATTCCCACCGTCGCCAGCCGATTGACGAGCCACCGGGGACTGGGTCCGACTTTCACGCCTCGAATGACGCGGGCCGTGTAGCGCGGACACTGGTGCGGGTTGTCGATGCGCACTTGCGCCAGATCATCGACGCGGGTGGCGGTTTCGCGAGGCGCGGCCGGCGGAATCACGAGCGGGCGATTCCACAGCACGGCGATTTCCCTCGCCACGCCGATGTGTCCCAGGCAGTCGGGCCGGTTGCTCGTAACTTCCAGGTTGATCGCCAGATCATCCCCGATTGTGTGCGTGTCCTCGTGGTTGAAGCCGGCCATCATCAGCCGCTCGGCCAACGCGGCAGGCGTCATGTCGAGCGCTACGTACTGTCGCAGCCAATCCCAAGAGACGATCATGCGTTATCAACTCGCTACAAGTCACAGGGGCCAAGGGGCCTGCTAAAAGCGCTAACTTGTCCGGTGGCACGGGCATCTTGCCCGTGTCCTGCCCTTGCACAGGCGACACGCCAGTGCCACCCACAGCATGTCAGTTAACGATGGTCGCGCCACCTAGTCAAAACTGATGCAGAAAGCGCACGTCGTTGCGGTAAAACTCGCGGATGTCGGATACGCCGTGACGCCGCGCGCAGACCCGCTCCACGCCGATGCCGAACGCGAAGCCGGTGACTTGCTCCGGGTCGTAACCGACTGCCGCCAGGACGTTGGGGTCGACCATGCCTGCCCCGCCCATCTCGATCCAACGGATTGCGCCGTCGTCCTTCGCGTCGTGCCAACTCATGTCGACTTCGACGCTGGGTTCGGTGAACGGGAAAAACGAGGGCCGAAACCGTATGTGTACGTCTCCGCCCAGAAAGCTGCGGGCGAACAGCCGCAGCACGCTTTTCAGGTCGGCCATCGTTACGTTCTTGTCCACCAGCAAGCCTTCGATCTGTTGGAACATCGGATAGTGGGTCGCGTCCGCCGTGTCCGGGCGATACACGCGGCCCAGCGAAATAATGCGCACCGGCGGCGGAGTCTTCTCCATCACGCGAATTTGCACCGTGCTGGTCTGGCTGCGCAACAGCAGCGGCGCGCCGGCGGTGGCGCTGGCGGTCGCAAGATAAAAGTTTTCCAAAGGATCGCGGGCCGGATGCGACGCGGGAATGTTGAGCGCCTCGAAGTTGTGCCACTCGTCTTCGATTTCCGGCCCGGAGGCGACCGTGAAACCGAGTCGGCCCATGATGTCCTTCAGCTCTTCGATCGTCTGGGTCAGCGGATGCAGGTGCCCCAGCCTGGGGCGCGGGCCCGGCCGCGTGGGATCGAACGTCGCGCTCGACGCGCCGTGCGCAGCGCCGGCCGCGATCCGCTGTTGCGCGGCGGCCAGCGCCGTCTCGACGGCGGTCTTCACTTCGTTGAATCGTTTTCCGGCCGCCGGCTTGTCGGACGCTGCAACCGCGCCGAGTTGTTTCTGCACCGCCTTGAGCTGCCCACTCTTGGCCCCCAGGTACTCGATTCGCCCGGCTTCCAAAGCGTCGGCATCGCGCGCGGCGGCGAAGGCCTGCACGGCGGCCGTTTGCAAGGCGTCAAGTTGGGCGAGGAATTCGGCAAGGGCCATGGCAATAGTCGACCGGCGACGCGGCCACAAGGTTCGAAGACAAAAAACGAGGAGAGGCGAGCCGAAACGAACGAGCCCGAGCCTCTCCTTGTGAATGTCAACGCCTTTGGCTGGAAAGGCACGGTGATTCTCAGGCGACCAGCGCCTCTTTGACTCGGGCCACGACGGCGTCGAAGCCGCTGGGATCGTGGATCGCCATTTCGGAAAGCGACTTACGGTCCAGGCCCAGCTTGGCTGTCTCCAGGCCGTGAATGAACTCGCTGTACCGCAGTCCGCGCTCGCGGCAGGCCGCGTTGATGCGGATGATCCACAGCTTGCGAAACTCGCGCTTGCGGGCCCGGCGATCTCGAAACGCGTACACGCCGGCGCGAACCAGCGTTTCTTTTGCCGTGCGGAACAATCCGCCGCGTCCGCCGCGGTAGCCTTTGACTTTCTTGAACAGCCGCCGCTTGGCCTTGTTGCGCGCTGCGCCTTTGACGGTCCTCATCGGATTCCACCTTCCACGATCTGTCGCACGTCAAGGCCCTCGCCCAAAAAGGGCAAGCGTTGTCCCGCCCGCGCGCGTCCGTCGACCCAATCGGCCCACGGGGCCGCCAGGCCACTAATAGCTGTTGCCAGCCAACACTTCTTTGATCTGTTTTGTAAACTGCTCGGCCAGGGTCGTCGTTCCGCGCAGCATTCGCTTGCGCTTGTGGGCCTTTCGCGCGGCCAGGTGGCTGGTGCCCGCCTGGCGATGCTTTACCTTGCCTTTGGCGGTGACGCGAAATCGCTTCTTGACGCCCTTGTGGGTCTTTTGTTTTGGCATGTTCGGTCGTCGGCTAGCTGGCTGGGGATCGGTCCGAAATCTGAACCCGTCATTATAGGGCGCAGCCGGAATAACGAAAGGGGATTTTTGGCGGCAAATGACGCCACCGGACGCTTCACCAGCCGAGACACACGGCACACGGTTAGCGGTTCTTCGCCGGCGGAAGGTGCTCGGGAAAATCGCGCTCGTAGCGCTTCACCAGCGATGCAATGTCGTCGCGCGTGACGTAGACGCGGCCGCGAATCTGCTTGGTCTGGCCCGGTTCGAGCCCGCCCAGGCGAAAATCCGAGTGCACGCAGGTGATCACGCCCTGGAACAGCTCCTGGTAGGGCTGCCAGGCCGAGGCCATGATCCATTTGGCGTCGCTGGAGAAACACCCGATCAGGCCGTGGCTGGGCACGATCTTGCTCAAGGGGCGCGGGTTCACGTCGGCGCGGTCGACGTGGGCCGGACAGTAAACCTGGCCCGGCACGTAGCGGGCTTCCCTCGCCCAGGGCTCGGTCGGCAGCTTCGTCACCTTGCCGTCGACCAGCACAAAACACAGCGGCAGATACGTTTCTTCCTGTCGGGACGTGAAAGGACCCACGCGAATGCAGGGTTGGGCCCAGTGAGCCTGCGAGGCAACTTGCGTTGGATTGTGGGCCACGAGCTGAAAGTCGACGCAATCGCTTTGGGCCACGATCTTGTGCCGCACGACGACGCCGTCGGCCAGCCGGCATTCGAGCGCGATCTCGCCGCCATCTGCCGCGGCCGAAACCAACCGCGTCGAGTGCCCAATGACCGTTTCCCGCCAGTCGCGCTCTTTCGAGCCGGGCCGGCAGTAGGCTTCCAGATAATGGATCAAAAGCTTGCCGCCTGGGACCTGCGGTTGGCCGGCAGTGGCCTCGATCGTCAGCATATTGTCGGCCCAAGAAACGCGCAGCCGCGACGATTCGGCGCCGCGCGCCGGGCAGCTTGCCGCGATGACGGCAGCCAGCAACACAAAAGCGACGACGTCAGAGCGTGGTTTCATCGCAATCCCGGCCGTAAGTAAATCGCGAGCCGCCCCGTTGGCTGTCGAACCCCGGCGCGCGCCGCACGGCGAGTGGCTCCCGGCCAGTCCGCTTCTGCAAATGGGACTCACTTGGGCGCTAGGATGCAGACGATCCGTTTGCCTTGATGCGAGGGCGGCGCCTCGATCTTGCCCACTTCTTCAAGCTCTTTGATCACGTGATCGATGACCTTGCGGCCTTCCTCGATGTGCGCCATCTCGCGGCCGCGGAAGATGACCGACACGATCACCTTGTCTTTATGCTGCAAGAACGTGCGAGCCTGGTTCAACTTGAAGGCGATGTCGTGTTCACCGGTCTTGGGTCGGACACGAATCTCCTTGATCTTGCTCTGATGGGTGTGACCCTTGGCCTGTCGCTTCTTTTGCTGGTACTTGAATTTCCCATAGTCCATGATCCGGCAGACGGGAGGCCGCTCGTTGGGAGCCACCTCGACAAGATCCAAGTCGACTTCCCTGGCCCGCGTCAGGGCCTCGTCGGTGCTGATTATCCCCAACAACTCTCCGTCAGCGGAAATGACTCGGACGGGCGAAATGCGGATCTGTTCGTTGATCCTCTGATTGCGTTCTATACCAATACCCTTTCCAAAAGACTGAGTTACCGGAAATTAGCCTCGAAACAACTCGACGTCGGTCGAACCTGACCATACGACGGGGCGCTTGGGTCGTCGCCCGCTTCGCGGTGCGGCCGACAAACACCGCAATATCGCCGAAACGCGCCTTGGCCGTCAACTAGGCTACACCAACTAATTTACATTCAATGGTCGTCGTCGTGCGACTAGTCGTCACGACTCGCCTCGCCGCCGGCTCGCCCCCGTCGACACGCAAGTCGGGTGAGGCCGCCAGAAGTGCGTCACCGTCCACAAAATCGTTGTGACCCCCCTGATCCTCACCGATCGGCCAGTTCGCCGCCGATGCGCCGGGAGCTAGACTTTCGCAGGTTTTCGCAAATAATCTTTCCAAGGACTCGAAAATGCGACGCCTGCTGCTTGCGGCCCTGGCATTGATGGGTGGAATGCTAGTCAATGCCGCGATTGAGCTGCACTCCACCACTCAGTTGCGAGCGGCCCACGAGCCGCCGCGCCCGCGCGTAGCCGCGGCGGCCGCCGAGCCAAGCCTTGCGGATCTCGCGTCCGGCAAGCTCGACGTCGTCGACCTGGCCTGGCCCCTTAACCCGCAGAGCGCCTTCTGGCCGGGCGAGAACTACAAACCGTTCGAATTGCACACGATCGCCACCCTGGAAAATGACGGCGTGCTATCGAAGGCCTTTTCGTCCCCCGAACATTTGGGCACGCATCTCGACGCCCCCAACCATTTCGAGTCCCGGGGACTCTCGGTCGATCAGATCCCCAGCCAGCAGCTCTTTGCGCCGGGCGTAGTGATCGACGTCTCGGTAGAAGCCGCCGGCGACCCGGACTACCGTGTGAGCGTCGACGACATCCGCACATTTGAGGACCTGCATGGTCCCATTCCCACGGGTGCCGTGGTCTTGGTCTATACTGGCTGGAGCAAATTCTGGAACAATCCCACGCGCTATCAAAACAAGGACGTGATGAGCCGGCTGCACTTCCCCGGCTTTTCGGTCGAAGCGGTCGAGTGGCTGATCAACCAGCGACAG
>JBGQHN010000256.1:0-6730 GCA_041497975.1 Planctomycetia bacterium | reverse complement strand
TTGCTTTCGCCCGCTTTAAGCGTTCCCAAGCGGTGATTCGCCGCGCTCTCGGCGGCCCGGCCGATGGGCAACAGTCCCACGGTGACATTTTCGGTGTCGCCGTTGCCCGGGTTGGCTACGGTCAGCTTATAGATTTTCGATTGGCCGTAGAGCACCTCCTCGGGGCCGGAAATCGCCATCGTCAGCTTCGGCTCCTGGACTTCGACCATGGTTTGCGACGCTTCGGGCGTAAACGTCCACTGAACGGCCAGATCCAAGGGCGTGCTCTTGCGCGGCACGAGCTTCAGATTCAAAGTTTCGTGGCCGTTGGCTTCCAGCCGGCTGATCTTCCATTCCAGTGGTTCGCGATGTTCGTTCGATGCGGGCGATTGTGCCTTGCCGGCGCTGGCCTCGGCTGAAATCACCTCCACGTAACTAGGAATGTTCACGGTCACCACGATATTGTTGGCCGCGGCGCCGGTGTTGCGAATCTTGACGACGAAATTGGCTTCCTTTCCGATCAAAACCTTGCGCGGTCCAGTGGCTTCGACGCTCAGCACCGGGCTCTGTGTCGTGAACAGCACCCCCGACGACGCGGCGGTCTTGTTTTTGAGTCCGAGCGCCGGCGTGGTCGGCTCTTCGACCCGAACTTGAGGGGCCTCGATAGCCGCGTCGGCCGGCTCCCGCGACGGTTCGCTCGGCGATTGCGCGGTCACGGTCTCTTCGACCTGGGGCGGATCCTCGACGTTGGGGCTTACCTCGATCGTTGGTTCGGGGGCAATCGGCGCCGTGGCCATGCGCGGCTCTTTACGCGACGGCTCAACTTGTTGGGAATCGTCGTCTTTGGGTTCCGGTTCAGGTTCGGCGTTCGCGCGCGATTCGGCGACGTCCCCGCGAATGATCACCGGGCGCTTCTTCGGACCTTGCTTGATCGAGGCGTCCTTTGCGATATCCGATCCCCCGACGATCAAGGGGCTCATTCCCGCGCCGTTCTGGGCCCGGCGCGCATTTTGAGACTCCAAGCGCTGCGGTGGCGCGGCGTCCGGTGCGGGCAATCGGCTGACCGACTTGGGCATGCTGCTTGTCGATGGTGGCGTAGAAGCCTTGGGCCGCGGCTTGCGCGTTACCCGGCGCGTGACATCCGCGGGAACATCCTGGGTTTTCGTGGACGCGCCGTCACCCAACAGGTCCCGACGAAATCTCTCCAGGCGCTCGCTCAGCGTGGCCTGGTGACGCCCCCGCTCGTCGTCTTGCGCCGACGCCCGAGTCGCAAGAGAAGTGCCAGCCAGTGCAATAACGGAAAAAAGGGCAATTTGGCGAAGCATGGTCGTCATCCTGAAAGACGGGTGTTCACCGACCTCGTCTCCCAGTTATCGACCGTCAAACTTTGTCGATTGAGAAGAGTTTTCCAACCATCGCAAAGTTTCCGACGCTGCGCTTGCCTTTGCGGTATCTGAACAAAATGGGACGCTGATGGCCGGAATCAAGGACGCTAGCGACCAGTTGGCGTTGCAATTCAATCGCTGTCAATTGTGGGCATTTCCCTCAAAGTCACGCTGGCTGTCATTTTGGCGGGCTATAACTTCGGAGCCAAACCGGTATAATAAAAGGTTTAATGCTTCCCGAGCCGGCCCAAGAGGCTCCTTCCGCCGGCCAGCTTTCTTTTCCCAAAGTCATGCGACGTAACGACATTCGCAATATTGCCATCATCGCGCACGTCGACCACGGCAAGACGACCCTGGTCGATTGCTTGCTGCGCCAAAGCGGCGAATATCGCGAAAGCCAGCTCGTGGGCGAACGGATCCTGGACTCCAACGACCTGGAACGGGAACGGGGCATCACGATTCTGGCGAAGAATATTGCCGTGCCGTACAAGGGTGTGAAGATCAATATCATCGACACGCCCGGCCACGCCGACTTCGGCGGTGAGGTGGAACGCGTGCTGCGCATGGCCAATGGGGCGCTGGTCTTGGTCGACGCAGCCGAAGGGCCCATGCCGCAAACCCGCTTTGTCCTCACTAAGGCGCTTCAGTGCCGGCTGCAGCCCTTGGTGGTCATCAACAAGATCGATCGATCCGACGCTCGGCCGCAAGAAGTGCTGCACGACGTATTTGACCTGTTTCTCGAGCTGGGCGCCGACGACAAGCTGGCCGACTTTCCCTATGTGTTCACCAGTGCCCGCGACGGTTACGCCACGCACGACCCGAGCCAGCGGGGCACCTCGATGCAGCCGCTGCTGGACCTGGTTCTGGAGCGCATTCCCGGTCCTGAAATTGACGCCGCCGCGCCCTTGCAAATGCTGGTTAACACGCTGGATTGGTCCGACTATGTGGGCCGCATCGCCGTGGGCCGCATTTTTTCGGGACGGATCGCCCGCGGGCAACAGGTGGCGCTGATGCAGTCCGGCGATCGGCAGGCGCTGTGCAAAGTGGCCTCGGTGCACACCTTCGACAAGTTGGGGCGCAAGGAAGTGGCCGAGGGCGAGGCCGGCGACATCGTGGCCGTCGTGGGGCTGGAGGACGTCGAAATCGGCGACACGATCAGCGACGCCGACGACCGCCGGGCGCTCGAGCGAGTGGCCGTCGACGAGCCCACCTTGCAGATGATCTTCAGCATCAACAACTCGCCGCTGGCCGGCCGCGAAGGAAAATATGTCACCAGCCGCCATCTGCGCGATCGGCTGATCAAGGAACTCGAGCGCAACGTCGCATTGCGCGTCGAGAGCGTGCCGGGCACCGATTCATTTGCCGTTTCCGGCCGCGGCTTGCTGCACCTGAGCATTCTGGTCGAAACCATGCGCCGCGAAGGCTACGAACTTTCGGTGGGCAAGCCCCAGGTGATTCTGCGGGAGCGGAAGGGAATTACCGAAGAGCCGTTCGAGTCGCTGATCGTTGAAGTCCCGCACGACAAGCTGGGCGTGGTGATGGAACTGGTCGGCAGCCGGCGCGGGCAGATGGTCGAGATGAACAACCGCGGAGATTATTCGCATGCAGGTTTTTCAATTCCGGCCCGCGGACTGATCGCTTTGCGCACGCGCATGCTCAATGCCACGCAAGGCACGGCGATCATGCACCATCGTTTCGAGGCCTATCGGCCGATGGAAGGCGAGATTTCCGGACGGCCCAACGGGGTGCTCGTGTCGATGGCCGCGGGCAAGGCCGTGGCCTTTGGACTCGATGGCTTGCAAGATCGGGCCGAAATGTTCGTCGCGCCCGGCGACGTCGTGTACGAGGGCATGATCGTCGGCGAAAACAGCCGCTCGGGCGACATGGCGGTCAACCCGACCAAGGAAAAGAAGCTCACCAACATGCGCGCCACCGGCAGCGATCGCAATATCCTGCTCAAGCCGGCCCGCGTGCTCTCGCTCGAGGCGGCGCTCGAATACATCGACGACGACGAGCTGGTCGAAGTCACGCCCGGCAGCATTCGCCTGCGAAAGATACTCTTGAGCGAGGCTGACCGTCGCAAGGCGGCCAGGCGCAGGGCATAACGCGATAGCAGCGCGGGGCGGCATCGCCGATCGCGGTCTATCTGCCGCCGCTGGCAGATCGTTTGAATTACGCGCAGGTCCCGATCGATTACAGCGCCGACGCTGCCTGAACAGGAATCTGGATCGGGTTCATAATTGCGGCAGAGCGCCGTTCTTGTCTCGGGTCGTTCCCATGAGCTGGCTTGCCCGGGCAGAGCGCGCCAAGCGGCGCAGGCGGGCTTGACGATAGCGAAAAAACAATTCAACTACGATCCGCGTCGGTGACGTCAGCCTGCCCGCGTCGAATTCAATCTCGTCGGTGTACAGGGACGACGTGGCCGTCTCCCCTTCCACTCGCAGACAGTGGTTCCATGTTCGCAACGGGCCGCCCGACTCGTGGGTGTAAATCTCGCGCCGAGCCGGATCCACGCGAATGACGTGCAATTCATGCCGCCAGCCGGGGACAACATGCGCAAACCACAGCCGGCCGCGGTACCTCGCTCCGGTAACAAACCGCTCAGCCGGTCGTTGATCGATGCGAAAGCCGAGCAACCCCCGCGACACATAAAAGAACGTGTCGACGCGTTGGATAAGCTCCCACGCGCAAGGCGCCGGGGCTTCGAGCCTTGTTGTTCGCCGCACGATCATGAATGCCAACCGTGAATATCAGTCATCTCGATTGCCCAACATTATGTCTGTGTGTTCAGCGCTCGCTCGCGCATGAATTTGCGCGATTCTGCATCGTCTGCCGGTTGTAATTGTAGCAACCCTCATCGCCCAAACGGCCAAATGGCCCAAGGGCAATGCGGTCGGCCCGCCGCCCCAGAGCGGTCGTGCTAGACTTCCCAAGAGCGGCCGGACACAGCCTTTTTGACCGTGCGAAAAATGTGCGGCAAGCGGCCATGAAATGCCGCTTGCACGACCTGCCAATTTGTGTTGTCCGTTTGCTCTAAGACTGTCGCGCCGGCGGCGCGACCATCCGGCAAACTAGAGTTTCGAGATTCGAGGAGCAAACCGTGATAAAGATGACCGCCCTGGCCTTCGCTTTCGTCGTAGCCGCGGGGGCTGGGGAAGCGGCACGCACGGTAACATTCGACAAGGTCACTTACGCACGGCAATTCGTCAGCGGGTCACCCACCGCCAGCCTGGCCGAATACATTCGCGCAAACGAAACCGTCGAGAATTGGACAACCCTGGTCGCCGTCCGCAGTTTTCCGCAGCTCGATGATCCAGGTGCCGCGGCGGCCGAACTTGCCAAGACGCTGAAAAAGTCAAACCCGCTGGCGCGCTTTCAACTATTGGTCAAGGAGGACAAATCCGAGGCGATGATCGACTTTCTCACCTGGCCAGAAGATGCGTCGTACTCTGAATTCAACATCTTCCGGTATCTCAGGCTGCCCGGACATCCCGGGTTGATCAGTTATCAATTCGCCTATCGATTTACCGACACATCGCCCGAGGCTACCGAGCAGTTCAAACAAGATCGCCGGCGTTGGGTTGAGGAAATGCCCCGCGCTGATTTCCCGGTCGATTTCGCCAAGTAGGCTTTTCAATCGCGCCGGGGCAATCGTCGTCGGCGTCGCCGGATCGGAAGCCATCCTCTGCGATAAGAAATGTACAGCAGCCCGCCGGCGACCGTGAGCATGACGGCCCACGCCGCTGGATAGCCCCAGTACCATTTCAGTTCAGGCATATTCCACGGCGACGCCGTCGTATCGAAATTCATCCCGTAAATACCGACGATGAACGTCAGCGGGATGAAGATCGTGGCGATCACGGTCAGCACCTGCATCACTTCGTTCATCCGATTGGCCAACGAAGAGTGGTACAAGTCCAAAAGATCGGACGTCAATTCGCGGTATGTCTCGACCAGGTCCATGATTTGAAACGTATGATCGGCGCAGTCGCGCAAGTAAATCCGGGTGTCTTCGTGAATCACGCTTATCGGATCGCGCAACAGCACGTGCAGTGCCTCGCGCAGCGGCCAAATCACGCGGCGCAGCACGAGCATCCGGCTCTTTATGTCGTGGATTCCTGAAATCATTTCGCCGTCGACGCCGTCGATGATCGCGTCTTCCATGGTTTCGATCTCTTCGCCGAACTTTTCCAGAATCGGAAAGTACGAGTCGACGACGCTGTCGAGCACGGCATAGGCCAGGTAGTCCGGGCCCGAGATACGGATGATCCCGTGGCCGCGTCGGATCCGGTCGCGCAGCGGATCGAGACAATCTCCTGCCAATTGCTGAAAGGTGACTACAAACCGCTCGCCGATGAAGATTCCCAGCTGATCGGTGTCCAGCCGCGCGCCCCCTTCGATGACCCGGGCCACGATAAAGACGTGATCTCCGTACGGCTCCACCTTGGCCCGCTGATGGCTGTTCAGCACGTCTTCGAGTGCCAAGGGGTGCAGTCCAAAAATCTCCCCGAGTCGCCGCACCACTTCCGCGTCGCCCAGCCCGTCGACGTTGATCCACGTGACGGGAAAATCGGCTAGATACTGTCGTATCTGATCGTAGTCGGCTGGTGTGGCCAACTCGCGATCGGCGCAGCCTTGCGGGCCGTAAGCCATCAGGCGCACGACCGGCTTGGTTGCCGTCGGATCGGCCACCAGCGTGCCGGGTAGCGCGCCGGGCGCGGAGCGCCTTCGAAAGAACGATCGATATCGCCGCTGGTTGCTCCTTTGCATCGCGACCGACTCCTTGACAATTCAGCGGATCACGTTGTCCGTTGGACCCGTCGACGAACACGCAGATCAAAAGCCCAACCCCGGTCCATCGAGTACCGAGGTGTCGACCGTGCCGTCGGTCACGCGGAAGATGGTTGGAAACCGCTCGACCCAATCCCGATTGCCTGCCGGGCAATATTGCCGCGCGTTGCCTTCGATGGCCGCCACGCCGGGCATCTGCGCGGCCAGGCTAGCCGAATGCAAGAACGAACGGCCGGGACACGTCAGGTCCTGCACGCACAAGAACATGCCATACTTTTGCGCCGCGGCGCCCATCAGCAGCGCTTCGCTGTGGCCCTTACACGTCTTGAGCGCGACGCCGGTGTACCCTAGCTCGCGGCAGAGCATCAAGCTCTCCAGGTCCAGCAACGACTCGTCAATCACGACTGGTTTGATCCGGGCGGCTTTGTGCATGCGGTTTTCCGGATGGGACCGCAGATCGCGGTGCGTCGGCTGTTCGATGTATTGCACGCGGCGAAATGCCTCGGGTGATCGTGCTTCGAGTTGAGCGAGGAATTCGAGCACGTACTCGACGCTCCGGCATTTTTCATTGAAGT
>JBGQHN010000255.1:0-6754 GCA_041497975.1 Planctomycetia bacterium | reverse complement strand
CCGTAATAGCTCTGCGGATGCGTGGCGTAGTAGCTCAGCACAACCAGGGGCTGGTCGCCGTTCCAGAAGCTCAACACGCGCACCTGGGGATCGATCGTGCCTTCGGGCGCCGCGACGGCCTCGGGAATGGTGCTTGCGCTGTAGCGGACATATTGCACCTTGCCGTCGGAGCCGAGCACGCGGCGGTTCGAGGCGACTTTCTCCACGCGCCCCACGCCGACGCCGAAGTGGGTCACGCCTTTGGGAGCCGACAGCGATTGGCGCACCGAAGCCGCGGCGCGATCGATCGTCTGTCGGGCAAACGCCACGTGAAACATCGCGCCGCTGAGCGACCTCGGGGCCAGCAGTGCTTCGGCCTCGAAGTCGCAGCCCGGGGCGTCGTGTTGATGCAACGTGTGCAGCGCCACGCGATCGGGCGAAGTGCCGGCGGCCTTGGCCAGCGCTTCGCGGAAGGCGTCGTATCCCCCGTTGCCGATGCCAACCCAATCGACGGCGCACAGCACCACGGGCGCTTCATCCCCCAAGAGCACCAGGCCGCGCACCGACAGCGGATCGACGATCTCTTTGGCCGGTTCGACGGCCGCGTCGCACAACGGGCTGCCCAGGGGCGGCGTCGCATCGCAATGGAACGTACACACCGCCAAGGGCCTGGCCAGCGCGCAGCGCTCGCCAACCAACTGCAAAAGCGCGACGGCGCACAGGGCGAGAATGCGAAGCATGGCGACACCTCCGACGCTCGAGTAAAGCCCGAGGACCCTATTGTCGCTAGCTGCAGGGCCGAGCGTCAAATAATTCGAGCGGATGGCAGTGGAATAGCCTCATTCGCGGCATTGCAACCAACACTAAAGCGCGAGCGAGGGACTTAGCGGCTGGGGACAAAACGGCGGGGACTGTCCCGATTTTTCGGCGGGCACCATCCATAGGATGGTCGGGGAGAAAAATGGGACTGTCCCCCTCTCCCCGGACGTTTCGTCCCCACGTTCTAAGGACGAAGAACCCTTGCTCGCGCTTCGGCTTAGTGTAGGAACGAAGGGTTTTCGAATGGTGGGTGCCGCTCGGAGAATGAGGAACACCCGCGCGCGAGGTGAGCCGACGGTCGGCTACGCGGCGCGACGGCTCTCTTTGAGTCGCGCGCGATGCGGCGTCTCCGCGTACTTGGGCGCCGTCAACAGATCGAGCGCTATCAGCACGATCGGCAGCAGAAAGAAAGCCGGAAGAAGGCTCATAAGTTCCGTGTTTGCCACGTGGGTCGGTTTTGGGACGGGCGCTAAGAATAGCGTTCGCCCCGGGTTCCGCAAGGTTAGTTGCCGCGGAGTTTTTGCCGGTCACTGCTATCAAAAGCCGCAATACGGCTGGAAAACCTGCACGGCCCGCTAGTTTCCGACGTCTTTTCCACAAAGTCGCCGTGGAGGGGGCCCGTGAACCCATATCCGACGGTGGATGGACCGACGGGCCAGCGGCTAGGCGTGCCGTTGGCGGGGCCGCCCCATGACCCGCCAACTTGACCTCCAAGCGGCAGCGATGGAGACTACGTTGCGCCGGGGGGTTTTGCACTGCTGGGACAAGCCAGCAATGGCACGCACTTGGGGTCCCGCCGCATGTTTTCGATTTTTAGCGCACCACAAAACGCGGAGCGGGCGGGCGATGTCTCGCGGCGCGAGTTGTTGCGAATCGGGGGCTTGAGCCTGCTGGGATTGAGCAGCGTTGACTTGACCGAGTTGCGGGCCGCGCTGCCCGCCGACGCGGCCGCGCGGGGTCGATTCAATTCGTGTATTTTCATCTTTCTTTTCGGCGGGCCCAGCCACATCGACCTGTGGGACATGAAGCCGGACGCGCCGGTCGAGATTCGCGGCCAATTCAAGCCGATCGCCACGCGCGTGCCCGGCGTGCAGCTTTGCGAGCATTTGCCGCGCATGGCCGCGCAGATGGACAAGCTGTGCCTGCTGCGGTCGATGGAGCATCGCATGCCGGTGCACGGACCGGCGTGCAGCGAGATGTTCAGCGGCCGGCCGTACTTCGGGCCGCCGGTGACCGACCAGGCCCGGCCCGAGGACTGGCCCTCGCTGGGTTCACTCTTGATGCGCTATGGCCAGCGGCGCGCGGCGCTGCCGCCGGCCGTGGTTTTGCCGTGGTACTTGCAATTCACGGGTCAAGACAAGCGGATCGCCGGGCAGACCGGCGGCCGCATGGGCGAGCTTTCGAATCCGTTCCTCGTGCAAGGAGATCCCAGCGACGAGAAGTTCCAGGTGCACGGCATTCGCCTGGCCGCGGATGTGCCGGTCGATCGGGTGCGCGCCCGGCGCGAGCTCTTGCGGCAGCTCGACGCCACGCTCGGCGGTCCGCTGGCCGGCGAGCCCAACGTGCGCACGTTCGCCAGCCACGTGGAAACGGCTTTTTCGATGCTGGGCGACTTGCGAGCCAACGAGGCCTTTCGACTCGACATGGAGCCGGCGAAAGTGCGCGCGCGATACGGCGCGGGCAAGTTCGGACAAAGTTTGCTGCTGGCCCGGCGACTGGTCGAGGCGGGGGTGTCGCTGGTCACGGTGAATTGGGACGACGAGACGCGCAACGAGAAAGTTTCGCCGTTCTGGGATACGCACAATCACAATTTCCCGTCGCTCAAGGATCGCCTCGCGCCCCGCTTTGACGAAAGCTTTTCGGCACTGCTGGAGGATCTGGCCGCGCGGGGATTGTTGGAGACGACGCTGGTCGTGGTCACGGGCGAGTTCGGGCGCACGCCCAAAATCGGCCAGATCGTGCAGAATGGAATGACGGAAAAGACGGGCCGCGACCATTGGCCCCACGCCTTCACGGTGCTCTTGGCCGGGGGCGGGGTGCGCGGCGGCCAGGTGTATGGCGAAACCAACGCAAGCGGTGCCTTCGTGAAGGATCGGCCCGTTTCACCCGCCGATCTGGCGGCCACGATTTTCTACCATTTGGGAATCGACCATACCCTCGATTACTGGGACGAGTTTCAGCAGTTGAGACAAAAGCTCAGTACGGGCCGCGTGATCAAGGATCTCGGCTGATCGCCTGTTGAAAAACTGGGACAGGCACCACGCGGATATTGTTTTTCACACTCTTTCGGGCGATCTGGCGCGGAGCCGGTCCCACTTTTCAACGGCCGGCGAGTGCCGTGGCGGCGGCGCCAGCGTTCGTTTCACTTCAGGCGCGGCGCGTTGCTGGCCGCTCGCCATGGCGACCATCTCTCGCCGGGCAAGGAAGTTATGCGGATCCGCGCGATGTCTTGGTCCAGGGGCCGCCAAGATCTCGTCGCGGCCGGCGAAGACATTCTTGGAAACGCACGCCTACCTTTCGCTGCGCGGCGCCAGCCGCGGAACAGATGCAGCAGAGGGTGAAATCTTCCATGACGCCAGAGGACGGAAATGCCGGCAACCGCGGCATTGACGGTCGTTTCCACCACCGCCACGCCGGCCCCAAACCTCGTCCGAACCAGGGCGAGTGGCTGCGATGAAAAGTCGATTGACACACTTGCGAGCGAATGAGAAAGTGGTCGATAGGGGGCCGCAGGCGCAATTGCCTTGGATGTTCGGCAGAGCGCGCCACCTCTCGCGGCCCGCCGCCGAGCGGGCAAGGGTTTTTGTCATGGCGACTCTCGAAGTTTGCACCGACGCCAATGGCCGGCAATTCTTCGAGCTCACTTCCGACGAAATGGTGGTCGGCCGCGACCAGTTTTGCGATATCGTGTTGCGAAATCACACGGTCTCGCGGCAACACGCGCGGATCGTGCGCTCGGCGGAAGGCTACTTCATCGAGGATCTGTCGAGCCTCAACGGCACGTACCTCAACGGCCGCCGGCTGGAGGGACGCACGCAGATCAAGGATCAGGATCGCATCCATATCTACGAAGTCGTGACCGTGTTCCACGAAGGCACGCCCGCCGTCGCCGAAGAGACGATATCGGCCGACGCTCCGGGGGCGCTGGAGCGCGTGCCTCTGCTGGAAGAGGCCGGCGAGCGGGGACCCTCCGCCGCGCGCGTGGTGTTGTCGCACGGGCCGGCCGTTCACGAACAGGCCGAAGTCGGCTCGCAGGCCCGCTTTCGCGCGGCGCTCAAAATCTCGCTCAACTTGGAAGGCAACCTCGACGTCGACGAAATCCTTCCGAAGATCATGGACAACCTCTTCGAGATCTTTCCACAGGCCTCGCGCGGATACATCCTGCTGGCCGAGGGTTCGGACGGGCACCTGGTGCCGCGGGCCATGAAGCATCGCAAGAGCGAGACCGGCCATAGCATGACCTTTGGTCCGATCAGCCGTAAAACCGCGTTGCACGTCATGTCAACCGCCGAGGCCATTTTGATGTCCGACGGCGCCGGAGATCCGGCCGCGGACATGAATCAATCGGTTTTCGACTATCAGCGGCTGTCGATGATCTGCGCGCCTTTGATGGGACCATCACGGCGGCCGCTAGGCATCTTGTATCTCGATACGACCGACCCGAAACGCGCTTTTGCCCAGGCCGACCTGGACGTGCTGGTCACCGTGGCCACGATCGCCGGGCAAACCGTGGAATCGGCAGGCGAGCGGCAGTCCAGTTCGGATGTCGGCAGCTATCAACGACACCTGGGCACGGCGAAGCAAGTGCAACTTCAGTTCTTGCCGCAGCAACGCCCACAGTTGGCCGGCTACCAGTTCTACGACTATTATCAGCCGGCCGATGAAGTCGGGGGCGATTACTTCGGCTACATTTCGCTGCCCGACGGACGGCTGGCCTTGGCCATTGGCGACGTGGCGGGCAAGGGCGTCTCGGCGGCCCTGCTCATGGCCCACTTCTGTTCGGAAGTGCGCTACTGCCTGGCCACGTCGGCCACCCCCGCCGAGGCGGTGCAGCAGCTCAACCAGGATCTGTCGTCCGAGATGCTCAACTACCACTTCGTGACGTTTGCCCTGTGCGTGCTCGACCCGCTGCGCCATCGCTTGACGTTGGTCAACGCGGGCCACCTGCCGCCGCTGCGGCGGCGCGGCCACTCGATCGAGGAATTGGGAGGCGGCGAGGGCGGGTTGCCCTTGGGCTGCGACGCCAAACGGAGCTACGAGCAAATCGAGCTGCCGCTGGAGCGCGGTGACACGATCGTCCTCTATACCGACGGCATCAGCGAAGCGATGAACTCGCAGGGGGACGTGTACGGGTCGAAGCGGATGCGCGAAGTCATCGCGCGAGCCCCGCAGGGAGTCGAGGGCGTGGGACAGGCGCTGCTGGATGACGTGCGACGCTTCGTGCGCGGACGGCTGCAGAGCGACGACATCTGCCTCGTTTGCTGCGCCCGCGGAGATTGACCGCGGCGGCCTACTCCAGCTCGTGCACGTCGGAAAGCACGCCGCGCGGAATGCATACGGTGAGCACTGTCAGGTCGCCGATGGCCTTGTGCTTGACGCCCCGCGGCACGTACACCACCACGCCCTTGTGCAGCTCGATCGTTTCGTCGTCCAGGATCATCGTCCCTTGCCCGTCGATGACGTAGTAGAATTCATCGGTGTGGGCGTGGTAGTGCAGCTTGGCGTCCTGGATTTTCACGTGATGCACTTCGCCGGCGGCGCCGTCTTTTTCTTCCACCAGGCAGCGGATCTCGCCGCACGTTTCCGGCCACGGCACGGCGTCAGCCGGATCGCGCCGCAGAAAAGTTGTTTGCGTGCTCATGTGAATCCTCCCCCCAGGAATTGCCACGCGCCATCGCTCGAGCGTGGGATGGTCGCCGCCGACTATCATAACCGCTCGGGCCGAGCTATGCGAAAGGCCAGGCCGCGTGCCCCTAAGGTGTTATGGCCACGCCACCCAATTCGATATTTGACAAGTGCCAGCACCCGTGGCTAGATTTCAGGTACATCATCTCTCATACGTTCTTCCGTGTCTCGTTTTGTCTCGGCCTTTCCATCGTGGAAAGCGTAAACTTGGATAGTGGCGCCGCCTGAGTCGCCGCGCCGCGGGGGTTTGGGACGGCTCTCGAAGCGACTGCATCAGCAGATGTCGCCGGGCCTGGGGTTGGTCCACGAGTTCCGCTTCGACGCGGGAGAACACCATGGCGCTGGCAACGCGTACGATCTCGATCAACGCCGCCTTCTTGCAAGAGATCAAGGACGATCATCACGAGCTGCGCCAATTGAAGCACCACGCGGCCGCCATGCTCAATCGGCCCGTGTGGATGAAAGTCGAACACGACCGGCTGGCGGAGTTGCTGACGAAGCTGCGCGATCAATTGGCCATGCATTTTTCGCTGGAAGAGGCTTTTGGATATTTCGAGGACGCGATCAGCGTGGCGCCCCATCTGAGCGTTCGGGCCGAACGGCTGCGGTCCGAGCACGGCGAGTTGTTCTCTCAACTGTGCCGCATCGTGGAACGTGCCGAGAGGCTGGCATACCACGAAGAGCCGGCCGCCGCGGTGGGCGAACTGGCGGAGGAATATCGAGCGTTTTCCAACCGCCTGCACGCGCACGAAGCGCGCGAGTGCGATCTGATTCTCGAGGCCTTCGACGACGATATCGGCGCGGGCGACTAGCAGCGCCGCCCCCTCGCGCGCCACCGACGACCGTCCTGCCGTCCACGACAAGGTCGGTTCGTCCCGGTTGCACGCGCGCGAGGCGGACATTATCCTGACCGCGAGCCGCCCATTTTGTCCCGCGGTGCCCGCCGTGTCGATTCAGCACTCCCCGCCCTCGAAAGTGCACAGCATGGACTATCGAAACCTCCAAGCCTGGGTGCTGAGGGCCGTCGCCATTGTCGAGCTGTTCGCGTTTG